>NZ_CAXAOJ010000007.1:0-378237 GCF_963970945.1 Pseudomonas sp. RA_5y_Pfl1_P24 | reverse complement strand
GTCTGACTCCACAAGCACCCACACGAATTGCTTGATTCAGTTGTTAAAGAGCGGTTGGTTAAGATCTTTCGTCTCAACCGAGGCGCGCATTCTACAGCAGCCTCATTTGCTGTCAAGTGATTATTTTCAGAAGTTTTCGAAGAATTCTTCAACAACTTCAACCACTTGCGCTTCCGATCTCTCGTTAGCGGGAGGCGAATTCTACAGCGTTACACGCTGCTGTCAACACCTCTTTTTCTCCGCTTTCGACCGAGAGGATCGAAACGTTAATAGAGCCAAACAACACTGCCCTACCAACTCCTTCTGGGCTTCGATGAACTGAAGCAACTCGCTGTCGAATCCCGCATAACTCTTTGTTTACCAAGGAGTTTTCCGTTTCGACTGCGCCGGAAGTGGGGCGAATTATAGACTTCCAGAATCTGCCGTCAACCCCTTTTCTTCACATTTCTGTCATATAGGCCAAAAAGCCCTCAGAAACGCAAAAGCCGGCCCCAAGGGGCCGGCTTTCTTCCTACCGAGCCTTAAAGACTAGGAAAGGCAAACTGCGACGCTTCATGGCTGGCCCGTTGCGGCCAGCGCTGTGTAATCGCCTTGCGACGTGTGTAGAAGCGCACCCCATCCGGACCGTACGCATGCAAGTCGCCGAACAGCGATCGCTTCCAGCCACCAAAGCTGTGATAAGCCACCGGCACAGGCAGGGGAACGTTAACGCCGACCATGCCCACTTCGATCTCATCGCAGAACAGACGGGCCGCCTCACCGTCGCGGGTGAAGATACAGGTACCGTTACCGTATTCATGATCGTTGATCAGTTGCATCGCCGTTTCCAGGCTATCTACCCGCACCACGCACAACACCGGTCCGAAGATCTCTTCTTTATAGATACGCATCTCAGACGTCACACGATCAAACAAACTACCACCCAGGAAGAAGCCTTCTTCGTGCCCGGCAACACTCAAGCCGCGACCATCGACAACCAGCTCAGCACCGGCCGCCACACCGTCTTCTATATAACCACTGACTTTGTCACGTGCTTGGCCAGTCACCAACGGCCCCATATCCAGCCCGCAAGAAGTGCCCGCGCCAATTTTCAGCGCCTTGACCTGCGGCACCAGCTTGGCAATCAACGCATCCGCCACTTGGTCGCCCACGCACACAGCCACCGAAATCGCCATGCAACGCTCACCACAGGAACCATACGCCGCGCCCATCAAGGCACTCACCGCGTTATCCAGGTCGGCGTCCGGCATCAGTACCGCGTGGTTCTTCGCTCCACCCAGTGCCTGCACGCGCTTGCCACGCTTGGTCGCTTCGGAATAAATGTACTCGGCAATCGGCGTCGAGCCCACGAAACTCAGCGCTTTCACTTCCGGCGCTTCAATCAGCGCGTCCACCGCACCTTTGTCCCCATGCACCACACTCAGCACGCCTTTAGGCAAACCGGCCTCTTGCAGCAATTGCGCGATCAACAGCGTCGAGCTCGGATCACGCTCCGATGGTTTCAGGATGAAGCAGTTACCGCAGACAATCGCCAACGGGTACATCCACAACGGCACCATCGCCGGGAAGTTGAACGGCGTAATACCAGCAACCACGCCCAGCGGCTGGAAGTCCGACCAGGCATCAATGTTCGGTCCTACGTTACGACTGTACTCGCCCTTCAGAATCTCCGGCGCCGAGCACGCGTACTCAACGTTTTCGATCCCGCGCTTCAACTCACCGGCCGCGTCTTCCAGCGTCTTGCCATGCTCTTCGCTGATTAACTGCGAGATGCGTGCTTCGTTCTGCTCCAGCAACTGCTTGAAACGAAACATCACCTGGGCGCGCTTGGCCGGCGGGGTATTACGCCAGGCCGGGAACGCAGCCTTGGCCGAGTCGATCGCTTGTTGAATGGTTTCACGGCTGGCCAACGGCACCTGGTGGATCACCTGGCCGGTCGACGGGTTATACACGTCGGCACTCCGGCCGCTGTCGTTGACCATCTCACCGTTGATCAAATGCTGGATAAGGCTCATGCAGGGCTCCTGAAAAATTGTTCTATATAGAAGGAGAAATCAGTCGATCTTGTTCAGCACTTCGCCGACCGCATCAAACAAGCGATCCAAGTCCTGCGGCTTGCTATTGAAGGTTGGCCCGAACTGCAGGGTGTCACCGCCAAAACGCACGTAGAAACCGGCCTTCCACAACGCCATGCCGGCCTCGAATGGACGGACGATGGCATCACCGTCACGCGGGGCAATCTGGATCGCACCGGCCAAGCCGTAGTTGCGAATATCGATCACGTTTTTGCTGCCCTTCAAACCGTGCAGCACATTCTCAAAGTGCGGTGCGACTTCGGCTACGCTCTGCACCAGGTTTTCCCTCTGCAGCAGGTCCAATGCCGCCAGGCCCGCTGCGCACGCCACCGGGTGCGCCGAGTAAGTGTAGCCGTGGGGGAATTCCACCGCGTACTCCGGCGTCGCCTGGTTCATGAAGGTCTGATAGATTTCGCTGCTGGCAATCACCGCGCCCATCGGGATCGCGCCGTTGGTGACTTGCTTGGCGATGCACATCAGGTCCGGCGTTACGCCGAAGCTGTCGGCACCGAACATCGAGCCGGTGCGGCCGAAACCGGTGATCACTTCGTCGAACACCAACAGGATGTTGTGTTGATCGCAGATCTCACGCAGACGCTTGAGATACCCCTTAGGCGGCACGAGCACGCCAGCAGAGCCGGCCATTGGCTCGACAAACACCGCGGCGATGTTCGACGCGTCGTGCAATTCAATCAACTTGAGCAATTCGTCGGCCAGCGCGATACCGCCCTGCTCCGGCATGCCACGGGAGAAGGCGTTGCTTGCCAGCAAGGTGTGCGGCAGATGGTCAACGTCCATCAAGCCCTGACCAAACAGCTTACGGTTACCGTTGACGCCGCCCAGGCTGGTGCCGGCGATGTTCACACCGTGATAACCACGGGCGCGACCGATCATCTTGGTCTTGGTGGCCTGACCTTTCAGGCGCCAGTACGCACGCACCATCTTCACCGCAGTGTCGGCGCACTCGGAGCCGGAGTTGGTGAAGAACACATGGTCGAGGTTACCAGGGGTCAAGTCCGTAATCTTTTCCGCCAGTTGGAACGACAACGGATGACCGTACTGGAAGCCCGGCGAGTAGTCCAAAGTCCCCAGTTGCTTGGACACCGCGTCCTGGATTTCCTTGCGAGTATGCCCGGCGCCACAGGTCCATAGGCCCGACAGCGAGTCATACACCTTGCGGCCTTTGTCATCCGTCAACCAGCTGCCTTCAGCGGCCACGATCAGGCGCGGGTCACGCTGGAAGTTACGGTTGGCGGTGTAGGGCATCCAGTGCGCGTCCAGCTTCAGTTGGCTGGCCAAGGACGATGGGGCGTTTTCGGGCATGTTCATCAGCAAAACCTCGCAAGGCAAAAGGCAGCGTCGGGATTGAAACGCGTGGTTGCAGCTAAATTGCCATGGCGATAAAGTCGGTGAAATCCAACTCTTCTAACCTTCAGTCAGGCCTTTACTAAACTATGAGCAGCCGTCGACCCGATCCCCTGGCCCAAGTCAGCGACTTCGATATCCGCCTGCTGCGCATTTTTCGAAGTGTGGTGGAGTGCGGCGGCTTTTCAGCGGCAGAAACCGTGCTGGGCATAGGCCGTTCGGCCATCAGCCAGCAAATGAGCGATCTTGAGCAACGCCTCGGGTTAAGGCTGTGCCAACGCGGCCGCGCCGGTTTCTCCCTGACCGAAGAAGGCCGAGAGGTCTACCAGTCGGCCCTGCAACTCTTGAGTGCCCTGGAAAGCTTTCGCACCGAGGTCAACGGCCTGCACCAGCATCTGCGCGGCGAGCTGATCATCGGTCTCACCGACAACCTCGTCACCCTGCCCCACATGCGCATCACCCACGCGCTCGCACAATTGAAGCAACGCGGCCCGGATGTGCAAATCCAGATCCGCATGATCGCCCCCAACGAAGTCGAACAAGGCGTGCTCGACGGTCGCCTGCATGTCGGCGTGGTGCCGCAGGCAAGCGCCCTGTCGGGATTGGAATATCAACCGCTGTACAGCGAGCGTTCGCTGCTCTACTGCGCGGTCGGCCACCCGTTGTTCTATGCCGACGACAAGCAATTGGACGACGCTCGCATCGATGACCAGGACGCCATCGCACCGACGTTCCGCCTGCCCGCCGAGATCCAGGCCCATTACCAGGCACTCAACTGCACCGCCAGCGCGTCCGACCGCGAAGGCATGGCGTTCCTGATCCTTACCGGACACTATATTGGCTACCTGCCCGATCACTACGCCAGCCTGTGGGTACAACAAGGACGACTGCGCCCGCTGAAACCGGCTACACGTTTTTACGATTTGAGCCTCGCATCGGTCACGCGCAAGGGCCGTCGCCCCCATTTGGTGCTGGAAAGCTTCCTGGAAAGTCTGGCAGCAACGCGCTAACGCGGGCCTCGAGCAAAAAGCTGAGCACTTGGACAGTTTTTTGCAAGCCCACCTGGACCTAGAACTGTCCGACTCGAGTTTGCCCGCCATGCCACCAGAACCCTCCCGCCCCAACGACCTCATCTACGGCCTCAACGACCGCCCGAAACCCGCTCCGGCCTTGCTCGCCGCACTGCAACATGTGCTGGCCGCCTTTGTCGGCATCATCACCCCGCCACTGATCATCGGCTCCACCCTGGGCCTCACCGCCCATTTGCCCTACTTGATCAGCATGGCGTTGATGGTCTCCGGTGTCGGCACCTTCATTCAGGCACGTAGGCCATTTGGCATCGGCGCCGGGATGATCTGCCTGCAAGGCACTAGCTTTGCGTTTCTCGGCGCGGTGTTGTCGGCGGGCTTTCTGGTGAAGCAACGTGGCGGCAGCCCGGAAGACATCATGGCGATGATCTTTGGCGTGTGCTTTTTCGGCGCCGTGGTGCAGATCGTGCTGAGCCGCTTTATCGGCCAACTGTGCCGAGTCATCACGCCGTTGGTGACAGGAATTGTCATCACGTTGATCGGCATCAGTTTGATCAAGGTCGGCATCACCGACCTTGGCGGTGGTTTCAACGCGCCGGACTTCGGCGCGCCTATCAACCTGGCGCTGGGCGTGTTCGTGGTGCTGACGATCATCCTGCTCAACCGCTCCAACACACCTTGGGTGCGCCTCTCGGCAATCATCATCGGACTGGCCCTGGGTAGCCTGGCCGCTTGGTTCAGCGGCAAACTCGTGCCTCAAGCCCTGCCCGACCTGCCGCTGGTCAGCCTGCCTATTCCGTTTCGCTTTGGTTTCAACTTCGACTGGAGCGTTTTCCTGCCGATCGCGCTGATTTATCTGATCAGCAGCATCGAAACGGTCGGTGACCTCACCGCCAACTGCATGATCGCCCGCCAGCCCATCAGCGGTCCTTCTTATATAAGCCGACTCAAAGGTGGCGTACTCGGCGATGGCGTCAGTTGCATGATCGCCGCCACCTTCAGCGCCTTCCCCAATACCACATTCGCGCAGAACAACGGCGTGATTCAACTCACCGGCGTCGCCAGCCGATACGTCGGCTTATATATCGGCGTGGTGCTGTTTTGCCTCGGGTTGTTTCCATTGATTGGCGCAGTCCTGCAGCAAATCCCCAAGCCGGTCTTGGGCGGCGCGACCCTGGTGATGTTCGGCAGCGTGGCCGCCGCCGGTGTGCGTATCCTTGCTCAGGCACCGCTGGACCGACGCAGCATGCTGATCATCGCCACCTCGTTTGGTGTCGGCCTGGGTATCGCCGCCCAACCGAGCCTGCTGCACTTGATGCCAACGCTGGTGCAGAACCTGTTCGACTCCGCTATCACCAGCGGCGGCCTGACTGCCATTGCGCTGTGCCTGCTATTACCAGAAGCCAAAGTCAGCAGCGCCACCGTTAACCACACACCGGAAAGCGACACGCTGGAACCGCTTTGAAGGTTTTATTGCATCAGGACTTGTCTGAGGCTTGAGGGTGGGTTATCTGTGCACACGTCGTCTCTATCGATCAGCACGGAAACCTCCATGAGCCTCGAAGTTCCTGCCCACAGCAACCAAGCCGGTAAACCCGCCAGCCGCATTCGGCAAAAGAACGAACAAGCGATTCTCCAGGCTGCTGAAGATGAGTTCGCGCGCCATGGCTACAAAGGCACCAGCATGAACACCATTGCTGCCAGTGCCGGGCTGCCAAAGGCCAACCTGCATTACTACTTCACCAACAAGCTGGGCCTGTACATCGCGGTGCTCAGCAACATCCTCGAATTGTGGGACAGCACCTTCAACTCGCTGACCGCCGAGGATGACCCGGCCGTAGCCCTCGCCCGCTATATTCGCACCAAGATGGAGTTCTCGCGGCGCCAACCCCAGGCCTCGCGGATCTTCGCCATGGAGATCATCAGCGGCGGCGAATGCCTCACCGAATATTTCAGCCAGGACTACCGCGCGTGGTTCAGTGGCCGCGCGTCGGTGTTCCAGGCCTGGATCGACGCCGGCAAGATGGACCCCATCGACCCCGTGCACCTGATCTTCCTGCTGTGGGGCAGCACCCAGCACTACGCCGACTTCGCCACCCAGATCTGCCGCGTCACCGGTCGCACCAAGCTGACCAAGCAGGACATGGAAGACGCCGGCACCAACCTGATCCACATCATTCTCAAGGGCTGTGGCATCAAGCCCGTCCAATAAACGAAGCGACTTATGCCTTTTACGCTCATCGGCCTTTGCGAGTTTCGCGAAGAAATACGCAAAAGCCGCTTCATCACCCTCGCCGCACCGATTACCAGCGCGCAAGACGCCCAGGCGTTTTTCGAACAGCACAGCGACCTGAACGCCACGCACAATTGCTGGGCCTGGAAACTGGCCGACCAGTACCGCAGCAATGACGACGGAGAACCCGGCGGCACAGCCGGAAGGCCGATCCTGGCGGCCATCGAGGCACAGGGTTTTGATCAGGTCGCGGTGCTGGTGATTCGCTGGTACGGCGGCATCCAATTGGGCACCGGCGGGCTCGCGCGTGCGTACGGCGGTGGCGCGAATAAATGCCTGCAGAATGCCGAACGCATCGAATTGATCAGCCGTGTGCCCTTAAGTTGCGCTTGCAGGTTCGCCGAACTCAACCTGGTGAAACTGCGCGTGGCTGAACTGGGCGGGCTGGTGGTGGAAGAAACCTTCACCGCCAACGGCGTCGAACTACAGCTGGCTGTGGGCGAAGCGCATATCGACACCCTGCAAATTCAACTCGCCGACCTCAGCCGTGGGCGTATCCTGCTACAACGCTGAACTCCCTGAACCGCAACACTAAAGGAAGCTTTTCATGCCTACGCCAAAAACCGCATTGATCATCGGCGCATCGCGCGGGCTGGGCCTTGGCCTGGTCAAGCAACTGATCCAGGACGGCTGGGATGTGATCGCCACCGTGCGTGATCCGAGCAACGCCGATGCGCTGAAAGCCCTCGGCCCAACGCAGATCGAAAAACTCGACATGGACGATCAACAAGCCGTGATCGCCCTCAGCCAGCGCCTCAAGGAGCACACCTTCGACCTGCTGTTCGTCAACGCCGGCGTTAAGGGCCCCGCCAATCAAGAACCCGGCCACGCCACCCTGGCCGAAGTCGGTCAACTGTTTTTCACCAATGCCGTGGCGCCAATTAACCTGGCCCAGCGCTTTGTCGGGCAGATCCGCAAGGACAGCGGCGTCATGGCCTTCATGAGTTCGGTACTGGGCAGCGTGACCATCCCCGACGGTTCTGACCTGGCGCTGTATAAGGCCAGCAAGGCGGCGCTCAACTCCATGACCAACAGCTTTGTCACCCAACTGGGTGACCCTAAACTGACGGTGTTGTCGCTGCATCCAGGCTGGGTGAAGACCGATATGGGCGGCGAAAATGCGCACATCGATGTCGACACCAGCGTGCGCGGGCTGGTGGACCAAGTGAACGCCTACACCGGTAAAGGCGGCCATCACTTCATCGATTACAAAGGCGACACCATCGCCTGGTAAATACCCACCCACTGTGGGAGCGGGCTTGCCCGCGATGATCTCGAGGGCACCGCGCTCCTACAGATAGACCCGAACATAGACTACAAGTAAACTCTGCCACTCGCCTTCACCGGCGACCCTGGATCAGCAGACAGGGCAACACTGAGCTGGCAAACCTGAACCCATCATTCAGAGGAGCCGGCCAATGCCTGCGACCCGTATCTGGTTAAAAAAACCCCTCGCGATTTTCACTGCCAATGGCCTCGATGCCCGTGGCGGCCTGGTGCTGCAAGACGGTGTGATCACTGAATTACTGGGCTGGGGAAGAGAGCCTGCCGTGCCTTGCGGGCATGTCTTCGATGCCCGTGAACATGTGATCCTTCCCGGCCTGATCAACACCCATCACCACTTCTACCAAACCCTGACCCGCGCCTGGGCGCCGGTGGTCAATCAGCCGCTGTTCCCTTGGTTGAAGACCCTCTACCCGGTCTGGGCGCGACTGACCCCGGAAAAGCTCGCCTTGGCATCGAAGGTGGCGCTCGCGGAGTTGCTGCTTTCTGGCTGCACCACGGCGGCAGACCACCATTACCTGTTCCCTGACGGCCTGGAAAACGCGATCGACGTACAAGTTGAAAGCGTGCGCGAATTGGGCATGCGCGCCATGCTCACCCGCGGATCCATGAGCCTCGGCGAAGCCGATGGCGGCCTGCCTCCCCAGCAGACCGTGCAACAGGGCCAAGTCATCCTTGAAGACAGCCAGCGCTTGATCCGCGAATATCACCAGCGCGGCGACGGCGCACAGATCCAGATTGCCCTGGCCCCCTGCTCGCCGTTTTCCGTCACCCCGCAAATCATGCAAGCCAGCGCCGAACTGGCCACCAGCCTCGACGTTCGCCTGCACACCCACTTGGCGGAAACCCTCGACGAAGAAGACTTCTGCCTGCAACGCTTCGGCTTGCGCACCGTGGATTATCTGGACAGCGTCGGCTGGCTCGGCCCGCGCACCTGGCTGGCGCATGGCATTCACTTCAACCCGGATGAAATTGCGCGCCTGGGTGCCGCCGGCACCGGCATCTGCCACTGCCCAAGCTCGAACATGCGTCTGGCGTCTGGCATCTGCCCGACGCTGGACCTGTTGGCAGCGGGCGCGCCTATCGGCCTGGGCGTGGATGGCTCAGCCTCCAACGATGCCTCAAACATGATCCTTGAAGCACGCCAGGCGCTGTACATCCAGCGCCTGCGTTATGGCGCAGAAAAGATCACGCCTGAAGGCGTGCTGGGTTGGGCGACCAAAGGTTCAGCGCAATTGCTCGGGCGTACGGACATTGGCGAGTTGGCGGTAGGAAAGCAGGCAGACCTGGCGCTGTTCAAGCTGGATGAGCTGCGTTTCTCGGGCAGCCATGACCCGATTTCAGCACTGCTGCTGTGCGGTGCTGATCGTGCGGACCGGGTGATGATCGGCGGCAAGTGGCGTGTGATTGACGGCCAAGTGGAAGGCCTGGACCTGAAAGGCTTGATCGCCGATCACACCCAGGCGGCACGCCAACTGATCGCCGGAACCTAAGCCAGACACGGGGCAAAATGTCGGAGCGGCGTTGCGTTGAGTTGCGCTACACCCCCAACAACGACAACATGATGAAGGTCGCAAACAACACAAAATGCGTCATCCCTTCGATGGCATTGGTTTCGCCATCGTTGAGGTTGATCGCGCTGACAATCAGCGTGATCAACACCATCACGGTCTGCACCGGCGTCATCGCCATCTGGAACGGCTGGCCGGTGTAGAGCGCCATGGCTTCCATCACCGGCACTGTCAGGATCACCGTCGACAACGAAGCACCCAACGCAATATTCACCACCGACTGCATGCGGTTCGCCAACGCAGCGCGCAACGCTGTCAAAATTTCCGGCGCTGCCGAAATGGCCGCGACCACAATCGCCGTGATCACCGGCGGCGCGCCTGTGCCTTCCAGGCCAAGGTCCAGGGTCTTGGCCATCACTTCGGCCAATGCGCCGATCACCACCACCCCAAACACCAGCGTGCCGATGGAAAACGCCAGGTTCACCGACGGCGCTTTCTGTTCTTCCGGCTGCTTCTTGCGGCGTTTTTCCGGGTAGCTGTAGCTAAAGAAATAACTGTGCGGCCCCACCTGCATGCGCAGAAATAGGGTGTACAACACCACCATCGCGCCAATGGTGAAGGCCGAGTAAATTTTCCAGTCGGCTTCGGGAATGAATTCCGGCACCACCATTGACACGCCCATGGCGGTGAGGATCATCACGCTGTAAGTGCGCGCCGAATCATCGTTGTAGGACTGTTCACCGTGCTTGATACCGCCCATCAGCGCAGCCAGGCCGAGAATCCCGTTGATGTCGAGCATCACCGCCGAGTAAATGGTGTCGCGCACCAGGGTGGGGGACGGTTCGTTGCTCATCATGATCGCCAGGATCACCACCTCCACCAGCACGGCAGCGAGGGTGAGGATCATGGTGCCGTAGGGGTCGCCGACTTTTTCCGCGAGTTGCTCGGCGTGATGGGCCACGCGCATCGACGCCATTACGATAAAGCCGATGAGTGCAGCGCCGGCCAGCAGCGCCACCATTTGCCCGCTGTGCAGCATCCAGTGCTCCAGCGAGTAGGCGGCGATGGCGGCAATCAGCGCCAGCAGCATGAATTTTTCTTGCTTGAGGGAGGTGAGCATTTCGGGCCTTTTAGTACGGCAAATCTGTCATTGATGGGGTACAGACTGCGCGATGCAGCTAACGTTTCGTTACATCTTAGTTGAGACGGTGATTGCACGAATAAAACCAAAACTCTCCTGCTGGTCAGGTTTTACCGATTATTTCATCCATGGCCTGTAGAATGCCGCCATTGCACCTGATGAGAATTTAGAAAATGTACGATTGGCTCAACGCCCTGCCCAAGGCTGAATTGCACCTGCATCTGGAAGGCTCGCTGGAGCCTGAGTTGCTGTTCGCCCTGGCCGAGCGCAACAAGATTGCGCTGCCGTGGAACGACGTCGACACCCTGCGCAAGGCCTACGCGTTCAACAACCTGCAAGAGTTTCTCGACCTGTATTACAAGGGCGCCGATGTGCTGCGCACCTCCCAGGACTTCTACGACCTGACCTGGGCCTACCTGCTGCGCTGCAAAGCGCAGAACGTGATCCACACCGAACCCTTCTTCGACCCGCAGACCCACACCGACCGTGGCGTGCCGTTCGAAGTGGTACTCAACGGCATCGCCGCTGCACTTAAAGATGGCGAGCAACAACTGGGTATTACCAGCGGCTTGATCCTCAGCTTCCTGCGCCACTTGAGCGAAGCCGAAGCCGAGAAAACCCTGGACCAGGCCTTGCCGTTCCGTGACGCGTTCGTGGCCGTGGGCCTGGACAGTTCGGAAATGGGTCACCCGCCGAGCAAGTTCCAGCGCGTGTTCGACCGCGCCCGCCACGAAGGCTTCCTTACCGTGGCCCACGCTGGCGAAGAAGGCCCGCCCGAATACATCTGGGAAGCCCTCGACCTGTTGAAGATCGAGCGTATCGACCATGGCGTGCGCGCTATCGAAGACGAGCGCTTGATGCAGCGCATCATCGACGAGCAGATCCCGCTGACCGTGTGCCCATTGTCCAACACCAAACTGTGCGTGTTCGA
The DNA here is from genome assembly GCF_963970945.1 of Pseudomonas sp. RA_5y_Pfl1_P24. Lineage (NCBI taxonomy): Bacteria > Pseudomonadati > Pseudomonadota > Gammaproteobacteria > Pseudomonadales > Pseudomonadaceae > Pseudomonas > Pseudomonas sp. RA_5y_Pfl1_P24. The sequence continues at coordinate 366,609 of NZ_CAXAOJ010000007.1, read as the reverse complement.
CGACATGGCCCAACACAACATCCTCGACATGCTCGAGCGTGGCGTGAAGGTGACGGTAAATTCGGATGACCCGGCGTACTTCGGCGGCTATGTCACCGAGAACTTCCACGCGCTGTACACCTCGCTGGGCATGACCCAGGACCAGGCCAAATGCCTGGCGCAGAACAGCCTGGATGCAAGACTGGTCAAGCCATAACTGACTAAACGCAGTCCAAAATGTGGGAGCTGGCTTGCCTGCGATAGCGGTGTATCAGCCAGGCATTTATTGCCTGACACACCGCTATCGCGGCGGTTCGACGGTTCGACAAGCCCAGCTCCCACATTGAATTCATCGATCTCACGTCAACACCTCACCCAGCCAGGGTGAATCGGGCGATTTCCCGCTGTCCGATAGCGTGCACCTGCAAGGCCTGCGACTCGTTGATCACACTGATCCAGTTCGACTGCAAAAACAGTTGCAACAACCCTGCCCCCAACGCACCGCCCAGATGCGGTTGCTGCTGGCTCCAGTCAAAACAACTACACACCAGCGGCGATGCCAATGCCTGAATGAAAATACCCAGGCCGGCCAAGTGCTGCGCGCCTTTGACCGTAATGTCGGTACGCAACTCATGGCGCTCGATCCACCCCGCCTCCAACAGATGTTGATACAACTGCGCCCCCAGCTCCCCGCCGAGGTGGCCGTGGCACAACCGGGCATGGCGTAACAGTGGCGGGGCAACCAGGGCCGGCGGCAAAACGCCCGGCGCGCTGCGTGCAACACAAGCCATGGTGGTTCTGGCCAAGGCATCGATGGCAGCGCTGACATCAGGTGCCGCTACACGAAACAAACGCTTGCCACGCCGGGCCTCCACCCGCAACAAACCACCTGCAGTCATTCGCGCCAAGTGCGCGTTGGCGGATGTCGGAGACAGCCCGGCGAGCGTTGCCAACTCAACCGGCGACTTGGCCGAGCCATCCATCAAGGCCCACAGCATGGCAGTGCGTTTGGGCTCGGCGAGCAAGCTGGCGATCTGACTGATGCAAGGTGCTACGTCCATCTTTTCACTCCCTGTCGATTTATTTTTCTACTGAGGTTGGCGCCAAAGTATAGGGCCGTAAATCGCCGGTTCCACGGCGTCTGACAGCGTAGATAGGGACAGTATCTGAGTGAAATTTCCTGCTTTGATGGAGGCCGTTACGTCGCGCTCAAGGGCTCCGGCAATTGGGCAGTCAACATCGCACAACGGGACACGAGCATTTCCCGCAACAAGTTGATGGGTTTGCTCAGCTGCGCGCGATGCGAGCACAGCAGATTGAGTGGCGTACGCTCACCGCGCAGCTCAGGCAGGATCAAGCGCAGGCGCCCGGCCAGCACGTCAGTACTCACGTCCAGCCAGGACTTGTAGGCAATGCCCACACCCGCCACCGCCCAGCGGCGGACTACGTCGGCATCGTCACTGAAACGGTCGCCGGAGACGGTCAGGCTGACGTCGCGTTTACCGTCGTGAAAGGTCCAGTGGTCGTGGACCCGGCTGCCAAGCATGTACAGCAGGCAATTGTGCTGGGCCAATTGCTCCAGATGCCGAGGTTCACCATAACGCGCGAGATAGCGAGGGGACGCGCAGAGCACGCGAACGTTGTCCGCCGCGACGGGGAGCGCGACAAGGCTGGAATCCTCGGGCTCACCGTAGCGTAGGGCGATGTCCACCGGTTGGCGGAACAAGTCGGCAATTCGATCACCCAACAACAGGCGCACGCTCAGTTGCGGGTGCTCATGCTGGAATTCATCCAACCACGGCAGCAATTGGTTACGCCCGAAATCGGAAGGCGCCGACAGCTGCAGCACGCCACTGACATGGTCTTGGCCGCTGGCCAATAAGCGTCGCCCTTCATCCAGCGAGCTCAACGCGGCGCGAGCATATTCCAGGAAACCCTCGCCTTCAGCCGTCAGGCGCAGGCTGCGGGTAGAGCGCGCCAGCAAACGCGTGCCCAGTTGCTGTTCGATGCGCTTGAGCGCGGCACTGGCCACCGCAGGCGACAGGTCCATCACCCGTGCTGCAGCGGACAGGCTACCCAAGTCCGCCGCACGCACAAATAACTGCAAATCATCAAAACGCAGCATGCATTCCCGCTCATTATCAAAATTTGGTTGAAACAGACCTTTGTTTTAGCGGCTTTTATCTCATGGGGAAATAGCCAATCATCCGTGCATCCCGTTCATTACGTGTCTGGAGTTAAATATGTCCACTGCCTTTAACGTCATCGCCACGCTGATCGCCAAACCCGGCCAGCAGGCCACCCTGGAAACCTTGCTGCGCGGCCTGCTGGAACCCACCCGCCTTGAGGCTGGTTGTGAGCAGTACGACCTGCACCAGGACCTGCAACACCCCGAAACCTTCTACATGCTCGAACGTTGGAGCGACGACGCAGCGCTGGCCGACCACGACCAGAGCGCACACATCCAGAGCTTTCGCGCCAAGGCCGCTGATGTGATCGAACACTTCGACCTCAAGCGCCTGAAGTTTCTTGCCTGATCATCGCCCTTTTCCTGGAGCCATCATGAAAGCCATTGCCTACTACGCCTCGCTGCCGATCAACGATCCGAACGCCCTGCAAGACATCGAGTTGCCAGCGCCCGTCGCCGGCCCGCGTGACCTGCTGGTGGACGTCAAAGCCATCTCGGTCAACCCGGTGGACACCAAAGTGCGCCAGAACGTCGCCCCGGAAAACGGCACCGCCAAGGTGCTGGGCTGGGACGTGGCCGGGGTGGTCAAGGCTGTCGGCAGTGACGTGACGCTGTTCAACGTCGGTGACAACGTGTTCTACGCCGGTTCTCTGGTGCGTCCCGGCGGCAACAGCGAATTGCACACCGTGGACGAACGCATCGTCGGGCACATGCCGAAAAGCCTGGGTTTTGCCGAAGCTGCCGCCCTGCCACTGACCGCCATCACCGCGTGGGAACTGCTGTTCGAACGCCTGCAAGTGCGTGAAGGCAAACAGGATGAAGGCCAGAGCCTGCTGATCGTTGGCGCCGCTGGTGGCGTAGGATCGATCCTGACCCAGTTGGCCAGCCAGCTCACCGCCTTGAAAGTGATCGGCACCGCTTCGCGCCCGGAAACCCAGGAATGGGCCAAGGCCCTCGGCGCCGACCTGGTGATCGATCACAGCCAACCGTTGAGCGAAGCGCTGAAAGCAGCTGGCCACCCGCAAGTGACCCACGTCGCCAGCCTGACCCAGACTGACCATCACCTGGACCAGTTGGTCGAAGCCCTGCAACCCCAGGGCAAGCTGGCGCTGATCGACGATCCCAAGGCACTGGACGTCAGTAAGCTCAAGCGCAAGAGCCTGTCACTGCATTGGGAGTTCATGTACACGCGCTCGATGTTCGAGACCCCGGACATGATCGAACAGCACAACCTGCTCAATCGCGTGGCCGAACTGATTGATGCAGGCACCCTGAAAACCACAGTGGGTGAACACTTTGGTGTGATTAATGCGGCAAACCTGCGGCGTGCCCATGCGCTGCTGGAAAGCGGCAAGGCCAAGGGAAAGATCGTACTGGAAGGGTTCTGAAAAACGTCTGTCAGTGTTGTCCGTTACTCCTGTGAGTAATGGACGACACCGCTAGTCTGAGAGTTGATCTTTGTCATATTTGTGAACGTATTCGGGTTTATATTGGCCGCCTTTGCCACGATTCTTTTACGTGAGGAAGTCAGCAATGAATATCCTGATAAAAGCGTTAGCAAAATCCGCAGGCAATAAATGGCAGGTTCGTCTCGACGGCGACACGTTCACCTTCCGCACCGAGGCCGAAGCCCGTGCGTTTGCCGACACCCTGCAAACCCGTATCCAAGCCCCCCACCGCTTTCCGAACGGCCAGCAACGCTCCGCCGCTGGCTGATCCGCGCTTCAGCCCTGCGCCTGCTCGGCCCTCGCCCGTTGCAGGCGCTGGGTCGACATCGCAATCGTTACCGCCAATACACCGCACACGCTGATGACGATGGCCATCGGCATCGCCGTGCCGTCGTGCAGCACACCCACTAATGAGGCAGCGCCAGCCGCCACGCCAAACTGAATGCAACCGAGCAGCGCCGACGCGCTACCGGCGCGTGCACCCTGCCCGCTCATGGCGCACGCCGAGGTATTGGGCAAAATGCAGCCCAGGCTCGCGATGCAGATAAACAGCGGCACCAGCAATGGCCACAGCGCATCGGTGCGTAAGGCCGCGATGCCGAGCAGCGTCAATGCCGCCAACAGGTAGACCCATACACTGCGCGACAGCAGGTAGGCCGGGCCACGTTTGGCCAGCAACCGCGCATTCACCTGTGCCACCAGGATAAAGCCTGCGGCATTGGAGCCAAACAGCCAGCCGTAATGCTCGGCAGGCACGCCGTAGAGTTGGATAAACACGAACGGTGAACCGGCAATGTAGGCAAACATCCCGGCAATCGAAATACCGCCGGTGAGCGCGTAACCCAGGTAAACCCGATCGGACAACAGCGAGCCGTAGCGACGTAACGACCCGGACAACGGCTGGCGCGGCTGATGGGCCGGAAAGGTTTCCGGCAGCCCGATCGCCACAGCGATTGCCGCCATCACGCTGAATATCGACAGCGCCAGGAAAATCGACTGCCAGCCCCACAACCCCACCATCAGCCCGCCAGCCAGTGGCGCGAGGATCGGCGCCAGGCCGGTGACTAGCATCAATTGAGAAAACACTTTGGCCGAGCCCACCGCATCGCATTTATCGCTGACCACCGCGCGGGAAATCACCATGCCGGCGCAGCCACCGAGGGCCTGCACGAAACGCGCGCCGATCAGCCATTCCAAGGACGGCGCGAAAGCGCAGGCAAAGGAGGCCAGCGTAAACAGGGTGACACCACTGAGCAGCGGGCCACGTCGACCAAAGCGGTCCGCGAGTGGGCCATAGATCAATTGGCCGATGGCCAGGCCAGCGAAATACACCGCCAGAGTCAGCTGGATGTGTTTTTCATCCGTCGCAAAGGCCTTGGCCATCGCCGGGAAACCCGGCAGGTAAAAATCGATCGCCAACGGCGCGAAGGCGCTCAAGGCACCCAGAATCAGGATTATGCGAAGGTTCATCGGGCACCCAAGTCAGACGGCAGCCCGATAGTCTAGCCGCGCTTGGGTGCATTGAACACGATAGCTCGCTAACTATTTTTACCCGTCAGGCAAGCTTGGCGCTGTAGCCCTCTTCCGTGATCAGGCTGATCACTTGCTCTGCGGACAGGCGGCTCTCGACGCCGACCTCCTTTGCCGCCAGGTCGACCTTCACGCTGGCCGCCGGGTCCTGGCTCTGCACCGCCTGGGTCACCGCCCGAACGCAATGGCCGCAGGTCATTCCTTCAACGCTGAATACTTGCATGACATGACTCCTTTGATGAGGTTGGGCCCAGTCTCGACCTTGCCACGATGGCAAGGTCAAGTTCTGAAAACTTCTGCCGGGCTGGTATTTGGCGGCTTCAAAGGCCAAGCTTCACCCCTCTTCGATTCAAACCACGGAGCATTCGCCATGCGCTGGTCTTTTTTTGCCCTTGCCGGCCTGATGAGCTTGTCTGCCGCTGCGCCCCAGGCCGTTGCCGCGGAAGACTATGCGGTGCTGATTATTTCCCGGGAGCGCCTGGAAGTGTCGACCAACTGCGAGATCGGCCTATACCTGAATGATCAACTGGCGGGCCGGTTGTTCCAGGAGCAAGCCACGTCGTTCAACCTGCCGGCGGGCAACCTGTCGTTGCGCTTGAAACTGCTACCGGGCCAGTCCCCAGGGTGCCTGCCGGGCCTGCTCGCGCCACCCGCGCAAAACATTACGCTCAAGGCCGGTGACGTGCGCAAATTGCGTATCGCCCAAGGCCCGGACGGCATGTACCTCAAACCTGCCGCACTGGAATATTAACGGCGCTTGACCTTCCCCACAGGTCAAGGTTGATCCTAAGGGCAACTTCTCCTGGAGGACTGCCCCATGAATGGATACACCACCTTTGACCTGCCCATCAGCGGCATGACCTGCGCCAGCTGTGCCGGCCGGGTCGAGCGCGCGCTGGGCAAAGTGCCGGGGGTGCAAAGCGTCAGCGTCAACCTGGCCAACGAACGTGCCCATGTTGAAGTGCTTGGCCAGATGGACGCCGGCGTGCTGATCGCCGCCGTCGACAAGGCCGGCTACAGCGCCACCCTGCCCCAAAGCGAAACGGCCACCGAAGCCAATCAAGCCCAGCGCCTGCATCGCGAGCGTTGGGCGTTGCTGCTGGCGATCCTGCTGGCACTGCCGTTGGTGCTGCCCATGTTGGTGGAACCTTTCGGCCTGCACTGGATGCTGCCCGCCTGGGTACAGTTCGCGCTCGCCACACCGGTGCAATTCATCTTTGGCGCACGCTTCTATATCGCTGCCTGGAAAGCCGTGCGGGCCGGCGCTGGCAATATGGACCTGCTGGTGGCGATCGGCACCAGCGCCGGTTACGGCCTGAGCATTTATGAATGGCTCACGGCTGACTCAGGCATGACGCCACACCTGTACTTCGAAGCCTCGGCGGTGGTGATCGCGCTGGTGCTGCTGGGTAAATACCTGGAGAGCCGCGCCAAACGCCAGACCGCCAGCGCCATCCGCGCCCTGGAAGCCCTGCGTCCCGAACGGGCGATTCGGGTGCTCGACGGTCGCGAAGAAGACGTCGCCATCACCGCGTTGAAGCTCAATGACCTGGTGCTGGTCAAACCCGGCGAACGCTTCCCGGTGGACGGCGAAGTGGTGGACGGTCAAAGCCATGCCGATGAAGCCTTGATCAGCGGCGAAAGCCTGCCGGTGCCCAAGCAGCCCGGCGACAAAGTCACCGGCGGCGCCATCAACGGTGAAGGCCGCCTGTTGGTGCGCACGCTGGCGCTCGGCGCCGAAAGCGTGCTGGCGCGGATCATCCGCCTGGTGGAAGACGCACAAGCCGCCAAGGCCCCGATCCAGAAACTGGTGGATAAAGTCAGCCAGGTGTTCGTCCCTGCCGTGCTGGTGTTGGCCTCTGTCACCTTGGTCGGCTGGTGGCTGTATGGCGCGTCCCTGGAGACCGCGATCATCAATGCCGTAGCGGTGCTGGTGATCGCCTGCCCATGCGCCCTGGGCCTGGCCACTCCCACCGCGATCATGGCCGGTACAGGCGTCGCTGCACGCCACGGCATCCTGATCAAGGACGCCGAAGCCCTGGAGCGCGCCCATGAAGTCAGCGCCGTGGTCTTTGACAAGACCGGCACCCTCACCTCCGGCACGCCGAAAATCGCCCACTTGGCGGCAGTGGATGGCAATGAAACGCTGCTGCTGCAACAAGCCGGCGCGTTGCAACGCGGCAGCGAACACCCGTTGGCCAAGGCCGTGCTGGATGCGTGCCATGAACAAGGCTTGAACGTGGCCGACGTGAGCGCCAGCCAATCCCTGACCGGGCGCGGTATCGCCGGCACTCTTGAGGGGCAACCGCTGGCCTTGGGCAATCGTCGGCTGCTGGAAGAAAGCGGCTTGCGCATGGGCGACCTTGCCGACTCCGCCAAGGCGTGGGAAGCCGAAGGGCGTACCTTGTCCTGGTTGATCGAACAAGGTGCGCAACCGCGTGTGCTGGGGCTGTTCGCGTTTGGCGATACCCTCAAGCCCGGTGCGCTGGAGGCTGTGCAGCAACTCAAGGCCCAGCACATCAGCAGTCATTTGCTCACCGGTGACAATCGCGGCAGCGCCCGCGTGGTCGCCGAGGCCCTGGGCATCGATGATGTGCATGCCGAAGTGCTGCCCGCCGACAAAGCCGCCGCCGTCGCCGAACTGAAGAAAACCGACGTCGTCGCGATGGTCGGCGACGGCATCAACGACGCCCCGGCCCTCGCCGCCGCCGATATCGGCATCGCCATGGGCGGTGGTACCGACGTGGCCATGCACGCGGCCGGTATCACCCTGATGCGCGGCGATCCGCGCCTGGTGCCGGCCGCGCTGGAGATCAGCCGCAAGACCTACGCAAAAATCCGCCAGAACCTGTTCTGGGCCTTTGTGTATAACTTGATTGGCATTCCTCTGGCAGCGTTCGGCCTGCTCAACCCGGTACTGGCCGGCGCGGCGATGGCCCTGTCGAGCGTCAGTGTGGTGAGTAATGCCTTGCTGTTGAAGACTTGGAAACCGGAGCACTTGGAGGATCAACGCCCATGAACATCGGCCAAGCCGCACGCCAGAGCGGGCTCAGCGCCAAGATGATTCGCTATTACGAATCCATCGGCCTGCTCAAAGCCGCCCACCGCACCGACAGTGGCTATCGCGTGTACGGCCAGGATGACTTGCACACCCTGGCGTTTATCAAGCGTTCGCGGGATTTGGGGTTTTCACTGGAGGAGGTCGGCAAGTTGCTGACCCTGTGGCAGGACCGGCAACGCGCCAGCGCCGACGTGAAGGCGCTGGCGCGCCAACATATCGAAGCGCTGAACCAGAAAATTCTGGAGTTGGGGCAACTGCGCGATACGTTGCAGGATCTGGTGGAGCACTGCCAGGGCGATCATCGGCCGGATTGTCCGATACTCAAGGAGTTGGCGTCGAGTAGTTGCTGCGCCGGCTGATTCATCTGACGAAACACAAACCGAATGTGGGCTTGTGTGGGAGCCGGGCTTGCCCGCGATGCAGACACCTCGGTCTGTCAGTCACACCGAGTTGATGCTATCGCAGGCAAACCAGCTCCCACACAAGCCCCACATTGGATCGCAGTTGCTCTGACTACTGCATCCACGGCGGTGGCGGTGGCTCGTCCGACACTTTGCTCTGCGGCTCATCATCCGCCGCGCGAATCGCCTGACGACGTTCATCATCCAGCCGCGCCGCTTCGATCTCGCGGATCACGCCGCCCACGTCCGCCAACTCTTCCGGCTCGTCGAACTCGCCAGTCAAGATGCTGGCCGGGTGCAAGGTGCCGGCTTCGTACAGCGCCCACATTTCCTTGGCGTACTTGGTCTTCTTCAACTCAGGAGCAAAACGCCCGAAGTAGGAAGCCATGTTACCCACATCCCGCTCCAGCATGCTGAACGCGTGGTTGTTGCCCGCCGCATCCACCGCCTGGGGCAGGTCGATGATCACCGGGCCGGTCGGCGTCAGCAGTACGTTGAACTCGGACAAGTCACCGTGCACCAGGCCGGTACACAACATCAGCACAATCTGCGAGATCAGGAAGGCGTGGTATTCGCGCGCCTGATCCGGATCCAGCGTGACGTCGTTCAGACGTGGCGCGGCGTCGCCATACTCGTCGGCCACCAGCTCCATCAACAGCACGCCTTCCAGGAAGTCGTAAGGCTTGGGCACGCGAACGCCCGCGCCGGCCAGGCGGAACAACGCCGCCACTTCGGCATTCTGCCAGGCATCTTCGGTTTCTTTCTTGCCGAACTTGGAGCCCTTGGCCATGGCCCGGGCCTGACGACTGTTACGGACCTTACGGCCTTCCTGGTATTCGGACGCTTGACGAAAACTTCGTTTGTTCGCCTCCTTGTAAACCTTGGCGCAACGCAATTCGTTGCCGCAGCGCACCACATAAACAGCTGCTTCTTTACCACTCATGAGTGGGCGCAGCACTTCGTCGACCAGACCGTCTTCGATCAGGGGTTCAATGCGTTTAGGAGTCTTCATCAGCTTTTATTGTGGGTCCTGTATTACCAAACACGCGTGTGGCACTCGTTATACGGCAATCGGCTCGCCGGTGGGAGAGGCTACCGACCTCTGACCCCTTCAGAATGCATCCAATATGCCAATTTGCGGCGCAATCAACGCTCGATGATCGCCGTCACGCCTTGACCGCCGGCGGCACAGATCGAAATCAGGCCACGCCCCTTACCTGCTGCGTCGAGCAACTTGGCCAGATTGGCGACGATACGCCCACCTGTGGCGGCAAACGGATGTCCGGCGGCCAGGGAACTGCCTTTTACATTAAGCCGGCTGCGGTCGATGGACCCCAACGGCGCGTCAAGCCCAAGGCGCGTCTTGCAGTAGTCCGCGTCCTCCCAGGCCTTGAGTGTGCACAAAACCTGGGCAGCGAAGGCTTCGTGGATCTCGTAGTAATCGAAGTCTTGCAGCGTCAGGCCATTCCTCGCCAGCAGCCGCGGCACGGCATATACCGGCGCCATCAGCAGGCCTTCGGCGCCGTTGACGAAATCCACCGCCGCCGCTTCACCATCGCGCAGATACGCCAGGATCGGCAAACCGCGCTCTTGGGCCCAGGCTTCACTGCCCAGCAGCACCAGCGACGCGCCGTCCGTGAGGGGCGTGGAGTTGCCGGCAGTCAGCGTGCCCTTCTCGCTGCGTTCGAAGGCGGGTTTAAGCGCGGCGAGTTTTTCCAGGGTCAGGTCGGGGCGCAGGTTGTTGTCGCGGGTCAGGCCCAGGAACGGTGTGAGTAAATCGTTGTGCCAGCCTTCAGCGTAGGCGACGGCCATTTTCTGGTGGCTTTCCAGGGCCAACTGGTCCTGTTCGGCGCGGGGAATCTGCCACGTCTGCGCCATCAATTCGCAATGTTGGCCCATGGACAGGCCTGTGCGCGGCTCGCCATTACGTGGCAGTTCGGGCTTGAGGTGATGGGGACGAAGTTGTAACAGGACTTTTAATTTATCCGCCATGGATTTGCTGCGGTTGGCTTGCAGCAGAATCTTGCGCAGGCCCTCATTTACACCGATGGGCGCATCGGAAGTGGTGTCCACCCCGCCGGCAATCGCGCATTCGATCTGGCCCAGGGCAATCTTGTTGGCCACCACTAATGCGGCTTCCAGCCCGGTGCCGCAGGCCTGTTGAATGTCATAGGCCGGTGTCTGCGGCGACAAGCGCGAGCCCAGCACACATTCGCGGGTGAGGTTGAAGTCGCGCGAATGCTTGAGCACCGCGCCCGCCGCCACTTCGCCCATGCGCAGGCCGTGCAGGTTGTAGCGTTCGATCAGGCCTTCCAGCGCAGCCGTCAGCATCGCCTGGTTGCTCGCGGTGGCATACGGGCCATTGGAGCGAGCGAAAGGAATGCGGTTACCGCCAATGATCGCTACACGGCGCAATTGAGTCATGGAAAGCTCCCTGATGGTTGTGGGTGGAATCATCAAGCCTAGCCTAGGCTCAATCGAACGACTGCCACCCCGGGGTGGTCAACCCTTTGAACCCCAGCCTTCGGAGAGCGTTCCATGTCTGACCGTTATATCGACTTCGCCAACTCAAGCCTCGGCCATCGCCTGGTCGCCGCCATTGGCCTGCCGTCACCGGTACGCCTGGAACGCTGGCAAGCCGGGCGCCTGCGTCCGGTCGAAGGCGCGTTGCTGCTGGGCGGTGGAGCACTGGCAACCAATGTGCAGGCGTTTGCTCACAAATTCACCGACGCTATCTACACCTACGGCAGCGAAACCTCGACGTGGATTCCCGGCCATGGCCCCAAACTCAAGGCCGTGGTATTCGATGCCAGCGACCTGCAGCACACCGACACCCTCAAGCAACTGCGCGAGTTCTTCCAGCCGGTGCTGAAAAACCTGGATAACAGCGCCCACGTGGTGATCCTCGGCCGCGCGCCGGAGAGCCTGCGCGACCCGTTCGCCGCCAGCGCCCAGCGTGCCCTGGAAGGTTTCAGCCGCTCGTTGGCCAAGGAGTTGCGCAATGGCGGCGTGTTGCAATTGCTCTACGTCGGCGAGGGTGCCGAAGACCAACTGGAAGGCGCGCTGCGCTTTTTCCTCTCGCCGAAAAGTGCGTATATCTCCGGCCAGGTGATTCGCCTGCAAGCCTGCGCCACACCCGTTGAGGATTGGACGCGACCACTGGCCGGGCGCAAGGCGCTGGTCACCGGCGCCGCCCGAGGCATTGGCGCGTCCATCGCTGAAACCCTGGCCCGCGACGGCGCCGAGGTCATCCTGCTCGACGTGCCGCAGGCCAAGGCCGACCTCGAAGCCCTGGCCGCGCGCCTGGGTGCCCGCACCGTGGTGCTGGATATCTGCACCGATGGCGCCGCCAGCCAATTGATCGAACAACTGCCCGATGGCCTCGACATTCTGGTGCACAACGCCGGTATTACCCGCGATAAAACCCTGGCGAATATGACCCCGGAATACTGGGACGCGGTGCTGGCGGTCAACCTCAATGCACCGCAGGTACTGACCAAGGCATTGCTCGACAGCGGCACCCTGCACGACAACGCCCGCGTGGTGCTGCTGGCGTCGATCAGCGGCATCGCCGGCAACCGTGGGCAAACCAACTATGCCGCGAGCAAGGCCGGGTTGATCGGCCTCGCGCAAGCCTGGGCGCCACTGCTCAAGGAACGCGGCATCACCATTAATGCCGTGGCCCCCGGTTTTATCGAAACCCAGATGACTGCGCATATTCCGTTCGCGCTGCGTGAGGCCGGGCGGCGCATGAGTTCGCTGGGCCAGGGTGGCTTGCCGCAAGACGTCGCAGAAGCGGTGGCCTGGCTTGGCCAACCGGGTTCCGGTGCGGTCAGCGGGCAAGCGCTGCGGGTGTGTGGCCAAAGTATTCTGGGAGCATAGGCATGCAATGGAAGACATTAGGCGCTACGCCGTTTCTGCCGCCGCTGTATTGGCGCGCGGCGCTCAAGCGCAAGATTACCGGTAGCACCCTGCCCGAACAGGGGTTGCGCTGCCGGGTGAGCATCGACCCTAAGCAGGTGGCGGCGTATCGCAAGGTCTGTGGCTTTACCGACAGCCCGATTCTGCCGGCGACTTATCCGCATATCCTGGCGTTTGGTTTGCAGATGCAGTTGCTGACCGACCACAGCTTCCCCTTCCCACTGCTGGGGTTGATTCACCTGAATAATCGCATCCGCATTCACCGTCCTCTCGGCGGCGTCAGCGAGCTGTCCATCAGCGTGCATGCGCAGAACCTCAAGCCCCATCCCAAAGGCGCGACCTTTGAATTAGTGACCAGCGTCGAGGATTCCCTCGGCCTGCTCTGGGAAGCTGAGAGCCGCATGCTGTGCCGAGGCGTGAAACTGGAAGGTCACGCAGAGGAACACGCCGAGCCTTGCCCGACCCAGGTCAATGAACTGACCCGCTGGAAAGCCCCTGCCGACATCGGCCGCCGTTATGCGCGGGTCTCCGGCGACTACAACCCAATTCACCTCAGCGCCCTGACCGCCAAGCTGTTTGGCTTCCCCCAGGCCATCGCTCATGGGTTATGGAACAAGGCGCGCACCCTCGCCGCCCTCAGCGAACACCTGCCCGCCGCCAATATCGAGATAGACGTCGAGTTCAAGAAACCCGTGCGCCTGCCCGGTGATGTGACGTTATTGGCCAGCGCCGCCGGTTCCCGCGGTGAGTTGTGGTTGAAAGGCGCTGGCGACATTGAACACATGGTAGGTAAATGGCGACCGATCACCTGAAACAAACTGATTAATTGTATATACACACCTTAAGTATTAGCGGACTTTTCAAGTCCGCTTTTTTATTCAACTGATTGTTTTCAAAAACATATATATCTTGATACCCCCCCTCTAAACCCTTGGCACTAGTCGCTTAACCGGCACATTGCTGCGGTATAAAAATCGTTAATACCCAGTAGATAACTGAGAGAGCACCGTCTGGGCGGTTATAGCCACACGGACAAACGCATCGCTGTCCCAAGACATAGCGAGCGTTTGAAGACAACTAAGGTTGTACAGGTGCAAGGAACTCAATCATGAACACTCAAATCGTGTTCTGGAAAGCAAGTACCGCGCTGGCCCTGGCAGTAGCACTGGCACTCGGCGGCTGCAGCGGTGGGGCTGCGCTTTGGCAGCGCCAAGTGCTACAACATCGCGCTGGAAGTCGCCAAGCCGATGTCCGACGTAGCGCTGGACAGCTTGGATCGGCGGCCGCGCTACTCGTTAAGCTTCGGCTATCAGCTCTGACTTTAGTGAGCGTTGGGAAGGGGAAACAAGTTGTTCAACGTGTCGATCAGCCGCACCAGGTAGATCGGCTTGCGGAACAGGTCCAGCACGTGCAGCCGCAGCATGTCGCTCACATCATCCATTTCGGCGTGGCCCGACATCACAATCACGGGCAGATGAGAACGTGAGGTGTGTTCGCGCAGGCGCTTGATCAAGGAAATGCCACTTTCCTCGGGCATACGCAGGTCGGTGATGACCAGGGCGATGTCGGGATGGAGTGTCAATTCTTGCAGGGCGAAGGTGACGGAGTTGGCGGTTAAACAGACAAACCCCTCGTTTTCGAGGGACTCGGCGAGTTCGATCAGGGCGTCCTCTTCATCATCTACCAAAAGAATTTGTTGGCGGGAAGAAGAGGCGGCGCTCATGGCTGTACCTGGACAGAAATAACTTTAATGAGGGTTCCCCACATTTTTCAGCGGACTATCAAGTCGTCATGTTAGTCGCGACGCTATCAAAGATGGACTTGATCTTAGTTCCAAGTCCTGTACCTGCACCGACGATCACCAGTGCAACCATGGCCACGATAATCGCGTATTCAATACCCGACGCGCCGTCTTTGCGTTGAAAAAACAAGTGCGTCTGGACATAAAGTTTCAACACCAAGTCAAGGAACATAATACTTCTCCCTAAAACGCCACTGAAAGCCGGAAGGGCTCTATTACCAGATGATCGCGGCGTGCCACTAAAGCATTGTCAACAAACCTCAGACACACAACTGTAAGAACGGATTAATCACAAAGTATTAGTCGCAACGTTGGCGCCATGAACGTAGGGTTTAAAAGGCAAGGTTCAAAGGACCGATAAATTTTTCCTGGGTTAATGGCTTTTTGTCCTAGCTGAGCTACCTTCAAATAGCCAATTCGTTAGATGTTCATCACAGCCAGGTTGCGGATTAACTCGTTTGGATTAGACGGGCATGCAGTGCAACGGGAAGGGAGAGCCGTCATGAACAGTCGCATCAGCATGGTCCTGGCCGGCTTGTTGCTGATCGGGGCATTGTTCGCCGGGTACTGGGGGCTTGTTTTGAGCCGCGCACCGGATCCTGTCGCAGTCCCCACCGCACCTGTCGTTTCCGTGGAAAACACCGTCGCCGCCGCTGAAGACCAGACCCGCCAACCGGTAGTGGTCCTGGTGCATGACGTGCCCGCCTTTATTCCGCTGACCGCCGCCGACCTGGCGGTGGAAAAACTGCGTACAGTGCCCGCCGGCAGCCTCACCCAGCTCGACCAGGCCATCGGCCGCATGCCGCTGCGCGCCCTGGGCGCAGGCATCTGGCTCACCGAGGACAGCTTCAGCGGCGGTGGCCCGCTGGCGCGCATGATTCGTCCCAACGAACGCGCGCTGGCCGTCGCGGTGGATGAGGTGATCGGCGCGGGCGGCCAGTTGACCCCCGGGGATTACGTGGATGTGTTGCTGTTCCTGCGCCAGGATGCCAGCAACACCGAGCAATCGGCCCAGGTCGCACTTCCGGCGATGCGCCTACTCAGTGTCGGCGACCAGTTGGGTTTGGCCAACGATGGCCAGCCCGCAGTGCCACCGCCGGCCACGGTCGAAGAGCGCGCCCAAGCCGCCCAACGCCGCGCCGCCGCACGCACCGTGGTGCTGGCCGTGCCGGAGCCTTTATTAAGCCGCCTGATGCTCGCGGCGCAAGCCGGCACCTTGCGCCTGGCCGTACGCAGCGCCGAGGAGCAACTGCTCAGCCGCTACTGGGCCGGCGAAAACGACGCGCCGGAAAAACTCGAAAGCGCCAACCGCGACCTTTACCAATTCACCCAATTAGCCCTGACCGGCCCGACAAAAAGAATCGCGCCGGCCGGTGGTGAGCCTAGCGTGCGCCGTGGCATTGAAGTGATTCGCGGTGCCCAAGCGGCGCCACAAACTCCGTGATAGAGCAAGGATGCCTTGAATGAGCCATCGCTACGCACCCATGTTCACGCAAATGGCTTGGGCCTTGATACTGTCGAGCTTTCCGGTCGGCATGGCCTTGGCGGCGCCGGGCAACTGCAGCACCCTGGGCCAACTGCCGGCCGTGGTCGAGGTGGGAGAAGGCCTGCAACAAGAGCTGCAGTTGCCGGTGGCGATCACGCGCCTGGCAATCGGCGACCCGAAAATTGCCGATGTGCGCGTCAACGGCGACCGTAACTTCCTGCTGACCGGCGTCACCAGTGGCGCCACCAGCCTGATGGTGTGGACCGCCTGTGCCAGCGCGCCGCGCCAGAGCATGGTGTTCGTCAAGGGCAAGGCCACCTCGGCGCTGACCAGCCTGTCGCTGTCGCCATCGGAAGACCCACTGCTGCCCAGCCAGGTGCAGACCGATATCCGCTTTGTGGAAGTCAGCCGCTCCAAGCTCAAGGAAGCCAGTACGACCATCCTCGGCACCGCCAAGAATGCGTTCTTCGGCAGCCCTAACTTGCTGTTTCCGACCACCACCACCCAGGCCCTGGCGATCAGCAGCACCAACTTCAATATTGGCTTTGGCGGTGGCCGGGTCTCGGCGATGATCAACGCCCTCGAACGCAGCGGTTTCGCTTACACCTTGGCGCGCCCGAGCCTGGTGGCCATGAGCGGTCAGAGCGCCTCCTTCCTGGCCGGCGGCGAGGTGCCGGTCCCGGTGCCCAGCGCCGGCAGCGACACCATCTCCATCGAATACAAGGAGTTCGGCATTCGCCTGACCCTGACCCCCACCGTCATTGACCGTAACCGCATCACCCTCAAGGTGGCGCCGGAAGTCAGTGAGCTGGACTACAGCAACGCTGTGCAGATCCAAGGCATCCAGGTGCCAGCCCTGACCGTGCGCCGAACCGACACCAGCGTGTCCCTGGCCGATGGCGAAAGTTTCGTGATCAGCGGCCTGATCAGTACCAATAATCGCTCCACCGTCAGCAAGTTCCCCGGGCTGGGCGATATCCCGATCCTCGGGGCATTTTTCCGCGACTCAAACATCAGCCGCGAAGAAAAAGAACTGCTGATGATCGTCACGCCGCACCTGGTGCAGCCGTTGGCCGCCAACGCCCAACTGCCGTCGCTGCCTGGTGAAAAATTGCGCAGCTACGACCCGAACTGGTACCGGCTGTTCTTCCTGGAAAACGGTAATTTCGACCGTCGCAGTGGACTTTCCCAATGAGCGATAGCCTGAACCAGACCTTCCTCGCCATCACGCGCAACACCACCGACCTGGAGTGGCTGCAGGGTGCCCTTGCGCCCCTTGGCCAAGTCGTCAGTGCCGGCACCGGCAGCCTGGACGAACTGCTGGCGCTGGTGGACGTGACGTTCGCCAATCTGGTGTTCGTCGGCCTCGACCGAGAAAACGTCGTGGCCCAGAGCGCGCTCATCGAAGGTGCCCTGGAAGCCAAGCCGATGCTCGCCGTGGTCGCCCTCGGCGATGGCATGGACAACCAACTGGTACTCAACGCCATGCGCGCCGGTGCCCGCGACTTCATAGCCTACGGCTCGCGTTCCAGCGAAGTGGCGGGGCTGGTGCGTCGCCTGAACAAGCGCCTGCCAGCCGTCGCCCACAATGCACAGCTGGGTGGGCTGACCGTACTGTTTGGCACTCAGAGCAACGCTGACGGCGCAATACTGGCAACCCACCTGGCCTTGGTCGTGCAGAAAAGCGGGCAGCAGACCTTACTGCTCGACCTGGGCCTGCCACGCAGCGACAGCCTGGCCTTGCTGGGCCTGGAGAGTACGTTCAATTTCGGTGATGCGTTGCGGCATTTACGCCGCCTTGATACCACGTTGATCAACAGTGCGTTTACCACCGCCCTGGATGGCCTGCGCATCCTGGCGTACGCCACCGGTGACGAGCCACTCAAACTGACCAGCGCCGCCGAGCTGTACATGTTGCTCAGCGCTCTGCGCCAACACTTCCAGCACATCGTCGTGAACATCACCGGGCAGCCAGACAGTGAAGCGCTGCGCACCTTTGTCAGCCATTGCGACAAGCTGCTGTGGTGCACCGACCAGAGCGTACTGGACTGTCGCCGCAACCTCGCGGTGATAAGCCGCTGGCGCGAAAAAGGCATGAAGCTTGATCACGCCAAGCTGGTGATCGACCGCTACATCAAGGCCTGTGCGCCGGACACCGACGCCCTGGAAAAAAGCTACGGCCTTGAATGCGTCGCCGTGCTGCCCCTGAGCGCTGAGCTGCGCCTGAACGTGAAAAACCAAGGCCAGACCCTGTTCGCCCTGGCCCCACGTGAACCCCTGACCCAAGCCGTACGCACCCTGGGCGAGCGCCTGGCAAAACGCTCCGAGGGCCTTGCAAAGCCCTCAATGCGCTGGTTTGAACGCATCCTGGGGTCGGGACGATGAGCGGCGAAAAACTGTTTGGCGGCCCGGCCCGCAGCGTCAGCGGCAACAGCGATCACGATGGGCTGAAACTGGTGCTGCATCGCTACATCATCGACGCCATCGAGGAGTCGGGCAAAAACCTGCTCGAAGGCACGCGCCAGTCGCTGGCGCAATTTGTCATCGACAAGGTTTCGGAATACATCACGCGCATGCGCCTGGCGATTTCGCGCTATGAGATAGAGCGCCTGGCCGAAGAGATCGTCGACGAACTCACCGGTTTCGGCCCACTGGAAGTGCTGTTGCGCGACCCATCGGTCACCGAAATCCTGGTCAACGGGCCGCACCGGGTGTTTATCGAACGTGATGGCCTGCTGCACCAGAGTGACTTGCGCTTCATCGACGACCACCACGTGGAACGCGTGATGCAACGTATCCTTGCGCCGCTGGGCCGGCGCCTGGATGAGTCCTCGCCGATGGTGGACGCACGCTTGCCCGACGGCAGCCGGGTGAACGCGATCATCCCGCCGATTGCCCTGGACGGCCCGTGCCTGTCGATTCGAAAGTTTCGTAAAGACATGCTCAAGAGCAGCGATCTGGTCGCCATGCAGACTATCGACCAGCGCATTTTCGAGTTCTTCCAGGAGGCCGTGGGCAGGCGCTGCAACATCCTGATCAGCGGCGGTACGGGTACCGGCAAGACCACTTTGCTGAATATCCTCAGTCAGTTGATCAACCCCCACGAGCGCCTGGTAACGATCGAAGACGTTGCCGAGCTGCAATTGGGCCACCCGCACGTGGTCCGCCTGGAAACCCGTCCGCCCAACGCTGAGGGACACGGCGAGGTCAGGTCCAGCGACCTGATCCGCAACGCGTTGCGGATGCGCCCGGACCGCATCATTCTCGGGGAAATTCGTGGTGTGGAAGTGCTCGACGTAATGACCGCGATGAACACCGGTCACGACGGTTCCATGAGCACGGTACACGCCAACAATGCCCAGGATGCGTTGCTGCGCCTGGAAACCCTGGTGGGCCTGACCGGCCGCGTGATCGCGGAAAAAACCTTGCGCCAGATGATCTGCGCCGCGCTGGACGTGATCATCCAGCTGACGCGCATGCCCGATGGCCGTCGCTGCGTGAGCGAGGTAGTGGAAGTGGTCGGCGTGCGCGATGACGTGTATGTCACCAACACCCTGTTCCGCCTGGATCGGCGCACCGGCTTTGGTTTCTTGCGCGAAGCCCTCAACCCGGCCGGCGACAAACTGCGCCGCGAATCGGCCTTGCCACCCTAGGGAGCGCGTGATGACTGGACCGGCGTTGCTGCTTGTCTGCCTGCTGCTGATCGGCTTGTCGTTCTGGCTGCTTCAACATGGCCTGCGCAAGGCCCGGACGGATCGCGTGCTGGAGCGCCTCGGCGATGGCCAGCCCGAGGCCCAGGAGCCGAGTACCCGATGGACCGGCCTTGAACGCATGTTCCTGCGCGCGGGGCTGGGCAAACCTACAGACCGTTTGGGCCTGTGGCTGAGCGCCTGGGTCATCGGCGCATTGTTGGGCGGGTTGCTCGCCGACGGGCTGGGCCTGTTCGCGATGATCGTGGGACCGCCGCTGGTTTTGCGCATGTACATCAGCTGGCGCTACCAACGTCGCGTGCAGCGTATGGTCGAGCAACTGCCGCAGTTGCTCGACCACAGCGTACGCAGCCTCAAATCCGGCAGAACCCTGGCCGATGCCATATTGGGCGGCGTGGATAGCGTTGAAAACCCACTCAAGGATGCGATGGGCCGCGTGCAGCGCAACGTGCGCATGGGGGTCAGCCTGCCGGATTCGGTCAGCGACTTCGCCGAGTTCTACGAACAGGACGAATTTCGCCTGTTTGCCCTTGGCTTGAAGGTCAACCATCGCTACGGCGGCAACGCCAGCGAACTGCTGGAAAACCTGATCAAAATGATTCGCGAGCGAGAACAGGGCGCCCGTCAACTCAAAGCCATGACCGGCGAAACGCGCATGACGGCCTATGTGCTGGGCGGCCTGCCCGTGTTGATCGTGGGTTACTTCATGGTGGTCAACCCCAGCTATTTGATGACCATGTGGAACGACAGCACGGGGCGCATGATGCTGTTCACCGCGCTGGCCATGGACCTCGGCGGCACTTTTATCATGTGGCGCATGCTGAGGAGTGTCTGAGATGGTACTTCTGGCCTGCGCCTTGTTGTTGCTCGCAGCCGTGGTATTGGTAGGCGGCCAAGAGCTCGAGAATCGACGTCGCAAGCGCCGGGTGGCTGAACGCTTGCAGGGGCGGATGAGCGGCGATGCAAGGTTCGGCACGCTCATGCGTCAATTGGGCGCAAGCACCCTGGCGCAGCGCTCGGTCAGCCTGGACAACGAGACGCAGGTCCTGCTCAACCGGGTCGGCTGGCGCAAGGCTAGCCAGCGCTCACTGTTTGCTGCGTTCCAGATTGGTTTGCCTGTCGTGCTGCTGGGCCTGACGCTCCTCGGCCAGCAACTGCTGTTTCCTCATGCAGACCCTGCCTGGACTGCCCCGATATTTGCGCTGGGCATCGGTTACCTGTTGCCAAAACGCGTGCTGGCTGCGGCGGCCAAATACCGCCAGCAGGCCATCGCCAAAGAAATCTCAACGTTCATTCCGCTGCTGCGCATCCTGTTCGAGTCGGGCATGGCGATTGAGCAGTCGCTGCGCGTGCTGGGCAACGAAGCCGAACGCCTGCTACCCGCGCTTACCCATGAATTGCGGCTGATCCTGGCGCGTGTCGATTCCGGCCTGGAGCTGAGCGAAGAGCTGGGCAAGACCGCACGCTTGCTCGAAGTGGATGAATTCACCGACACCTGCATCATCCTGCAGCAATTGATCCATCAGGGCGGCGGCGCGATGAAATCCTTGCTGGCGCTAAAGCAGTTGCTCGACGACCGACGCCTGACTCGCCTGCAGGAATACATCTCGAAGATGTCGGCAAAAATGTCAGTGGTGATGATGGTGTTTCTGTTCCCCGCGTTGCTGATCGTGCTCGGTGGCCCTGCGTTTATCGGCATCGCCCGCGCTTTGAATCACTTTTGAGGAGACGTTGATGAAAGTACTGATTGCCGGCGTGGCCCTGCTAATGCTCGGCGGCTGCGCCACCAACGGCCAATCACCCTGGGCCGCGTTGATCTCGACCGGCAGTTGCGCCAAGCCGAGTTCAGACCAGGGATTGGCGCTCAACCTGTCGGACGACCTGGCCAACGAAGGCAAGCTGCACGCCAGCCTCGCCAACCTGCAAAACCTGCCCGAGTCCTTGCCCCAGGTGCGCCAGCGCAAGGCACGCGCTTACCGCTTGCTGGGGCGCAGCGAGGCCGAGCCGTTGTACCGCAGCCTGCTCGGCACCTGCATGACCGCTGAAGGCGAACACGGTTTGGGGCAATTGGCGGCGGCCAAGGGCGACAACGACCAGGCGATGGCGCATATGCAGCGAGCGGCGCGGCTGGCGCCAACGGACGAAAAAATCCGCAATGACCTGGGCGTGGTGTACCTCAACCAATTGCACCTGGAAGACGCCCGCTTTGAATTCATGACCGCCATCGAGCTCAAGCAGGGCAATCCCTTGGCTGCCGTCAACCTGGTGACGCTGTTGATCTATCAGGACGACTGGGGTCAAGCGGCGAAAGTGGTCAGCCAGTTGGGCCTGACCCCCGAGCAAGTCACCGTTGCCCAGGCACGCGCGGAAAAACTCAAGGGCTCCCGCGCGGCGACGCGCAAAGTAGCGGCGGTGAGCGATGCCCTGCCGGTGACCCTCAAGTAAGGAGTGATTGATGAAAGCACATTACCTTATTGGCCTGGCGATGCTACCGCTGAGCGCACTGGCCCTCGAACCCGGCCCGTCGTCCCCGCAACAAGCGGAGACGGAAAACTGGCTGGCCTTGCAGGTCAATGGTCGGGCTGCTTCGGCGACGCCGCAAAGGACCACTCCCGCAGAACGGGAGCAAGCCTTGCAGCGCTGGCTGGACAGTAATAAGCATCCGATTCCGGAGTTCTTTGAATCGGAGTCGGGAGGGTCTGCCCAAGGCGGGAAGAGCCAGTGACACCCTAGTGGGCGGTGACCCGTTGGCGAATCGCGGAGTTATTCGGTGACAAGGCCAACGCCAGCTGGGTGCGGTTGCGCATGTGGGTGAGGCGAAGCACCTGGGACACGTACAGCTTGACGGTGTTCTCGGTGATCCCCAGCTCACAGGCAATCTGGTAGTTGGTCTGGCCCTTGCCCACCAGACGTGCAACGTCAAGCTGGCGCGGCGACAGATGGTTGAAAATGGTCGGAATCTCCACTGGCCCAGCCTCTTCGGCGACCAGCTCGCCATCGTCCACCAAGCCGGGACTTGGGCTGCGGCGCACTTTATCGAGGTCCTGGTACAGGTCATTGATGGATTCGGAGAGGTATTGCAGCTTCTGGTTCAAGTGCCCCAGTTGCAGCTCTTTTTGCCGTTCTTCCAACGCCGCTTCCTGGCGTTGCAGGCCTTCGAGCAACTCATCGAGGTTGATCGGCTTCTGGTAGTAATCCGAGATCCCTGCGCGCAGGGCCTTGATCACGTCCTGCTTGTCGGCACGCCCGGTCAGCATGATCGCTTCGAACGCCCGCTGCTTGCCCGCCACCTTCTGCATGGCCTGCACCAGCTCGATGCCATCCATGTCCGGTATATGCAGGTCGCACAGGACCAAGCCAATGTCGGCATCCTCGCCGAAGCGTTGCAACGCATGCCGACTGGATTCACAAGGGACGCAGCGGTAACCACTGCCTTCAAGAAATTCGCAGAGTTCTTCCACGATCATCGGCTGATCGTCGACAACGAGCACTTTCACCGCCGAGGTAAGCTTGTTCACGCGCCACTCCATGCCCGGAAAGCCAAAAGATTGACCTATCCCTTTTGACAAAAAATCCTACACATCCAGTTGATAAACGTAGACCTACTTTCTGACTCTGTACACAGCGACAGAGGCCTCGCCAGCCTAATCGATCCAAAACCAATATAGCCCAAACCCAGTCAATACAAAGGGCGCAAAAGGCTGTTTTGTTGACGCTCCCGCAGCCGCGATTAGAAGAGGCGCACTAAGCCTTTGACACACAATCACCCAGCCACTTTGGAACAGCGCTGCGCCGATCAAAGACCACAATAAATAGTCCAGCGTACTGGCCAGCGCCAGGGCGGCCAGCAGCTTCACATCACCCGCGCCAAAGCGGCCCAGCGCATAGCCGGGCAAGGTCAGCAGCAGCGCCACGGCAAAGGCCCCGCCACCTTCGCCGGCGGGCGCTCCGAGCCAGGTGGTGCCCGTCCATGACAGGTAGAACAGCGCCAGCAGCGCCGCCCCCAGGGTCAAGCCGTTGGCGATTTGCCGTTGACGCATGTCCTGCCACGCACAGAGCCCCAACCAGAGCAGTATCACCACGCCATGGATCACGTAAAAAACATCCCTTTTTGCTGAATGATTCTATGCTGATATCAAGTAGTAGCCGTCAGGGTAGACGCAGTCATGAAAACAAGCCTCCCTAGAAAGCAAAAAGGTGCGGCGGCGATTGAGTTCGCGCTGGTCTTCGGGATCTTTTTTGCGGTGTTCTATGGATTGATCAGCTATAGCCTGCCGATGCTGTTGATGCAGTCGTTCAACCAGGCGGCAGCGGAGGCCGTGCGCCAGGCGATGGCGGTGGACCCGGTCGCTGCGGGCACTGCCTATGGCACGCAGTTGAGAGATCGCGCCAAAACCACGGCGATCCTGCAGTTGGACTGGATTCCACCCAGCTTCCAATTTACCGACGATTTAATCACCGCCGCCTACAACGGCACTACGCTGACTGTGACGATTAAATACCCCACCAGCCGCCTCTATTCAGTGTTTCCGGCGTTGGTAGTGCCGGGCATAGGCACCGTGCCGAATCTGCCGGCCGACCTGACAGCCATTTCGAGTCTGCAGTTTTGACCTCGGGGGATAGCCTCTTCGGGCGCCTGCTCGGCCGCACCAACGCAACGCCCCTCGACACGCCCGGCGCACCCACGCCAGGGTTGCACCTGCAACTGGATCACCAGGGCCACGTATTGAGCATCAGCGGCACGCTGCGCCCGCAGCTCGCGTCGCATGGAGTGGGCGAAACCCGGCCGCTATTGCGTGAACTGTTGTGCGCCAGCAGCACCTTGAGCATTGAAGGTCGCCCGGCCGACTGGCAGCGCCAGAGCCTGGACCTGGACTTCCAGGGTGGTACCGGCCAGGTCTTGCACACCCGCGGCTGGATCGAAGCCGAGGGTGACGGCTGGAGCCTGCGCCTGCTGGACGTCAGCGACTTGCTGGCTGGCTCGCAACTGGCCCAACACCGTGAGCAGAACCATCAACTGACCTGCCAGATGAGCGGCCAGTTGCGGGTGTGCAGCCTGGCCCGACTGCCCGAGGTGTTCAACGAGCACCTGCGGAGCGTGGCGCAGCGCTGGCGCATGCCCTGCCTCGCGCTGGCGTTGCTCGATGAAGAAGACCAGGGCTGGCGGATCTACAGCCACTACACCGCCCACGATGCCCCCGCCTTGTGGCGGACCGGCCAACACCTGGGCACCAGCCTCGACAGTGTGAGTGGCAACACGCCGTTGAGCCTGGCCCAAGAGCGCAGCGACAACCCGCGCCTGCAGAGCATTTTCGGCAACGCCGATGGATTTTTGGTGCCCTACCGTGACAGCCAGGGCGTCGCCGCATGGTTACTCTGCGGCCTCTACAACGGCCAGCAACACACCCGCGAACAGGACTGGCTGGACCTCACCGCCGCCCTCGCCGCCCCACTGCTGAGCCGCTTGCGCGAGCAACGCTATCATCAACAGCTCGACCGCATGGAAGCCCTGCAAGGCCTGCTCGGCACCGGCTGGTGGGAGCTGCTGCCGGCTACCCAAGAAATCCAGCTCGCCCCGCAGTTGCTGCACAGCCTCAGCCCGGAAGACGGTCCCACCCGCCAACCGCTGGGCCTGTGGCTGGAACTGATCCACCCCGCCGACCGCCAGGAACTCAACAGCCGCCTGCACGATCTACAAGCCCTGGGCAAACCGCTGCTGACCACCGTACGCCTGCAACGCACCGACGCCGAGCACAACCCCCTCTGGTACCGCGTACAGGGCCAGGTGCTGGGCATGGGCGATGACCGCCGCTGGGTCGGCTTCATGCTCGACATCAGCGACATCAAGAACCAACAACTGCAAGCCGCCGCCGCCCATGCGCGCCTGGACAACCTCATCGCCAGTTCACCAGCAGTGATCTATGTGCAGCGCTATGTCAGCGGCGCCCTGCACCCTGCGTTCTTCAGCGATAGCCTGCTGCCCCTGCTGGGCTGGACGTTGGCCGAGTGTAACCACGACAGCCTGGCATCGCTGATTCACCCCGAAGACCGCGATTTGTACTTCGAACGCACCCGCCAACTGTTGCGCGAAGGCGCCGTGCGCAGCCGCTACCGCCTGCGCGACAAACAAGGCCAATACCATTGGCTGCTGGATGAGGCCAAATTACTGCGCGATGACCTTGGATTGCCGCTGGAAGCCGTCGGGCTGTGGCTGGACGTCACCGAGACAACCCAGGCTGCCGAGCAGATCAAACAAAGCGAAGAGCGCTACCGCATTCTCGTCGAAGACTCCCCGGCAATGATCTGCCGCTACCGCCCGGACCTGACCCTGACCTTTGGCAACACGCCGCTGGCCAATTACCTGGAATGCCTGCCCGCACAGCTGCCGGGGCAGAACCTGGGTCACTGGCTGTCGGAAGAACAACACCAGGCCTTTGTGCAACGTATCGGCCAATTGAGCGCGGAATTTCCGGTCAGCACCGCCGAAATCAGCCTGGAATTGCCCGGCCGCGAACACGCCTGGTGGGTATGGTCAGACCGTGGCGTGTTCGATGAACAGGGCACGCTGGTGGAAGTGCAAGCGGTGGGCCGCGACAACACCGAAGTGCGCCGCTCCCAGCAGCAGCTGACCCAAAGCGCAAAGATGGCCACCCTTGGCGAAATGGCCACGGGCCTCGCCCATGAGATCAACCAGCCGCTTAACGTGATGCGCATGGCGATCGTCAATGTGCTCAAGCGGCTAAGCACTGGTGATGCGCAAATCGACTACCTCACTGACAAGCTCCAGCGCATCGACACCCAGGTGCAGCGCGCGGCGCGGGTGGTGGACCATATGCGCGTGTTTGGCCGCCGCTCGGAAATCGAACAACAGCCCTTCGACCCGTCACAGGCGGTAGAAGGCACGCTGTCACTGCTCGGCGAAGGCTTGCGCGGCAAAGGTGTGGAGGTGCGTGTCACGCCGGCGGACGCTGCGGTGCAGGTCAAAGGTTACGTCGACCAGCTTGAGCAGGTGCTGATCAACCTGGTGGTCAATGCCCGTGATGCGCTGTTGAGCAAACAGCACAAGGACCCGGCGTTCCGCCCCTGGATCGCAGTGCATTGCGAGCACGACAGTCGGCATGCGCGGATCTGGGTGGAAGACAACGCGGGTGGCATTGACCCTCGGTTGCTGGAGCGAATTTTCGAGCCGTTCTTTACCACCAAGCCGATTGGCGTGGGCACGGGGTTGGGGTTGTCGGTGAGCTACGGGATTGTGGACAACATGGGCGGACGGTTGAGCGTTGCCAGGGGGGAGCACGGTGCGCGGTTTTGTGTGGAGTTGCCGATCAGTTAGATCACCAGGTAGGCGCGACCCATGTGGCAACTGAGGTTGGCGCCGACTTCGGCGTTGCCGAGGCTGATCCCTAGGGCTAAGAGCAGCGTGTTGACGATGGGGTCGAGTATCGGAGTCAGGACGCTTTTTACAAGCGTGATCACCGAACTGATGATGGTAGCCATAGCACTTGTGACAGTGCCGTTCGCCGCACCGGGTGTGCTGCCGCTGGGCGGTACGTAGGTGACCTCTAGACCGTTCAACGTAGCCCCCAGGCTACTGACGATATTGGCGGTGCCAGGTGGGCTTTTATAGATCGTCGCCGCGTTGATGTCATTCACCGGAGAAAACAGCAACGTATTAGTCTGCGCGCCCACCGTGGACAACGCTCTCAGATTCAAGCCGCCGCCGACGCCTGCTGTGCGCGGACCGCAAACCAGTGTCAGCAGGCAAAAGCGCTGGCCAAAGTCGATCAGCCTCACTGGCTGCACGTTGACAGGCGCAGACGATGAAAATGCCGCCACCGGATCCACATAACCAACGCCCAGGGTAGCGAGTGTGGTGGTGGCCTGCACCGTCAAAGACTTAGTGGCCGGTGTGGCGCAACTGAAGTCGGTTACATGGCTTTGCGCACTGGCCGCCTCGATATAGATGCTCAAGGGCTGGGTGATATCCACGTCAGTGAGATTGCACCCCAATAAGCACACGACACCGGCCACCGTATCAACAAGGTTCAGGTTCAACAAACCGCCGACCACCTTTGACACTGGCGTCGCAAGCCCGGTCAGAATCGGTGAAACCCCAGAAACCATCTTGATTACCGGCGCATCAATGGTGACCAAAGTGCGCACTTGGGCGGTTCGTACAAAAATCTGATCTGTCTGCGGGTTATTCAGGAGTCCGGCCTTGGCCTTTGCGGGATTGCCAATCGCCGACAGTTGCGGCGGCTTGATGACTTTGGTCTGGATCGAGACATTGCCCACCAGTGGAATATTCACCTGCGTTGCGGCACTCACCGCGCTCTTGCTATTGGACAGTTGCGCCACAGTCTCAAGCAGTTGAAACAACTGCACGCTGGTATTCAAGGCAGCGGCCGGTGTTCCAGTGGCGACCTTCAGCAGGTCTCCGACCTTCAACAGCTGTGTGGTGGGCGCGATTGCTTTCACTGAAATCACGTCGTTAATGATCGCCGTGGCCACCGAGCCATTTTTTTGCAGCACCTTTACCGCGGCTTCGATCAACTGGCTGGCGGACACAGCGGTGTTGAGCAATGCATCGTAGTCACCTGCCTTGACATTCAATTCAATCGCCAACTGATCCAAGTAGCTGAGCAGATTAACGTTCGTCGTCAAAAAGCCGTTCCAGGCCGCCGCCGTCAGGGACAGGTTGCCGCCCAAAAGATTGCCGATGACCATGTTCAATATAGGAGATTTACTGGCATCGACCGTTCCTAGGCTGCTGCGAATCGTCAGCTGCGCCACCGGTGGCGCATATGCAGCAACGGCGGTGGCACTCAAGATCATCTGGGTGGACATTGGCCCGCCGCTGAACATGCTCCAGATCCCACCGGCAATGCTGGTCATCACGCTACGCGTGGCCACCACACGCACGGCATCGTTTTTGGTGGCGTCTGCGGTGAATACACGGATATTGCTGGCATTGGTGGTCAATGTGCCGCAGGTCACGGCCAGGCCACGGCTGTTGTCGCCGGCGACCACGGTGAAGCCGTTGCGCGTGGCGTTTTCCTTGGCGTAGTCATTGGCGCTGGTGGTGGGCGTGCACAGGCCACCACGGCTGGCGGCTTCTAGGGCCGAGGTGTCGGCGATGGATTGCAATTTGCGCTTTTCCAGGTGGAGGCGGCCGCTGTCTACCGCGAGCAGCATGAACACCAGGGCCACTGCGAGGGTGCCCGCAGCCATCAGGCCAATCGCACCACGCTGACGGGAACCAAGTCGGGGAGACATCAGGCACTCCTTAGCGCTTACTCTCCTTAGTTGGTATTGAGTGTAGACAAGGGCTGGCCAGTCGCCACAAATCAATGTGGGGGCTGGCTTGTGCGGGAGCCGGGCTTGCCCGCGATGCAGGCACCTCGGTTTTTCAGATGCCCCGAGGTGATGCTGTCGCAGGCAAGCCAGCTCCCACAGGGTTCAGCGGTGGTTTTAGTGGGGTGGGTAGCTGGAGAGGATTCGGGTGATCGTGGTGCGGATGGCGTTGTTGCGGTCCTGCGGGCTGGGCGAGTTGGCCATCATTTGTTCGTCGCTGCCGCGCCAGACCAGTTTGCCGTCTTTGCCGTCGAGCAGGTCGATCTGGAGGGTGGCGACTTTGTAGGTGATGTTGCGGGTTTCATTGTACATCGGCGCGCCCCAATAGCCGTTCCATGGGCCGCCCCATGCGCCGCCATAGTTGGTGGTGACTTGTTGCTGGCGGTCTTCGACGATCAGGTAGGCCTGTACGTTCAAGTCGGCCTTGCTGCCCGGTGCCGCTGAGCGCAGGCCGCGTTGGTCGAGTTGTTCGCCCACCGCCTGACGGATGCGCTGTTCGGTGAGGTCGCTCTTGATGCGCGGGTCATCCGGGCGATATTGCAAGGCCGGGTCTTTCCAGGCCCAACTGCGGTAGGCGCCAAAATCACGGCTGGCGTCAAAATCGTGGTTGACCTGACTGGTCTGGCAACCGCCCAGCAACATGACAACAGCGAGCATAGCGATACGACAAAACATGGGTTTTCTCCAAAAAGCGACCCGCGCTCAGGATGAGAATAGCTGTTAACTGGGAGGATACGCCGTCATTGCCTTTTGCACCGCCTGGCGCAAGGCATCTCCCCGTTCACTGAGGCTGCCCTGGCTGCCCGTTTCCGCGCTGGCACTCCACACCGGCTGCCCCGTGCGGGCATCGAATAGATTGACGCGCACCACCACGACCTGGACTTCATAGGTGCGTACGATCGGCACCGAGTTGTACATGCCATAGCCATTGCCATAGCGGTTGTAGCCGCCGTAACCGTAGCCATAATCATCCTGGACCTGCTTGAGGCGCTTTTCCTGGCGCACATCGGCGCTCACCAGCAGGTCTGCCGGGCGGTTGTCGTGCAAGGGACGCAGACCGCGCTGGTCAAGCGCGCCGCTGACCGCTTCGGCAATTTGCGCCGAATCCGCCCAGGCCGTGCCCGCCGGGAGCTGGCCATTGCGCCACGCCCAGTTGCGGTAGGCGCCGTAGTCGCGCACGGGCGCGGGATAGGCGCTGGCATCAAAGGTATTGGCTGCCTGCGGCGGCGCCGGTGGAATCGGCGCCGAAGCGGAGACATAAGGGTTGGGGCTCGAACACGCACCCAAGCCGAGAGATAACAGGATCAAACAGAGACGACGCATTTCGACCTCCGCAGACTGGGCCGTTTAAACCGGACGGCAGACCCAGTGCAAATAACGCCCAAGTCCGGCAAAGCTTGGGTGACGACGGTGAGCGAGTTCCATCTCCAAAAGGCCCTGCAAATCCGCGCGGGCCTGGAATTCCACCGGCATATAGTCGTGGAATACGCGAACGCCACTTTGGCTTTCGACCTGCCAAAGGCCTTCGAGTTGCGCCGCCAATTCACGTGGGTCGAGCGGCTGCTGCGGGGTGAGGCTCTGCTTTTCGCCGGCCATGTCGTTCTTGCGCATTTTGCGGAAGTGGCCTTTGAGCAGGTTGCGGTAAATCAGCGCATCGCGGTTGTAGAACGCCAACGACAACCAGCCGCCAGGCAGCGTGAGCTGATGCAGCACCGGCAGGATCGCATGAGGTTCGGCCAGCCATTCCAACACGGCGTGGCACAGCACCAGGTCGTAGGGTTCGGTGAGTTGGCCGAGCAGGTCTTGCCAGGGCGCATGAATAAAGGTCGCGGTCTGCCCGGCGTCGGCAAAACGTTGGCGGGCGCCGGCGAGCATCGGTTCGGCAGGTTCGGCCAGGGTGACCTGATGGCCTTGCTCCGCCAGCCACAGCGACATGTGGCCCAGGCCTGCGCCGATATCCAGAACGCGCAAGGGGCGTTTGGGCAGGGCTTCGGTGAGGTCGGCCTGAAGCACCGCCAGGCGAATCGCGCCTTTGGCACCGCCGTAGATTTTTTCGGCAAAGCGCGTGGCCAGTTGGTCGAAATGACGATCACTCATGGGCAAACCGCCGTTCGCTGTCGGCCAATTTGGCGCGCACCACCTCGTTCATGTCCAGGCCCAGTTCGCTGCACAGCAACAGCAGGTACAGCACAATATCGCCGACTTCCTGGCCGGCGTGGGCGAGTTTCTCAGCCGGGAGCTGGCGCGATTGGTCTTCGCTCAGCCATTGGAAGATTTCCACCAGTTCAGCCATTTCTACGCTGGCGGCCATGGCCAGGTTTTTTGGGCTGTGGAATTGTTTCCAATTATTTGTATCGCGAATGCGGTGCAGGCGTTCGGTGAGGTGTTCGAGGTTCATGCGGGGGCTCCTGAAGATGGGTAGCTTCGGGGGGATTGGCGGTTAAGGCAAGTGAATCTGTGGTGTGTTCGAGGACGCCTTCGCAGGGAAGCCAGCTCCCACATTGGAATGGGTTTGCAAATCAAAATGTAGGCTTGCCTGCGATGAGGCTCTAGTCGATGACGCTGAATTCTAGGCGGGCGGTTTGGCCGGCTTCGTCGAGGACGCTGAGTTGGTAGCGGCCCAGGTGTTCGAAGCTGGCGTTGATGAAGTCCTGGTTGGCGCTGTCGCCCAGTGGCGCGCCGTTGAGGAACCACCAGCGCCGACCACTGCCGCCGAGGGCGGAGATTTTCAGGCGCAAGGTTTGCTGGCTGGCGGCGGGCAGGCGCAGTTGGTCGCCCTCGCGTACGCCAACGATCGACAGCGGTGAAGACGCGGCCAGCGCCGGTGGCGGACAATCGGAGTCAGCGGGCGGGATGCGTGCTTCGCGGCGTTCGGCCCTTGGCAGCCAGGGTTCCAAGGGCGCAGGCCACAGGGCGATGTTTTTCGGCTCTGCCCCCGGGCAATGGGCGTCGACCCGCGAGCCTTTGGCATTGACCCATACGCTTTCCATCAGGCCCACGCTCAACGGTTGGTCCAGTGCCTGCAAGGTCGGCGGCGTGGTGTTGTCCAGCGTCCAGGCGAAGCGCTGGCGGCGGCAATTGGGGTCGCTGCGGCTCATGGGCTGGCCTAGTGGCCAACAGATCGCTGCCACGCCGACATTGGCAGGCACCGGGTTGACCGGCGCGCTGATGCCGCGCTGGCTGTCGCGGTTGCTCAGTACATCGTGCACCTGCAACATCAACGGCGCCGCCGAGGCCAGCCCGAACTGGCCCGGCACCGGTGTGCCGTCCGGGCGGCCGATCCACACGCCGATCAAGTAACGCGGCCCCACCCCAATCGCCCAGGCATCACGAAAGCCGTAGCTGGTGCCAGTCTTCCAGGCCAGCATCGGGCGCTGCACCAGCTCGGCCCGCGGGTCGCGGTCGGGACGCGCCTGGCCGCTGAGGATGCGCCGCACAATCCAGGCGGACCCTGGCGACAGTAATGGTCGCTCCCTAAGCGTATCGTCCGGCTGTAATCGAATAGTTGCACTCCTGCCGTTCCGGGCGAAGGCGCTATAGCCGCTCACCAGATCTTCCAGACGGCTGCCTGCGCCGCCCAGGATCAAGGCCAGGTTCGGCTCGGCCAACGCCGGCAACGCCAAAGGCACGCCGCCAATACGCATCTCGGCGGCGAACCGCTTCGGCCCATAGGCTTCCAGCAACTGTACCGCCGGCAGGTTGAGCGAACTGGACAGCGCCGTACTCGCCGGCACTGCGCCGGTAAAACCCAGGGAGAAATTGCCCGGCCGGTAATCCCCGTAACGCCGCGGCACGTCCTGCAGCAGGGACTCAGAGTGAATCAGCCCGTCATCAAGGGCCATGCCGTAGAGAAAGGGTTTCAAGGTGGAGCCCGGCGAACGCAGTGCGCGGATCATGTCCACATGGCCAAAACGCTTGGCATCATTGATGTCCACCGAGCCTAGGTAGGCGCGTACCGCCATGGTTTCTTCCTCCACCACCAGGATCGCGGCGGAGGTGTGCTCCGGCAAGCGTGCACGCCAACCCAACAGCAGGTCTTCGAGGCGGCGTTGCAGGGTGGCATCGAGAGTGGTGCGGATCAGCGGCGGGCTGTCGGGGCGGTTCAGGCGACGCGCGAGCAGGGGCGCCAAGCTCGGCTCCCGCCGCGGGGCGAGCAGCAGCGGTTCCTGCAGGGCTTCATCGACGGCGGCTTGCGGCCACACCTTGAACTCGGCAAGACGACGCAGCACCTTGTCGCGCGCTTCCTGGGCACGCTGCGGGTGACGGTCCGGGCGCAAACGGCTGGGTGCCTGGGGCAAAACCGCGAGCAAGGCGGCTTCGGCATGGGTCAATTCTGATGGAGACTTGCCCAGATACGCCCAACTGGCCGCCGCCACGCCCTGCAATGTTCCGCCAAACGGTGCGCGGTTCAGGTAGAGGTTGAGGATCTCCTCCTTGGACAGGTGCCATTCCAACTGCGCCGTGCGCCACAACTGGCGCAACTTGCCGTGGAAGGTGCGCGAATGCGGATCCAACAACCGCGCCACCTGCATCGACAACGTACTGCCCCCCGACACCACGCGCGCCCCGGTCAAGTTCTGCCAAGTGGCCCGCACCAGCGCCAGTGGGTTTACGCCGGGATGCTGATAGAACCAACGGTCTTCATAGGTGAGCAACGCATCCAGGTAATACGGCGACACTTCGCTGGTTTGCACTGGATAGCGCCACACCCCATTCGCATCGGCAAACCGCCACAACGGCGTGCCATCCTCAGCCAACACCACCCGCGCCAAATCATCCTGAGGCAACGGCAACGGCCAAACCCGATCCGCTCCCCACAACAACACCACCACCAACACCACTGCCCCCAGAGCCCAGCGCAGTAAATGTGGGAGCGTACACCCGCAAATGACGCAACTTAATCGCAAATTCAACCGAGCAAACCTCTATGCTTGTAGGGAACTAGCCAGTCGCAATAACAACCAAAGACACGGATACGCCCAACTCTTCATCAGGACACACACATGCAGGTAGAAAGCTTTTTCGAATGGCTGGGCCAGGCGCTCGGTTCCATCATCCGCTTTATCGTCGACGGCCTCAGCGGCCTGTTCGGTGCCCTGAGCAACGCCGGCGGCAACTTCGTCGAAGGCCTGTCCCGCACCTTGGGCATGGACACCTCGATCATCAGCATCATCACCCTGATCGTCGGCCTGCTATTCCTGTATTCAGCCGTACGCGCCTTCATGCGCGCCTCGGTCATCATGGGCATCATCTGGCTACTGCTCGGCCTATGGCTCCTGAGCTGGGTCGTCCACTAACCCCCAGAGTATCCCCAAACTACTGTGGGAGCGAGCAAGCCCGCTCCCACATTTAGCCCCTATTTTATATTGGAATATCAGCGCCCCTTGATCACCAAATCTGCCGGCGTCTCCCCCACCGCCTGCCAATTCGGCCGATACATCGACTCCACCTGCGGCGGCGGTACGCGATAAGTCCCCGGTGTCACCGCCCGCGCCAGATACAGCAGGTGCGTGGTGCCAGCCCCCTCCAGATTAATCGCCGCCACATACCGATCATCCCTGAACTCCTGATGCTTGAGCGACGCGTTCTGCATCGACTCACGCCACGCCTTCACTTGGCTGCTGGCGTTCTCCAGGCTGGCGGCACTCTGCGCCAGGTTCTGGTTTTCAAGCTCCAGTCCAGCGGGCAGCAAATCCACCACCAAAGCATCCGGCACACGTTGCTTGGCACCGACCGCCAGATGCACCAGCACCAGATCCCCACTGTTGAGGTTACGAAGATTCAACGGCTGGCCATTCATGCCCAGGTACTCACGGCGAATGCTCAGGTTGTCGCCGCCGGCAGCCGGTGGCCGCTGTGGATAACCCGAAATCGTCAGTTGCTGATACACCGGCGTTTCGCCCTGATTGCTCAAGGTTAAATCACTGGAAAGCAGCTTGCCTTCCAGCGCCAGCGTCGACTGCTGATTATTCAACGCCTGCACACCGCCACTGCCGGTGAGCGACACCTGCCAGTTCGAGTCCGGCTTGGCGAAACCGAGGCGCCCCGCCAGGAACAGCGAATTACGCTCCTGGGTCGACAGATACGCACTGGCCGCCAGTTGATCCGACAGCGTAAACAAGCGCTCCTCACGCTGGCCCTTGGCCAAGTCATTTTCTTCCAGCAACGCCAGGATCATTGCCTGGTCGCGCAGCGGGCTGCCGTAATCGGCCAACCATTCATTGGCACTGCGCTGCGCCGCCAGCCCCGCCAGCAAGGCTTGGTCCGCGCGCGGCTGGTCGCCCATCTTCTGCAACGCGACAGCCAACTGCACCAGCGGCAAACCGGAGCGCGCGTCGCTGCGTCGTTCAAAAATGCTGCGCAACGCACCCAACGGCGCCTGCTGACTGCGCGCCAACACCATGCCGGCGTAGGCCTGCACGGCAAAGCGCGTGTGATCAGCGTTATCGCTGTAGTCGACATCGATCAAGTTGCGCTCCTGTACATAACGCAGCAGGCGTTCGCTGGCCTTTTTCAAGGCTTCAGGCGGTACCGCGAAACCCTGATCTCGGGCGCGCAACAGGAAATCGGTGACATAGGCGGTCAGCCAGTACTCCTCTTCACCGTCGGCGCCCCACAAACCAAAACTGCCGTTGTAGCGCTGCATGCCCAGCAAACGCTCTATGCCCAGCTCGATCTTGCGCTTGCGCTCGCTGTCCGACTCGCCCTTTATCGACAGGCGCTTGAGCAACGCATCGTCCGCATACAGCGATGGGTACAGGCCGCTTGCCGTCTGTTCCAGGCAACCGTAAGGGTAAGCTTTGAGTGCACTGATCTGCGCACCGAGGTTCAACGGCGGCCGGCTCGACAGGCTCAGCAGCGCCTGACGCCCCGAGGTATCGAATTGATCCAGGGTACCCGGTGGCAGGGTCCACGGCTGATCCTTGAGTACCGCGCGATAATGCTTAAGCAGTGCCGGATAGGCCGGCCGCACGCCCAAGGTCCATTCACGGGTGAACGGCGGCAGGTGCTCACCTGGCAAGTCCAGCCCATTGACGGTCACCTTGACCTTGCCCTGCCCCAACCCGCCCCAGGCTTTTACGGGGATGCGCAGCGTGGTGCGCTGGCCTTGTGTGAGCTCGACGGTTTGCGCGCCACTGTTGACCAGTTCCAACTGCCCCTCGGCAGTCAGTTGCACATCAAGCTTCTGCGCCTTGCCCGACAGGTTGGACAGGTCCAGCGCTAACGTTGTCTGGTCACCACCGGCCAGGAAGCGTGGCGCCGACAGTTCGGCAATCAGCGGCGCGGCAATCACTGTCTTGGCTTCGGCCATGCCATAGCGGTCATCGCTCCAGGCCTGGGCCATCAGGCGCAGTTCGCCGTTGAAGTCGGGAATGTTGACGCTGACTTCGCCCTCGCCCTGCTCATTCAACGTCACCGGCGCGCTTTGCAGGGCGACGATGGTCACACTGGTGTCCGGACGCTTGCCGCCCTTGGCCAGCGCCGCGTCACCACCAAACGCGAGGCTGGCCAGGCGACCCTGGCCGGCCTCGATCAACTGGCCGTAGATATCGAACTGGTCCACGCCATACGCCTTGCGGCCGAACAGGCTGGAGTACGGGTCCGGGGTCGGGTATTCGGTGATATTGAGGATGCCCACGTCCACCGCGGCCACCAGTACGTGCGCCTGTTTCGGCACGCTGCCATCGGCATTTTTAGCCAAGATCTTCACCGTCAGCGGTTGTTTGGGGCGCATTTTTTCCGGCGCAGTGAGGGTCACGCCCAGTTTGCGCTGGGTGCGATCCAGCGGCAGGTGCAGCAGGCCCACTGCGCGTTTGGGGGTGATATTGGCTTTACGCTCGCCTGGGCGAATCACCAGGGCACTCACGTACAAATCATGCCGCGACCATTTCGGGTCGAGCTTCACAGCGAAGCTTTTGCCCTCGGCCGGCACGTCGATTTCCTGCCACCACAGCGGCCCTTCGGCGGACTCCACCAGCAGGTAGCCTTTACCGGCTGCCGGTGGCGTCACGGAGACATTGGCGGTGTCACCATCGGCATACGCTGGTTTGTCCAGCGCCAGCTTGACCTGATCGGGGCGCACGGCGCCGCCGTCGGTGTTGTCCTGGGCCTGGTAACCGGCCCAGAAGCGCAGGCTGCTGACCAACCCGGTCTGCGGGTCTTCGACCTCGACGCGGTAAGGGCCCCACTCCACCTGGAAGCTGACCTTGGCGGTGTCGCCAGCCTTGATAGTCAGGGTCTGCTCGTCGAGGTTGAGGAATTTCTCGTTGAAGTGATAGCTCCAGCCATCGTTCTCTGAATAGTTCCAGTAATAGTCACGGCGCTCGCGCACCAGGCGCACCTTGAGGTTTTGCGCGGCGAGTTTCTGCCCATTCTGGTTGGCCAGCAGTACTTCAAATTCCGCCGGGCCATCGCCATTGGTTTCGGTGCCGTCAAACAACCCGCGCAGGCCCGGAAGCTGCTCGGCGGGCCAGATCGGCTGCACCAGACGCCGCGTGATCGGGCGCCCGCCGGACTCTTGCAGGCTGGCTTGCACGATCAATTGCAACGGCGACTTCGCGTCGGCCCACTTGCTTTCCAGGGTCAGCGCTTCCTGGCCCTTGGCGTCGAGCACGCTTTCATCCAGTTCGAAATCCTGGCTCAACTCTTCTTCGGTAACAGAGCCGAACTGGTAGCCCGGCAACGACTTGACCGCTTCGCGCAACGGGCGCACATAAACCTGACCACTGACGCGGTTGCCCGATGCTGGCGCACCGTAAAGGTAACGGCCGTTAACCTGAATCACCGGGTTGTCCGCGGGGCTCAGCGCGGTGTCGCTGCCCTTGAGTTCCAGCGCCAGGCGCTCGGGCAGGAAGTCTTCAACGAGAAATTCATACAACTGCGGTTTGCCATCGCCCAGGTCGAACACCAACTGCCAGCGCCCAGTCGGCGCTTCGCCGGCCAGTTGCAGCGAGTATTGATAAAGACCGGAGGCATCCGCATCCCAGACAAATTTGCGGCTCACCTGCTCGTCCGGGCGACGCACTTCCACGCTCACCGGCTGCGGTTTGACGGCATGGCCATCCTTGTCCCGCAACAATGCATTGAGCAGCACCGTTTCACCGGGGCGATACAGATCACGCGGGCCGAATACAAAGAACTGCAAGGGGTGGGAAGGCTGGCCGCCAATGTCGAACTCGGCCAGGTCCAGTGCAGCGCTGTCGAGGCGCAACAGACTGGTCTGCTCACCCTGCTTGGCCAGGAGCACCTGGGCCTTTTTCGGCAGCGGCAACTCAGCGTGGCCGCCCTTCTCGGTCTTGCCCTGGCCCAACACCCGGCCCTCGGCGTCGAGCACTTCAAGGTCAACCCCATCCAGTGCCTTGCCGCCTTCCAGCGCCTGGGTAAACACATCCAATCGGTTGGCGTAGCGGTGCACCGACAGGCCGATGTCACTCAAGGTGAACAGCGTGGCCGGTTGCGAATAGTTGTAGGTGCCCGACGCACGCATCACCGCCAGGTACACGCCCGGCTGCTGCAATTGCTTGAGGCCGGCGATCGGCAGTAAAAGGGTTTCGCGGGTGTTGCGCGCCGGGTTCAAGTCGAAACGGCCACCGTAGACCAGATCGGCCAGCGGCAGCAGTTCGCGGGATTCATAACTTTGCAGGCTGGTATTACGCCCCCACTGCGCCAGGAATGACGGCAAGGATTCGGGCTTGATGCGGAAGAACTCGACGTCGATCTTGTCGACGTTCAGCGCGATCACTGGCAGGCCTTCGGCCAGGCGCGTCGGCAACAAGGTGCCACGGCTGGCGAAGCCGACAGTGGCTTGCAGGTCGCGGGTTTCCAGACGGGCGATGTACTCGGCGGCGAGCGTGTTGTCGTTGACCGCCTTCACACCGGCATCCACCGTGAGCACCAGTTTGCGCTGTGGCTCCAAGTGGCGAAGGCGCAGTTCCATGAGGTTGTCGGAGATTTCCCAGGCGCCATCGACCTTGCCGGACTTGCTGTCCACCAAGTGCAATTTGTCGGCGAACTTCTGATCGGGGTCCAGCGGAATGGAAAAGCTCACCGACAAGGTACTGGCCCCATCGAGCTGCACTTCTGACACGTCCACCACGCTCAACTCACGCCCGGCGTAGCGTTGCTTCAACGCCGCCACATCCACCGCCGCTTTAGCCGGCGTGGGTGCAACCGTTGCCGCCGCAGGAGCGGTCGGGGCAGTCGGTTTATCGGAAGAATCGCAGGCGCTCAGCAGGGCCAGCGCGCAGGCCAGGAACAATCCTTTGTTAAGCATGAGGCACTCGTAGTGTGAGGGACCGAAGGCTAACTATATATCAGCCCGAGTGGGGACGATGAGCTGCTGGTCACATTGACCGGCGGAGGGTGATTTGGTTCTGAGCGCCCCCCAGCCCAAGCCAAATCCCACAAGCACTGAAGAGCAAAATGTGGGACCTGGCTTGGCTGCTCCCACATTGGTTCTGCGGCGTGTCTGACGGCCAGTTACACTACTGCTCTCGCAAGGAGCCCCCATGACCACCCTGCTCACCGACTGGCGCCACCGCCCCACCCACCGCCGCGTCTGGGCCCTGGCCGCGCCTATGATCCTGTCGAACATCTCGGTGCCGCTCGTAGCGCTGGTCGACAGCATGGTCATCGGCCACCTGCCCCACGCCCACCAACTGGGTGCCGTGGCCGTCGGTGCCAGCCTGTATACCTTCCTCGCCTGGGCCATGGGTTTCCTGCGCATGGGCTCCACCGGTTTCGCCGCCCAAGCTGCCGGGCGCAATGATGGGGCGGCGCTGCGGCAAATCCTGCTGCAAGGTTTGCTGTTGGCACTGGGCCTGGCGATGCTGCTCGGCACCGTGGGCATCCCGCTGAGCCATCTGGCGTTGCAGTGGATGCAGCCCTCCCCCGAGCTCAATCAACTGACGCAGGATTTCTTCCACACCCGTCTTTTCGGCCTGCCCGCCGCGCTGGCCAGCTACGCGCTGGTCGGTTGGTTCCTCGGCACACAAAACGCCCGCGCGCCGCTGGCGATTCTGCTGACCACCAACCTGGTCAACATCGCCCTGAACCTGTGGTTCGTACTGGGTCTGGATTGGGGTGTGGTCGGCTCCGCGCGCGCCTCGGTTGTTGCTGAATGGACCGGCGCCCTGCTGGGCCTCGCGCTGACGCAAAAAGCCCTGCGCGCCTACCCCGGTCACATCGCCTGGGCGGCACTGAAGCTGTGGGAAAGCTGGCGTCCACTGCTGGCGGTCAACCGCGACATCTTCATCCGCAGCCTCGCGCTGCAATCGGTGTTTTTCATGATCACCGTGCAAGGCGCCCGCCTGGGCGACGCTACCGTGGCCGCCAACGCGCTGCTGCTCAACGGCCTGTTGCTGACCGCCCACGCCCTGGATGGATTGGCTCACGCCGTCGAAGCCCTGTGCGGTCACGCTATCGGCGCCCATGACCGCCCAGCGCTGCGCCGTTCGCTGGTGGTGGCCGGCGGCTGGTCGCTGATCGCCAGCGTCGGTTTCGCGCTGCTGTTCACCGTCGCTGGCCACGTGTTTATCGCCATGCAGACCGATATTCCCAGCGTGCGCGAAACCGCCGACAGCTACCTGCCTTACCTCGCGGTATTGCCGTTGATTGCGGTGTGGAGTTACTTGCTGGATGGTTTGTTTATCGGCGCGACACGCGCACGGGAGATGCGCAATGGGATGCTGCTGACGGTGGTTGTGGTGCTGCCCATTGCCTGGGCGTTGCAAGGGTTGGGTAACCACGGGCTGTGGGTAACCTTCCTGGTGTTTATGGCGGTCCGCAGTTTGACGCTGTGGGCGATTGCCTGGCGTTTGAATCGGCAGGGGCTTTGGCTGGGCAGCAACTGAAGGAATGAGACCCAAATGTGGGAGCGGCGGTGCGACGATTCGACTTGCTCGCTCCCACATGGGATTTGTGTCAATCCAGCTTAAGAGGACAGGTACGAAGAACGGGTCAGGCCCAGGCGCAGCGCATCCAGGAACTGGGTACGCTCAGATGCAGAGATCTTCGCACTCGCACACTTGTCGCGGTAATGCGTCATCAACTCTTCCGGCGACAAGTGCACATACCGCAGCATGTCTTCAATAGTGTCGTGGGTCTCGATACCCGCGCTGTACACCGACCCATCTTCACGCTGGTAGATGTTCACCGAATCGGTGTCACCAAACAGGTTGTGCATGTCACCAAGGATTTCCTGGTAGGCACCCACCAGGAAGATCCCCAGCAAGTAGTCCTCACCTTCGTTCAAGGCGTGAACCGGCAGGCTGGTCTCGATGCTCTGCTCGTCGACGTACTGCTTGATCTTGCCGTCGGAGTCGCAGGTCAGGTCTTGCAGTACGGCACGGCGCAGCGGCTCGTCGTCGAGGCGGTGCAGCGGCAGGATCGGCAATACCTGGCCGATGGCCCAGGTGTCCGGCAGGCTCTGGAATACCGAGAAGTTGCAGATGTACTTGTCGGCCAGCTTATCGTTGAGTTCGTCCAGCACTTGGCGGTGCGAGCGCTGGCGGGCTTTCAACGAGTTGTGCAGGCGACGGCACACGGCGAAGTAGCACTGCTCGGCCAAGGCTTTTTCGGCCAGGGTCAGCTTGCCGTCGGCGTACTGGGTGGCCACGTCGCTCATGTAGTGAGTGGCGCGCCAGTAGGTCTCGGTGACCATCTCGATGTCGGTCGGGCCGAGCAGGTCCACCAGCCATTGCACGGTTTCCGGCAGGCTTTCCTTGTTTTCGATGGTCGGGATTTCGTCGTTGTGTTTCTCGACGTCGGTGACCTGCACCACCAGCATGGCGTGGTGGGCGGTCAGCGAGCGACCGCTTTCAGAGAAGATGTTCGGGTGCGGCAGGCTCTGCGCGTCGCAGAATTCCTTGAGCATGCCCACGACCACGCCGGCGTAGTCGTCCATGTCATAGTTGATCGAGCTGGCGTTACGCGAGTGCGTACCGTCGTAGTCCACGCCCAAACCGCCGCCGACGTCGATGTGGTCCACCGGCAAGCCGAGGTTGCGCAGTTCGCCGTAGTAACGAATGGCTTCCTTGAACCCGTGCTGGTAGTCGGCCAGGTTGGCGATCTGCGAGCCCATGTGGAAGTGCAACAGGCGAATGCCCTGGTCCAGACCCGCCGCGCGGAAGCGCTCGACCACAGACAGCAGTTGCGCCGCCGACAGGCCGAACTTGGACTTCTCGCCACCGGTGTCAGCCCACTTGCTCGACGCCAGGGACGACAGGCGCACGCGCAGGCCCACCTGTGGCTTGACCTTGAGGCTGGCGGCCTCTTCGATCACCAGCTCAACTTCGGATTCTTTCTCGATCACGATGAACACGTTGTGGCCGAGCTTTTGGCCCATCAGCGCGAGGCGGATGAACTCACGGTCTTTGTAACCGTTACAGACGATGGTGCCGCCCTTCGGCGCCAGGGCCAGTACAGCCAGCAGCTCAGGCTTGGAGCCGGCTTCCAGGCCGATGGACACGTTCTGGGTGGCGATGATGTTCTCGATCACCGCTTCCTGCTGGTTCACCTTGATCGGGTACAGCGCGGTGTACTTGCTCTGGTATTCCAGGCGCTCGATGTTCGAATCGAAGGCGCCGGTCAGCTGGCGTACACGGTCTTGCAGAATGTCGGGGAAGCGCACCAGCAACGGCAGCGAAAGGCCGCTTTTACGCAACGCGTCGACTTGCTCGTACAGGTCGACGGGCGTGCTGTTCGGGCCGTTCGGACGGACTTCAACGCGACCGGCTTCATTGATCGCGAAATACCCGGCCCCCCAATGGCGGATCCCGTAAACACTGCGGCTGTCCGCAACTGTCCATTGGCTGCCATCGTCTTTGCGTGTGCGTCGTACGGACATCGAAGTCCCCTATAAATGAAGGCGAAGGCGCCACCTCTCGCGGAGGCTGGCGCAGTCTAAAGAATGAAAATGACGATTTGCCTGCGAGGGAGGTAGACCTCATTCGCAGGACAGAGTTTAGACACAGGTCGGGAAGAGGCTTTCAGCCGCCGGACTTCTTGGCCTTGTAACCGAGCTTGATCAGCTCGGCCAACAGCAATTCAACGTGATCGCCCTGGATCTCGATGACGCCCTCTTTCAACGCGCCGCCGGTGCCACAGCGCTTTTTCAGCGTGGTGGCGAGCTCCTTCAGCGCGTCTTCTGCCAGCGGCACGCCGGTGATGGTGGTCACCGTCTTGCCGCCACGGCCCTTGCTCTCGCGTCGCACGCGGGCAATACCGTCGCCTTCGGGGATCAGGGTCTGTTTGCAGGTACACGCGTCCACGGGCTGGCGACAGTCCGGGCAGTGTCGACCTGCGTCGGTGGAAAATACCAGGCCGCCCAGGGCGGCGAAGGATGCGGCTTTTTTGGCCACCGGCAATCCTCTTGGGGGCAGAAAAGTGGCGCAGTGTAACGGCAAAAAGTCCACTTGCTAAGGGCCAAATGGCGCCATTTCATGCAACTTTAGCGACGTGACGCCAGATAGCGCCGCAAGCCTTCTTGGGCGTCCGGGCAGTAAGGCTTTTGTTCAGCCTCCTGCAGGACTGTTTCAATAGGTAAAAAGCGCGCTTCCATGACCTCTTCGGGCTGCAGGCGCAGCGGCCCGTCCCATACAGCGGAGTAGGATTTGCACCAGAGTTTGCTGTCACCGTCTTCGAAGTAGAAATGATCGTGCTCAGTTAACGCCACACCGCTGACGCCCAACTCTTCCTCTAACTCGCGGGCCGCCGATAAGGCGTAGGACTCGCCCGCCGCCACCATCCCACCCGCTGCCGTGTCCCAGAAACCGGGATACATGGCTTTGCTTAGGGTTCGCCGATGCACACACAGCTCACCCTGGGAGTTAAACAGAAAGATAAAGGTGCACCGGCCGATCAGGCCGCGCTGGCGCAAATCGGACCTGACAAGGGTGCCGAGCAGGTTGTCCTGCTCGTCGACCCAGCAGATCAGTTCAGCATCGGACGCCGCGCGGTGCGCGGCCTCCTTTTGAATAGCGTCCATCATCAACCCTGGTTGAGGAGCTGACGCAAGTCGATCACTGCAGCGTTTGCCCGGGAAATGTAGTTGGCCATGACGAGCGAGTGGTTCGCCAGTACCCCGAAGCCACTGCCATTAAGGATCATAGGACTCCAAACCGGTTCCTGCGAAGCTTCCAGCTCACGGATGATCTGGCGCACGCTGACGGTGGCGTTTTTCTTGGCCAGCACGTCGGCGAAGTCGACTTCGATGGCACGCAGCAGGTGGGACAGGGCCCAAGCTTGACCGCGAGCCTCGTAGAACACGTTATCGATCTGCATCCATGGGGTTTCCACCACTTCTTCATCGACCTGCGGTACTTGACCCGGCGCCAGGGCCTCGGTTTTCAGAGCGGTGTTCAATTTCACCCGACCCACACTGGCCGACAGGCGTTGCGACAGCGAACCCAAGCGGGTCGCGACGTCGCCCAGCCAGTTGTTCAGGTTGTCGGCACGGGCATAGAACAGCGCACCGCGCTGATTCGGGTCGGACAGACGTGTTTCATAACGGCTCAGAGAGTTGATGCCTTCTTGGTACTCCGACTCACTGGACGGCAGCACCCAGCTCTTATTGTCGAAGTTGAAGCGCGGCTCGGCCTTAGCCAAATCGGCGTCTTCGGCCGACTGCGACTGGGAACGGGCGAAGTCCTTACGCAGGGCGCGCGTCAGGTCGCGCACCTGCACCAGCACGCCATATTCCCAACTCGGCATGTTGTCCATCCAAAGGCCAGGCGGGAAGCGGTCATTGGAAATGTAGCCACCCGGCTTGTTCAGCAAGGTGCCGGCCACGGTCTTGAGGGTTTCGACGGTAGTAAACCCTAACACCATCTGCTTGCCGTCTTTTTCGGCCGCAATCTGCGCATTTTGCTGGACCGGAAACAGCGCCGGCTCTTCGCTCCAGTACCAGCCAAGCGCGCCGGTGACCAACAGGTACAGGCAGAGGACGCTCAGCAACGCACGGCTCAGCAGCAGCGTACGGAAGTAGCTGCGGTTGGCCGACTTGGGCTCAGGCGCAGGGCCTTTGGCACTGCCTGCACGGTTTTTCCAGTCCAGCATGGCGATATCCTTTCAATCACTTGAGTTCATGCACTTGAATTGATGGCGTGCGTTCAA
This sequence comes from Pseudomonas sp. RA_5y_Pfl1_P24, assembly GCF_963970945.1. Classification (NCBI taxonomy): domain Bacteria; kingdom Pseudomonadati; phylum Pseudomonadota; class Gammaproteobacteria; order Pseudomonadales; family Pseudomonadaceae; genus Pseudomonas; species Pseudomonas sp. RA_5y_Pfl1_P24. The sequence continues at coordinate 321,617 of NZ_CAXAOJ010000007.1, read as the reverse complement.
ACACTCCGACCACAACCCTACCCCATCGTGCCCGCCCATGCGGGGCTTTTCGCCAAACTGGCGAACAGGGAGAGTTCGACTATAAAGGATGCACGCTTTTTCCGCTGTGCGACCACCAGGTCAGCAAATGACTATCAGGGAAGAGCAGTTTATTGACGCAAGACACTCATCCCAACGGAAAGATAGTGCTAGCATAGAGCCATTATTGGACCTCAGCGTGCACCCTAACTAGTAGTCAGGATATGACCGAGCCAGAAGACCCCAGCCGTGAGCGTCTCAAGCAGCATTTTGCCCAGCGGGTAATTCATCAGGCACGTCAAATTCTTGAGATCTGGCAGCGCCTGCAACGCAGCGAATGGTCCGGCGCCGACCTCTGCGAACTCAGCGAAGCCAATTTGCGCCTGCTGCGCTTTGCCGAGCGCTTCGAACAACCCGAGCACGGCCAGTTGGCGCGGCATATCGGCGAATCACTCAAAGCGGTGGACGACAACCGTGGCCGCCTGAGCAGCCAACTGATCACCGAACTCAACCGCTTGATGCAGCGCCTGTCGCGCACTGGACTGCGCCAGGGCGACCAGTTCGAACACACCTTCCTGCCGCCGATGCGCAAGCCAATCTACGTGATGCTGGCCGATCACGACCGCGCTGAGCGCTTGGCCAAGCAGCTGGAATTCTTTGGCATGAGCGCCCAATCCCTCGACAGCATGGCGGCATTTCGCGCATCCATGGCCGAGCGCTTGCCTTCGGCGATTGTGATGGATGTGGATTTCTGTGGCACAGGGCTGGGGCTCAAGCTTGCCGCCGAAGCTCAGGAAGGCCTGGAGCACAAGCTGCCGCTGCTGTTTTTCAGCCTGCACGAAACCGATACGCCGACTCGCCTGGCCGCCGTGCGCGCCGGGGGCCAGGAATTTCTTACCGGCACCCTGGAAGCCTCCAGCCTGCTGGAAAAAATCGAAGTACTGACCTGCGTCGCTCAGTACGAGCCGTATAAAGTGCTGATAATCGATGACTCGCGGGCCCAGGCGCTGCACACCGAGCGGCTGCTCAACAGTGCAGGCATCGTCACCCGCACGCTGATCGAACCGATCCAGGCCATGGCCGAGCTGGCGGATTTCCAGCCGGACCTGATCATCCTCGACATGTACATGCCAGCCTGCACCGGTACCGAACTGGCCAAGGTCATCCGGCATAACGACCGCTACGTCAGCGTGCCGATCATTTACCTTTCGGCCGAGGACGACCTGGACAAGCAACTGGACGCCATGAGTGAAGGCGGCGACGACTTCCTCACCAAGCCGATCAAGCCGCGCCACCTGATCACCACCGTGCGCAACCGCGCGGCACGTGCGCGCAACCTCAAGGCACGGATGGTGCGCGACAGCCTGACCGGCCTGTACAACCATACCCATATCCTGCAATTGCTCGAAGACTGCAGCTTCCGCGCGCGCCGCGAAAACAAGCCGCTGAGCTTTGCCATGCTCGATATCGACCACTTCAAGCGGGTCAATGACAGCCACGGCCACCCCATGGGCGACCGAGTGATCAAGAGCCTGGCGCTGTTTCTCAAGCAGCGACTGCGCAAGACCGACTACATCGGGCGCTACGGCGGCGAAGAATTCGCCATCGTGATGCCTGACACCGACCTGGAATCGGCCTGCAAGGTGCTGGATGAAATCCGTGAGCGCTTTGCGGAAATCCACTACCCGGCCCAGCCCGAGGATTTGTGGTGCACCTTCAGTGCCGGGCTGGTGGAACTGCGCGACGGGTCCGACAGCCTGATGATGGCCGCCCAGGCCGATGAAGCGCTGTACCGTGCCAAGAATGCCGGGCGTAACCGCGTGCAAGCGGCGCACACGCCAAGGCAAAGTGCCATCTTTTCACCTGGATTCACCGATTCAGTCATAACGCTGTAATAGAAACGCAATAACTTCAGGCACTTATCTTTTGCTGTCGGTTGAAACCACGCATGCGCCTGAAGCTGCTGACCAATCTCAATACCCTTCTTCTGGTGGCCGTGTGCCTGGCGCTCGGGGCGACGCTGTGGTGGTCGCAGCGCGCTTTGGAACGGCCGTATTTATTGATGGAGCGCTACCTGGGCCTGTCGCAGGCATTTCAGAACCAGGCCGCGCGCAATATTGACGATTACCTGGCCAGCGGCGACGCCCTGCGCCTGAGCAGCGCCAGCCAGAGCCTGGAAAGCCTGTTGCTGGATCTGGATCAAGTGCCCGTCGACCTGGCGCAAAACCTGCGCCCCAGCCTGGTGGACCTGGATGCCTTCAGCAAGACCGATCTGCTCGCCGCCGGCAAATTAGCGGGTGACCCACAGGCCCTGCTGCTGCAAGCCGAGCGCGAACTCGGCGCGAACCTGGAGCAACTGAGCCAGTACGCCATCGGCGTCAATTCTGCAGAGGCCGCACGTTACCTGCCGCCACTGCTGGCGGCGTCCCAGCATCTGGCCAAACTGTCCCTGGCCCGCGACAAACTGGTGAGCAGCGGGCGTGCGGAACTGGCTGATGATGTGGAGCGCGAAGTCGGCAATATCCGCAGGCAGGCGGATGTGCTGGAACAACTGCCGCTGTTGGGCGTGAAGGCCAGCGCCGAATCCAACGCGGATGATTTTTCCGCGCTGATGGGCCTGGAAAACACGCAAAAAACCGAAATCCAAGACACCGGCGTCGACCTCAAGCGCGAACTCAACAGCCTGCTGACCCGCTACCCCGCCGAACTCAAGCGCACCCGTGATCAGATCCAACAACGCGCCGACCTCGCTACCGCGACCCACCTGAAAATCAACGCCGTGCAGCAAGCCATCGCAGGCCTGGAGCCCGTGGTGCGCGCGCAGCACGGCAAAATCCAGGGCGAAGTGCGCCTGATGCAAGGCGTGATGATCGGCCTGATCCTGCTGATCGCGCTGCTCATCGATACCCTGCAACGCCGCCTGGCGCGGGTGCTGACCAACCTGGCACCGGCCTTATCGACCTGGGGCGAAGGCGACTTCAGCCAGCCGATTGCCTTGGGCAAGACCAACCGCGAGCTGCACGATATCGAAGCCTCCTTGAACCGTCTGCGCGCCTACCTGGTGGACCTGGTGGGCACTATTCGCGGCAACGCCGAAGAAGTTGCCGGCAGCAGCCGCGCCCTTGCCGAACTGAGCAGCGGCCTGCATGACGGCGCCGAACGCCAAGCCGGCGATACCGCGCAGATCCGCGACTCGCTGGGGGAACTGGAAGCGACCATCCAGCAAGTCGCCGGCGATGCCAGCCAGGCCGCGGACGCCAGTCGCAGTGCCGGCCAAGCGGTAGAGCAAGGCCAACGCGTGATCGGCCTGAGCCTGACCGGGCTGCACGCCCTGGTGGGCGAAGTGCAGCAAAACGCGCAGATGATCGAAAAACTCGCCGAAGAATCCGCCACCATCGGCGGCGTGCTCACGGTGATTCGCGCGATTGCCGACCAGACCAATCTGCTGGCCCTCAACGCCGCCATCGAGGCCGCCCGTGCCGGTGAAGCCGGACGTGGTTTTGCCGTAGTCGCCGACGAAGTCCGCTCCCTGGCTCAACGCACCGCTGGCGCCACGGCGCAGATCCAGACCCTGATTGCCGGCCTGCAAAGCGCCGCCCATCAATCCGTGCAAGGCATGCGCGCCCAGGTCGAACACGCCGAAGCCACCGCCCAGCAGGCCCAGGCGGCGGACGGTGCACTGGATGAGATCGTCGGCGCGATCCAGACCATTTCCGACACGGCCGTGCGCATCGCCGATGTGACGGCGCAGCAGAGTGGGGCCGTGAGTGAGATTCGCGATAACAGCGAGCGGATTCATCAGATGGGTGAGGATAACTTGCTGCGCATTGGTCAGGGACGCTGCCAGGGCGAGCACTTGTTGGTCCTCGGTGGGCAGCTCAATACTGCGGTGCAAGCCTTCCGCGTCTAATCCGATCTCCCACCTCACGACGATCCAAAATCATATGGAGATCAGACATGTGTGCGGGCTTGCTCCCACATTTGATCTTCAGTGCACTCAGAACCGTATTATCAATGACCAGAACCCACTACTTGGTCACATACTTTTCGCTATCCTCGCTAATCGTGCTGCCTACTGCATAGAACTGGACAGTCACAAAGGCTTTGCGGCATAGTCGCCGGGTTCTGCCGTACTCACATCAATAACAAGGAACAGCCGATGGCGACCTTACTGGTTCTTCACGGACCCAACCTGAACCTGCTCGGCACCCGCGAACCGGGCGTCTACGGGGCAGTTACCCTGGATCAGATCAACCTCGATCTTGAGCGCAGGGCGCGTGAAGCCGGCCACCATCTGCTCTACCTGCAAAGCAATGCCGAGTACGAATTGATTGATCGCATCCATGCCGCGCGCGGCGAAGGCGTGGACTTTATCCTGATCAATCCCGCCGCTTTTACGCACACAAGCGTTGCATTACGTGACGCGCTGCTGGCGGTGAGCATCCCATTCATCGAAGTGCATTTGTCGAACGTGCACAAACGTGAACCTTTCCGCCATCACTCTTACTTCTCCGACGTAGCAGTAGGAGTGATCTGCGGCCTTGGCGCCAGCGGTTACCGACTGGCCCTGGAGGCCGCCCTGGAACAGCTTGAACAACCGGCCAAGCGCCCCTGACCGACCCTTGGGAGTTGATGATTCATGGATATCCGTAAAGTTAAGAAACTGATCGAGCTGCTGGAAGAATCCGGTATCGACGAGCTGGAAATCAAGGAAGGCGAAGAGTCCGTACGGATCAGCCGTCACAGCAAGACGCCAGCCCAACAGTTCTACGCGCCACAGATGCAAGCGCCGGCTCCGGCCGCTGCTGCTCCGGCCGCCGCACCTGCTGCCGCTGCACCTGCAGCACCCGCAGCGCCTACGCTGAACGGTTTCGTGGTCAAGTCGCCAATGGTCGGTACTTTCTACCGCACCCCGGCACCCACTTCGCCAGCCTTCGTTGAAGTCGGCAAGACGGTGAAAGTGGGCGACACCATCTGCATCGTTGAAGCGATGAAGATGATGAACCACATCACCGCTGAGAAAGCCGGCGTCATCGAATCCATCCTGGTAGAAAACGGTCAGCCGGTTGAGTACGACCAGCCGCTGTTCACCATCGTTTGAACCGCGGAGCGCCTTCGATGTTGAAACCTGCGAAGAAACTGCAAAAAGTCCTGATCGCTAACCGCGGCGAGATCGCGCTGCGTATCCTGCGCGCCTGTAAGGAAGAGGGCATCAAGACCGTCGCTGTTTACTCGACGGCCGATACCGAATTGATGCACGTGAAACTGGCGGACGAAAGCATCTGCATCGGCCCGCCACTGGCCACGAACTCGTACCTGAAAGTCTCGAACATCATCGCCGCGGCAGAAGTGACCGGCGCTGATGGCATCCACCCGGGTTACGGCTTCCTCGCGGAAAACGCCGATTTCGCCGAACAAGTGGAAAAATCCGGGTTTGCCTTCATCGGCCCTAAAGCCGAAACCATTCGCCTGATGGGCGACAAGGTCTCAGCCAAGGACGCCATGATCGCGGCCGGCGTGCCCACCGTTCCTGGCTCCGACGGCCCGCTGCCTGAAGACGAGGAAACCGCTCTGCGCATTGGTCGCGAAGTCGGTTACCCGGTGATCATCAAGGCCGCCGGTGGCGGTGGTGGTCGCGGCATGCGCGTGGTGCACAAGGAAGAAGACCTGATCGAGGCCGCCAAGCAGACGCGCTCCGAAGCGGGCGCCTGGTTCGGAAACCCAATGGTCTACCTGGAGAAGTACCTGACCAACCCACGTCACGTGGAAGTGCAGGTACTGTCCGACGGCCAGGGCCACGCTATCCACCTGGGCGACCGCGATTGCTCCCTGCAACGTCGTCACCAGAAGGTGCTGGAAGAAGCGCCGGCACCGGGTCTGGACGAGAAAGCCCGCGCGGAAGTGCTGGCTCGCTGCGTCAAAGCGTGCATCGACATCAACTACCGTGGCGCCGGTACCTTCGAGTTCCTCTACGAGAACGGTCGTTTCTACTTCATCGAGATGAACACTCGTGTGCAGGTAGAGCACCCGGTTTCGGAGATGGTCACCGGTATCGACATCGTCAAGGAGATGCTCAGCATCGCCGCTGGCAACGTGCTGTCTTTCACACAGGACGACGTGAAGATCCACGGCCACTCCCTGGAGTGCCGGATCAACGCCGAAGACCCGAAAACCTTTATGCCAAGTCCAGGCCTGGTCAAGCATTTCCATGCGCCCGGCGGCAACGGCGTTCGCGTCGATTCGCACCTGTACAGCGGCTACAAGGTTCCGTCCAACTACGACTCGCTGATCGGCAAGCTGATCACCTGGGGCGCTACCCGCGACGAGGCTATGGCCCGTATGCGTAACGCCCTGGACGAAATCGTGGTCGACGGCATCAAGACCAACATCCCGCTGCACCGGGACCTGGTTCGCGATGAAGGCTTCTGCGAGGGTGGTGTGAACATTCACTACCTGGAACACAAGCTGGCCAACCAGTAAGTGCTCCACCCAACAAAGCCGCCTTCGGGCGGTTTTGTTGTTTCTGGGTCACCTGGATTTTGTGGACCCACATTTGAACGCCGTGCAGTCAGTGGTGTCGTCTTCTGCCCGCCGCTGGCGTAAACTTGCGCCCTTTCGCAGCCCCACCCCGCTGCACACTCATTTTCTCAAAGGTGCCCGCCATGCCTTGGCTGCAAGTCCGTCTCGCCATCAGCCCAGAACAAGCCGAAACCTATGAAGACGCTTTCCTCGAAGTGGGCGCTGTCTCGGTCACCTTCATGGACGCCGAAGACCAACCGATCTTCGAACCCGAACTCAACACCACCCCGCTGTGGTCCCACACCCATTTGCTGGCCCTGTTCGAAGACGGCACCGACGCTGCCGCCGTGCTGGCCCACATGGAATTGCTCACCGGCGGCCCATTGCCGGAGCATCACAGCGAAGTGATCGAAGACCAGGACTGGGAACGCAGCTGGATGGACAACTTCCAGCCGATGCGTTTCGGCCAGCGCCTGTGGATCGTGCCAAGCTGGCACGCCGCGCCTGAGCCGGATGCCGTCAACCTGCTGCTGGACCCAGGCCTGGCGTTCGGCACCGGCACCCACCCGACCACCGCACTGTGCCTGGAATGGCTGGACGGCCAGGACCTGACCGACAGCCACGTGCTGGACTTCGGCTGCGGCTCGGGCATCCTGGCGATTGCCGCCCTGCTGCTCGGCGCAAAGGAAGCTGTGGGCACCGATATCGACGTACAGGCCCTGGAAGCCTCCCGTGATAACGCCGGACGCAACAACATTGCTGAAAGCAAATTCCCGCTCTACCTGCCAGAGCAATTGCCCCAGGTGCAGGCCGATGTGCTTGTGGCGAACATTCTCGCCGGGCCGCTGGTGTCCCTGGCGCCGCAGCTGTCCGGCCTGGTCAAGCCGGGCGGCCGCTTGGCGCTGTCGGGCATCCTCGCTGAGCAAGGCGAAGACGTCGCCGCTGCCTACGCACGGGATTTCGAACTGGACCCCATCGCTAACCGTGATGGCTGGGTACGCATCAGTGGTCGTCGGCGCTAGAATGAGCGCTTGCCTGAATCGGATGGCCGCATGACCGACAGTTTCGTCACCCAGTGCCCGCATTGCCAAGCGCGCTTTCGCGTCAACCACACCCAATTGAGCGTGGCACGCGGCGTGGTGCGCTGCGGCTCGTGCCTGCAAGTGTTCAATGCGGTTCGCCAGTTGCTGGAGCAGCGCGGCCAAGTGCCGGCGCCGCAGCCTGATCTGCCCGCTGCCGAGCCTGTTCCAGACATCACACTTGAGGCACCGCGGGCAATCAGCCAGAAGCAGTGGGCCGCCGAAGAGCTCGACCTGGACAACCTTGACCTGGACGAAGAACTGGCCAAGCTGGAACGTCGCGAGATTCAGCACACGCCGCCGGCGGGTGCAGAACGTCGCCAGCCCGGCGCCGAGCGTCGCCAAAAAGAAGAATCCTTCAGCGCCAGCCGCGACACGGTTAAAACCGAAGAAGAAAAATGGGCCGCCAGCCTGTTCAGCGACCCGCCTGAAGAGCGCGCCCAAAGCACTGAAGCCAAAGCCGAGCCGACGAACGCACCTGCGACCAAGCAGCGCACCGAACCGTCCATGTCGTTCCACACCGACGATATCGACGATGAGCCGCCACTGCGTTCAACGCCAGAAAATGACGACACCGATCCGCCGTTCACGCCATTGACCCAGTCGGCCGATGACGTTGAACCCGAAGAACGCCCCAAACCCCGGCGCAAGCGCCCGCGCGCCGAAACGAGTGTGCACGACGACCAACTGCTGGATCTCGAAGACGACCCGCTGCACCTCTACGCGCAAAAGCGTCCGGCCAGCCTGGGCCGTCGCCTGATCTGGCTGTTGCTGGTACTGATCGCTGCCGCCAGTCTCGCAGGCCAGTACATCGCCTACCAATTCGACGATCTGGCCCGCCAGGACGCCTATCGCCCCTGGTTCCAGGAACTGTGCCCTACACTGGGCTGCACGGTGCCGTCGCGGGTCGATATTGCCCATATCAAGAGCAGCAACCTGGTGGTGCGCAGCCATCCGGACTTCGCCGGGGCGCTGGTAGTGGACGCGATCATCTACAACCGCGCGACGTTCTCCCAGCCCTTCCCGCTGCTGGAGCTGCGTTTTGCCGACTTGAACGGCGGCCTGATTGCCAGTCGTCGCTTCAAGCCCGCCGAATACCTCAGCGGCGAATTGGCCGGCGTTAGCGAAATGCCATCACAGGTCCCGATTCATATCTCCCTGGACATCCTCGATCCGGGCAATAAAGCCGTGAATTACAGCCTGAGCTTTCACTCGCCCGAGTAAATCAAGGCCCGCATCTTGGATTGAATGGCTGGACCATCGGCAACCAAACCGGTGGCGATAAGAAAATAACTGTTCAGATTTTATCCAATTCAGCCTTTATCCAGTCATCGAGAGCGGGTATCATGCCAACCCTTTTTCGAACTCTAATGATCCGGCCCCACAACAGGGAAGTCCTATGTCGGCGGTACGCATCGGCCCATACACATTGCAGAACGGCTTGATTCTCGCCCCGATGGCGGGCGTCACTGACCAGCCCTTTCGTCAGCTGTGCAAACGTTTGGGCGCGGGTCTAGTAGTCTCGGAAATGGTCACCAGCGACATGAGCTTGTGGAACACCCGCAAATCGCGGATGCGCATGATCCACGAAGGTGATCCCGAGCCACGCTCGGTACAGATCGCCGGGGGAGATGCACAGATGCTCGCGGATGCGGCCCGGGCCAACGTGGAGTTGGGGGCGCAGATCATCGATATCAACATGGGCTGCCCGGCCAAAAAGGTCTGCAACAAGGCCGCCGGTTCCGCGCTATTGAAAGATGAGCAGTTGGTTGCCGAGATCCTGCAGGCCGTTGTCGCCGCAGTGGATGTGCCGGTCACCCTGAAGATTCGTACCGGTTGGGACCGGGATAACAAGAACGGCCTGACGGTGGCGAAGATCGCCGAACAGGCAGGAATTACAGCGCTGGCGGTGCATGGCCGCACCCGCGCCGACCTTTACACCGGTGAAGCCGAGTACGACACCATTGCTGCGATCAAGCAGGCGGTGTCGATGCCGGTGTTTGCCAATGGCGACATCGACTCAGCCGAGAAAGCCCGGCGCGTACTGCACGCAACCGGCGCCGATGGTTTGTTGATTGGCCGGGCCGCCCAGGGGCGTCCTTGGATTTTTCGTGAGATCGAGCATTTCCTGCGTACCGGCGAAGTGTTACCGGCGCCAGGGTTGGTCGAGGTGGAACGTATTCTGCTAGAGCATTTGAATGCCCTGCACGTCTTCTACGGAGACGTGATGGGCGTGCGCATTGCTCGCAAGCATGTCGGCTGGTATCTCGCAACCTTGCCGGGCGCCAAGGAGTTTCGCGCCCAGTTCAATCGTTTGGATGAAACGCAGGCACAGGTCGCCACCGTTCGTGAGTTCTTCGCCGAACGTGACAACAGCCTGGAAACAGGGGATGCAAAGGGGGTGGCCGCATGACGATGATGACCGAGACTTTAGTGAGTGGAACAACACCCGTGAGCGACAACGTCAATTTGAAACAGCACCTCAACACGCCGAGCGAAGAAGGCCAAACCCTTCGCGGGAGTGTCGAGAAGGCGCTGCACAATTATTTCGCCCACCTTGAGGGTGCCTCCGTCACGGACGTGTACAACCTGGTGCTCTCCGAAGTCGAGGCGCCCTTGCTCGAAAGCGTGATGAACTACGTCAAGGGCAACCAGACCAAAGCCAGTGAGCTGCTGGGCCTCAACCGTGGCACCTTGCGCAAAAAGCTCAAACAATACGATTTGCTGTAAGCATTCAATCCAACCAGAAAGGCGCCCGCGTAAAACCGGTCGCCTTTTTTGCTGACTCCTTTGCTTTTGATGGAAATTGAAATGACCGACCAGACTACCCGCCTGCCGATCCGCCGCGCCTTGATCAGTGTTTCCGACAAGACCGGGATCCTCGAATTTGCCCGGGAGCTGGAAGCCCTGGGTGTGGAAATCCTCTCCACGGGCGGGACCTTCAAACTGCTGCAGGACAACGGCGTGGCCGCAGTGGAAGTGGCGGACTACACCGGTTTCGCAGAAATGATGGACGGTCGGGTCAAGACCCTGCACCCGAAAATCCACGGTGGCATTCTCGGCCGTCGCGGCATCGACGACGCAATCATGACCGAGCACGGCATCAAGCCGATCGACCTGGTGGCCGTTAACCTCTACCCGTTCGAAGCCACCATCAACAAGCCAGGCTGCGACCTGCCGACTGCTATCGAAAACATCGATATCGGCGGCCCAACCATGGTGCGCTCGGCGGCCAAGAACCACAAAGACGTGGCCATCGTGGTTAACGCCAGCGACTACGCCCAGGTGCTCGAAAGCCTGAAAGCCGGTGGCCTGACCTACGCCCAGCGTTTCGACCTGATGCTCAAGGCGTTCGAACACACCGCCGCCTACGACGGCATGATCGCCAACTACATGGGCACCGTGAACCAGGCCGCTGCAACACTCTCGACCGAAGGTCGCAGCCAGTTCCCGCGCACCTTCAACAGCCAGTTCATCAAGGCCCAGGAGATGCGCTACGGCGAGAACCCACACCAGAGCGCGGCGTTCTACGTTGAGGCAAAACCGGCCGAAGTCGGCATCGCCACCGCGACCCAACTGCAAGGTAAAGAGCTGTCCTACAACAACGTGGCCGACACCGACGCCGCGCTGGAATGCGTAAAAAGCTTCGTCAAACCGGCCTGCGTGATCGTCAAGCACGCCAACCCGTGCGGCGTGGCCGTGAGCCCGGACGCTGAAGGCGGCATTCGCCAGGCCTACGAACTGGCCTACGCCACCGACACCGAATCGGCCTTCGGCGGCATCATCGCCTTCAACCGTGAACTGGATGCCGAGACCGCCAAGGCGATCGTCGAGCGTCAGTTCGTCGAAGTGATCATCGCGCCAAGCGTCAGCGAAGAAGCCCGCGCCATCGTCGCCGCCAAGGCCAATGTGCGCCTGTTGGCCTGCGGCGAGTGGTCGGCTGACCGCGCCGCTGCCTGGGACTACAAGCGCGTCAACGGGGGGCTGCTGGTCCAGAGCCGCGACATCGGCATGATCGGTAGCGAAGACCTGAAAGTGGTGACCAAGCGCGCCCCGACCGAGCAAGAGATCAACGACCTGATCTTCGCCTGGAAAGTGGCCAAGTACGTTAAATCCAACGCCATCGTCTACGCCAAGAACCGCCAGACCATCGGCGTCGGCGCCGGCCAGATGAGCCGCGTGAACTCGGCGCGTATCGCCGCGATCAAGGCTGAACACGCCGGTTTGCAGGTCGTGGGGTCGGTAATGGCTTCCGATGCGTTCTTCCCGTTCCGTGACGGCCTGGACAATGCCGCAAAAGCCGGCGTTACCGCCGTCATCCAGCCGGGTGGTTCGATGCGTGATGCTGAAGTCATCGCTGCCGCTGACGAAGCCGGCATCGCCATGGTCTTCACCGGCATGCGCCATTTCCGTCACTAATCCACTAGCGTGGAGCGGCAAGTTTCAAGCTGCAAGCGACAAGTAAAAGCAGGACTTTGCCGCTTTTGATCTTGCTTGCAGCCTCTAAAATTCAAAGTCGCATGCTGCACTTCAGAGCAATGCAGATTGCTTTTAACTTGTAGCTTGCAGCTTGTAACTTCCTCCGAAGGAGTCTGACTTGAACGTCCTTATCATTGGCAGCGGTGGCCGTGAACACGCCCTGGCCTGGAAAGTTGCCCAGGACCCGCGCGTCCAGAAAGTGTTCGTTGCACCCGGCAACGCCGGCACCGCCATTGAAGCCAAGTGCGAGAACGTTGCTATCGACGTGCTCGCCCTTGAGCAACTGGCCGACTTTGCTGAAAAGAATGTGTCCCTGACCATCGTCGGTCCGGAAGTCCCATTGGTTGCCGGCGTGGTGGACCTGTTCCGCAGCCGTGGCCTGGACTGCTTCGGCCCAACCGCCGGCGCTGCCCAGCTGGAAGGCTCCAAGGCGTTCACCAAGGATTTCCTGGCGCGCCACAAGATCCCGACCGCCGACTACCAGAACTTCACCGAGATCGAGCCGGCCCTGGCTTACCTGCGTGAAAAAGGTGCGCCAATCGTGATCAAGGCCGATGGCCTGGCCGCTGGTAAAGGCGTGATCGTCGCCATGACCCTGCAAGAAGCCGAAGACGCCGTGCGCGATATGCTCGCCGGTAACGCTTTCGGTGACGCAGGTTCCCGCGTGGTGATCGAGGAGTTCCTCGACGGCGAAGAAGCCAGCTTTATCGTGATGGTAGACGGCAAGAACGTATTGCCGATGGCCACCAGCCAGGACCATAAACGCGTCGGCGACGGCGACAGCGGCCCGAACACCGGCGGCATGGGCGCCTACTCCCCTGCCCCGGTCGTCACCGCCGACGTGCACAAGCGCGTGATGGACCTGGTGATCTGGCCAACCGTGCGTGGCATGGCCGATGAGGGCAATGTCTACACCGGTTTCCTGTACGCCGGTTTGATGATTGATAAAGCCGGTAACCCGAAAGTCATCGAGTTCAACTGCCGCTTTGGCGACCCGGAAACCCAACCGGTGATGCTGCGCCTGCAATCGAGCCTGGTGCTGTTGGTGGAAGCGGCTCTGGCCCAGGCCCTGGACAAGGTTGAAGCGCAGTGGGACCCACGTCCCAGCGTTGGCATTGTGCTGGCGGCCGGTGGTTACCCTGCCGACTACGCCAAGGGCGACGTCATCGAAGGCCTCGACGCTGCCGCGACACTGGAAGGCAAGGTGTTCCATGCGGGCACCGCGCTGAAGGATGGTCAGGTCGTGACCGCCGGTGGCCGTGTGTTGTGCGCCACCGCCATGGGCGCCAGTGTCGACGCTGCGCAGCAACAAGCGTACAAGCTGGCCGCGAAGATCGATTGGAAAGGCTGCTTCTACCGCAAGGACATCGGCTACCGCGCCATCGCCCGCGAACGTGGCGAAAACAGCTAAGCAGCCGACGTCAGTAGCTATCCGTTCGGCTAGGCAAGGGCCTCAGGCCCTTGCCGTATACAGGCCTCCCCGCGCATAGTTACGCCGTGCCTCAACCTACGAAGGGATTTCGCCGTGCGCTGGCTCAGGATCGCCATAGGTTTTACTGTCAGCCTGCTGACGCTGCTCTGCCTGCTCCCGGCCCAGGCCGCCGCGCAAGGCAGTGGCTGGGCAGTATTGCTTGATGAACAGGCCGACCTGCAGCTGAGCGACATCCGCTCCCCACGCTACACCAATCAATTCAGCCCCATCGAACTGGACCGCATTAGCGCTGCGCAACCGAACGGCGCGCTGTGGATACGTTTTAAGTTGCAACCCGGCAAGCACGAGCAAGTGCTGCGGGTATTTGCCCCGGACTTGTCCCACCTGAACCTCTATGTACTGGACGGCGATACTCTGGTGGAACAACAGAGCACCGGCACGCGCCAGCCCCAGACTGAGCGGCCGTTGCCCAGCAGCGACTTCATGCTGCCGATGCCCCAGAGCCAGAAACCGTTAGAGGTTTACCTGCGCCTGGTCTCGGAGCACGAACTGCGCCCGTATATCACCCTGGAACCGGCTGTGCTCGCCGCCGCCGACCAGACCCAGACGCTGATCTACGGCCTATTGTTCGGCTGCCTGCTGATGCTGATCCTGCACAACCTCACACGCTTCGCCTACCACCGCTCGCGCAGCAGCCTGTGGCTGGCGGCCTGCGAAGCGCTGTTGATGCTCAGCCTGGCGCTATTGCTGAACCTGATGGGCCCATGGCTGCCGAACTGGCATGCAATCCAGACACCGGGCGCCTACCTGGCGTTGCTGCTGACCGCGCCCTGCGGGCTGATGTTTGCCTACCGTTTCTTCATGCCTCTGGGCCCACATCCACTGAACAAGCTGTTGATGGCCGACATTCTGGTCATCGTGCTGTGCGGCCTGCTGCTGTTGTTCGTCAACACCCTGCCGCTGAACATCATCACGTACGCGCTGGTGGCCCTGGCTGGCTTGAGCATGCTGTTTATCTCGGCCTATCACTGGCAGAAAGGCTACCGCCCGGCACGCTTGTTCGTGGCGGCAATGGTGGTATTCAACATCGGTACGCTGATCATCCTGCCGGCGCTGCTTGGCCTGACGATGATTTCGCCCCAGGGCCTGATCGTCACGCTGCTGGCGTTCATCTGCCTCAGCGGCTTGTTGATGAGCCTGGCGTTGGGCGAACGCCAGCGCGCGCTTGTCGAGGCACGTTTCAGCCTCAGTCGCGACCTGGCAGCGAGCAATGCCGAGATCGCCGCCAAGGCCGAGTTCCTGGCCAAGATCAGCCACGAAATCCGTACCCCTATGAACGGCGTGCTAGGCATGACCGAGCTGCTGCTGGGCACGCCGCTGTCGGTGAAACAGCGCGACTACGTGCAAACCATCCACAGCGCGGGTAATGAACTGCTTACCCTGATCAACGAAATCCTCGACATCTCCAAGCTGGAGTCCGGCCAGATCGAACTGGACGACGTGCAGTTCGACCTCAACGCGCTGATCGAAGATTGCCTGAGCATCTTCCGCGCCAAGGCGGAACAGCAGAACGTCGAACTGATCAGCTTTATCCAGCCCCAGGTGCCCCGCGTGATCAGCGGGGACCCAACGCGCCTGCGTCAGGCCATGTTGAGCCTGCTGGAAAATGCCCTGCAAAAAACCGACGAAGGCGAAGTGCTGATCGTGGTTGCCCTGGACGACCGCAGCACCACGCCACGCCTGCGCATTGCCGTCCAGGACAGCGGCCTGCCGATGGAAGCGGCCGAGCGCGACGCCCTGCTGCACAGCGAACTGCACAGCAAGAATTTCTTCTCGGCCACCCGCTTGAACGGCCACTTGGGCCTGGTTATCGCCCGCCAGTTGATCCTGCTGATGAACGGCGAGTTCGGCATCAAGAGCGGCAGCCATCAGGGCAGCACCCTGTGGCTGACCTTGCCGCTGGACCCGGAACGCCTGGAACACCCGACCTCCGACCTCGACGGCCCGCTCAAAGGCGCGCGGGTGCTGGTGGTGGACGACAACGACACCTGCCGCAAAGTGCTGGTGCAGCAATGCTCGGCCTGGGGCCTTAACGTCAGCGCCGTGCCATCGGGCAAGGAAGCCCTGGCGTTACTGCGCACCAAGGCGCACCTGCGTGACTACTTCGACGTGGTGCTGCTGGACCAGAACATGCCCGGCATGACCGGCATGCAACTGGCGGCGAAGATCAAGGAAGACCCAAGCCTGAACCACGACATCCTGCTGATCATGCTCACCGGCATCAGCAATGCGCCGAGCAAGATCATCGCACGCAATTGCGGGATCAAACGTATCCTCGCCAAGCCTGTCGCCGGTTACACACTCAAGACGACCTTGGCGGATGAACTGACCCAGCGCAGCAAGGGCAACGTGCAACCGCGCGCGGTACTCAACGCACCAGCCGCCGTCACCGTACCCAGCGATTTCCGCATCCTGGTGGCCGAAGACAACAGCATTTCCACCAAAGTGATCCGTGGCATGCTCGGTAAGCTCAACCTCAACCCGGACACCGCCAGCAACGGCGAAGAAGCGCTGGAGGCGATGAAAGCCCAGCGTTATGACCTGGTGTTGATGGACTGCGAAATGCCAATCCTCGATGGCTTCTCGGCGACTCAGCAACTGCGTGCGTGGGAAGTCAGCCACCAGCGCATTCGCACACCCGTGGTGGCGCTGACGGCGCATATCCTTTCGGAACATAAAGAGCGCGCACGCCAGGCTGGTATGGACGGGCACATGGCCAAGCCGGTGGAGTTGTCGCAGTTGCGTGAGTTGGTGGAGTTTTGGGTGGCGCAGCGTCAGCAGCGTCCAGAGCACGCGCCCTCCTGACTTGTAATGCAGTCCCCATGTAGGCGCGGGCTTGCTCGCTCCCACATTTGGTCTCTGTCGCCTGATAGACTCTCAACACTTTTTCCGCCCGCGAGCCACTCACATGCTCCACGTGTTATTCAGCGTCTACCTGAAAATGCTGGTGCTTTACAGCCCGTTCTTCGTGCTGTCCTGCTTTATCAGCCTCACTCGCGGCTACTCCAGCAAAGAGCGGCGGCGCTTGGCCTGGAAAGTGGCGCTGGCGACCCTGGTCTCGAGCGTGTTGCTCTACCTGTTCGGCCGGGTGATTTTCAGCGTGTTCGGCATCACCGTCGACGCCTTCCGCATCGGCGCCGGCAGTGTGCTGTTTATCTCGGCCCTGGGCATGGCCCAAGGCAAATCGGCTGTGCAGACCGACAACGTGCAGCAGGACGTGACCATCGTACCGCTGACCATTCCCCTCACCGTCGGCCCCGGCACCATTGGCGCACTGTTGGTGATGGGTGTGAGCCAGCCGCACTGGGATGACAAGCTCACCGCCATCCTCAGCATCGCCCTGGCCAGCCTCACGGTCGGCGTGGTGCTGTACCTGTCCAACCGTATCGAACGCATCCTCGGTGACCAGGGCTTGCAGATTGTCAGTCGGTTGATGGGGTTGTTTGTGTGCGCCTTGGCCGCGCAAATCATCTTTACCGGGGTGCGCGGCTACCTGGTGCCCTAGATCCGGTACTTGGCGATCGCCAGTTGCACCTTGTCACCCGCGCTCTCGCGCATCAATTGGAGAGTCTTTTCGTTGACCACCGAGGTATTCAGCACCAGGCACGTCTGCCCGCTGAAGGCCTCGAACGAAGAACTGTCCCACTCCAGGAATGGCAGCCCTACCTGTTTACTCACGCTTTGGGTGCTGTAGGTCACCAGCACCATCATCAATTCACCCTCTGTTTCGGCACAGGACGCCAGGCCGAAATCACCGCCTTGGTGTACCGCGCTGTTGCGTTTGAACAGCTCGAAATTCGCAGGCGTCTGCTTCAATGCCTCCAATGCATCGGCGGCCAATTTAGGCAAAGCCGCGAGCAACGCTGCCGACAATGACGTCGACGCCAACATGGCGCCGATGATATTCAACACCGCCAACTGCACGGTCAGCCCCTTGCCCGAACGTGAGACCCGCTCGAAACGGCTGCGCACCGGCAGCCAGCCCAAACCGACCATCACCTTGATAAATTCCTCGTACCAGACCTCGGTACCGCGCTGGATTTTCAACACATCGCTGACGTAGCTGCTGGCCAGCAGATAGCTCTTGCGAATGTATTCCCGGTTCAGGCCCGACAGGCCATCGGCAAACGAAATCACGCTGTTGTTGACCACCGCCGCGTTGAAATCGTCCCTAGTGTCCAGCGGCAATGCCTTCAGCGTTCCTGGCGCTCCCGGCAGTTTGTAGGCAGCAATCAATTTGCGCCTTTTTGTACTGTTGATCCTTCTGTGATGTCGCTCCATTTTGATTCTCCACAAGCACCCCAATTCGGGGCTTATGTCCACCCTAGTCCACCCACCGACGGGCTTGCCAGACGACAAACATCCCTTGACGCACCTCGTCAAACCACCGCGTCCAGCAATCGCGCGGCGTAACGGGTGAGTTTCCAGACGTCGTCGCAAAAAAAAGAAAAAGCCCCGAACAACGCCAGGAAAATCCCTGGATCATTCGGAGCTTTCCGGCAACCTGCGGGCCGTTTTCAGCAGGCAGGTTTCTCGCCGTACCAGCGCGGTGTGTATACCCATTCACCGCCACCGGCACGGGGGAATGTGCAGGTGGTGGACGAGCCGATCAGCACCATGGTGCGCATGTCCACTTGGTCCGGCGTCAGTTGCCCCAACGTGGTGACACGCAAGGTCTGCCCCGGACGGCCAATATCGCGGCCCAGCACCACCGGCGTGTGCGGCGTGCGATGCAGCGCGACGATTTCCAGGGCACGCCCCAGTTGCCACGGCCGCGAACGGGAAATCGGGTTGTAGAACGCCAGGGCGAGATCGGCCTGGGACGCCAGGTCCAGGCGCTTTTCGATGATCGACCAGGGTTTTAGGTTGTCCGACAGCGACATCACGCAGAAGTCATGGCCCAACGGCGCACCGGCCTGGGCGGCGGTGGCCAGGGAGGCCGAGACGCCGGGCAGGATTTCCAGGTCGACCTGATGCCAGGCCGGGTCGCTGGACTCGTGCAAGGCCTCGATTACCGCGGCGGCCATGGCAAATACGCCAGGGTCGCCGGACGACACCACCACCACCGAACGGCCCTGCGCGGCCAACTCGAAGGCGTGGCGCGCACGCTGCATTTCTTCGCGGTTGTCGGTGCAGTGCTGCACCTGATCGTCGCGGAACGGCCCGGCCATGCGCACGTAGGTTTCGTAGCCAAGCACGTCGGTGCAACGCGCCAGTTCGGCTTTCACCGCCGGCACCATCAATTCGGCAGCTCCAGGGCCCAGGCCGATCACGGCCAGTCGGCCACGGGGGCGACCGATTTGCGCCAAGTCCAGCGGTTGCTCGGCAACGTTGATGAGGATATCGGCGTTCTGGGTAACGCTGGCAAACCGCAGCGGTACGCCGAGCTCCAGAGCCGCTTCATGCAACGATGCTTCGGCCATCTGCGTATCACTGGCCAGCAAGCAGGCCAGGGATTGCACGGCGATACCCGCCTCATGCAATGCCCTGCGCACACGCTCACCCAACTGAGCGCCTGGCTTGCAGGTCACACATACATTCTTCGGATAGATCAGCAACTCATTGGCCGCCGGCGTGCGCTCGGCGCTGCCCACATGAATCGCCAGACGCGCCTGTTGATCCTGCGGCAAGTTGGCCTGCGCCAGCCAAGGCGCCGCGCCTTCGATGCGCACGCTTTCGCCGGCCAGCAGGTCCGAGACAAAACGCTTACCCAGCTCAAGATCCGCCAGTTCATACCCCGCGGGCGGATTGAGCAGGCAAGTGCCGAAACGCAACTCACCACTGGTGGTGATTGCAGCGGCAACGTTCAAGGCAGCGGCGATTTCGCGGGCCATGATATTCACCCCGCCAAGGCCACCGAGCAACGGCACTACAGCACTGCCGTCTTCGGCCACGGCCAGCACGGCAGGTTCTTCGCCTTTTTCCAGCAGTAATGGCGCCAGGGTGCGAATGACGATGCCGGCGGCGCACAGGGCAATCAGCGGCGTGCCTTGTTGATAGAGCTGGCGCAGGGTCGCGCCAAACTCGCTATAGGCCTGGTCAGCCCCTTCAACACGTGCGGCCAAGCCGTGGATCATTGCGCCAGGGTAAACCTGCTGGATCTGGCGCGCAGTGGCCAGGCTGCCCTGCCCCAGGATGACAATCGCCGGGCGCATCAACCTTGCCACCGTTCGCCAGGCACGATGATCAGCGAAAAGTACGGCGACGACATCGGCTCCACCTGGTCCAACGGCACGATTTTCTGGTTGGCCATGGTCGCGCGCTCCACATACAGCGCACGCCCGGCCAGGCCGAGTTCTGCGAGCACCTGACGCACTTTGGGGAAGTTACGGCCCAGCTTCATGATCACCGCCGCGTCGGCATCCGCCAGGCGACGCTTGAGGTCGTCATGTGGCAACACGCCTGACAACACCGACAGGCTCTGGTTGCGATACACCAACGGCGCCCCCAGCACCGAGGCGCCACCTAGCATCGAGCACACCCCTGGGATGACTTGCGCTTCGTAGCGTTCGGCGAGACGGTCGTGCAGGTACATGTAGGAGCCGTAGAAGAACGGGTCGCCTTCGCAGATCACCGCCACATCGCGGCCAGCGTCCAAATGCGTGGCGACGTCGGCACTGGCGGCGTCGTAGAAATCGCTGATCACTTGCTCGTAGGACATCGGCGCCGGCAGCGCTTCGGTGGTCACCGGGTACACCAGCGGCATCAGGGTCTGCTGCGGCACCAGGTGATCTTCGATGATGCCGAAGGCGTTGCCCTTCTTGCCCTTGGCCACGAAGTACGCCACGACAGGCGATTCGCGCAGCAGGCGCAGCGCCTTGAGGGTGATCAGTTCGGGATCACCGGGGCCAACGCCCAAGCCGATCAAACGTCCGCGTGCCTGCATTATTCGACCTCCGTGGCCAGGGCATTCACCGCTGCGGCGGCCATCGCACTGCCGCCCAGGCGGCCCTGCATGATCACGAATGGCACGCCGCGGCTGTCGGCGGCCAGCATCGCCTTGGATTCAGCGGCGCCCACGAAACCTACCGGGAAGCCGAGGATCAACGCCGGTTTCGGTGCGCCAGCATCGAGCATTTCCAGCAGGTAGAACAACGCGGTCGGCGCGTTGCCGATCACCACCACGCTGCCTTCCAAGTGCGGGCGCCAGAGTTCCAGGGCGGCAGCGGAACGGGTGTTGCCCAACGCCCGTGCCAGCTCCGGCACGCTGTCGTCACGCAGGGTGCAGATCACTTGATTGTTAGCCGGCAGGCGTGTGCGGGTCACGCCTTCGGACACCATCCGCGCATCACACAGAATCGGCGCGCCAGCGGCCAACGCATCGCGCCCGGCCTTGCCTGCGCCTTCGGAGAACTGCAGGCCGTCGATGGCATCGACCATGCCGCAGGCATGAATCACGCGCACCGCGAGTTTTTCCAGGTCGGCCGGGATGCGGTCCAACTTGGCTTCCGCGCGAATAATGGCGAAGGAGTTGCGATAGATCTCCTGACCGTCGCGGATGTAATCAATCATCGGTGTTGCTCCGTGGGCGAGCGCGCAGCAAGGCGCCCGTCGCTTCAATGGAAAGGTTGCGCGCGTGCAGCCGGCCGAAACCGGGATGGGCTGCTTCGCGGAAATAGAGGTCGTAGTGGCCGGGGCTCACGGCCAGCAATGTCACCGGCGCGACGTGCGCGGCGGCGCAGGAACGTGGGCAGCCGGACAGGTGCACGTCGTGATCAGGTTTCAGAGCGGCGAGTTGCACCGCATCAGCCTTGGTGTCGGCCAGGGCTTTGCCGCACCCCCTGGAACCGGTGCAGGCGGTCATGCGCGCCAGGGGTTGGTCGATGGAGCAGAGAAAGCCCAACTGCGCCAGGCGTTCGGTCACGGCGTGAGGTTTTTCGACGTAGGGCAGTAGCACACCCTGCCAGGGGGTGAATCGCAAGGTGCCGTCGCCGTACTCGCTGGCGAGTTGCGCGGCGCCGTTGAGCATCGTCGAATCCAGGCGACCCAGGGGTGCGATGGCGGCGACGTAGAACTGATTTTTTTGATCCTGTGGATAAGTGCCGAGGTGCAGCAAAGCGCCGCTGGGCCGGCGATAGAAGCTGTCGACTGGCAGCAGCGGCAGAGTTAGACGGCTCAGCAAAGTATCCACAGGCAGATGGCGCATTCGGGTCTGCTCTGGGGTAGCAAGGTCTAAAAATACTTCCAGCACGGCCACCACCAGCGCGTGGCCTTGCGTCAGAGGCACTGCCGCCAGCGGCGCATCCAGCCCCGGGCAACCGGCCAGGCCGAACGCGAGCAGCGTCTCACCATCGCGTACAAACGCCGAAAGCCACAGGTCATGGTGATGTTCGAGCATCGCCAGGGCCTCTGCGCCATCCAACTGCACAGCGAACTTGGCCGACAGCTCATGGAAACGTCGGTGGTTTTGCAGGGTGGCGAGGATCTGATCGGCCAGCGGGCGGGTGTCGAACAGCATCTGCGGGTCGATACCGGCGCTGGGGCTGAGCATCAGGTTGCGCACATCGTCGCCGGCTGCGTTGCTCGGGCCGAGATCGGCGGACAGGAGCATGGCAATCAACGCGTCCTGCTCGGCGCCGATCCCGCGAATCTGTAGGTTGGCGCGGTTGGTCGCCTCGATCACCCCACCCGCATAGGCCTGCGCCGCGTCGGCCACCGCGTGGGCTTGCGCTGCGGTGATTGATCCGCCAGCCAATTTGATCCGGCAAATGCCGCCGTCCAGCGCCTGGACAATACGCAGCAACCCCGGACAAGCCGAGGGGCGCAAGGTATTCACAGCGGGCGTCTGGTTCACGGGGCTACCGGTTCGCGGGTAAAGGCGCGGTATTATGCCTGCTTTGTCCGGCGGCATGAAAAGCCTGCCCGTCGGATGTCGTTCAAGGAATTCATATGTCGCCCTGGCTGACGGTTGTAGGCATCGGTGAAGACGGCTTCAAAGGGCTGGGCAGGAATGCCCGGCATGCCCTGTTGCGCGCCTCGCGGATTATAGGGGGTCAACGCCAGTTGGACCTGTTGCCGGTGTGTATTCGTGGCGAGCGCGAAATGTGGCCGAGTCCGTTCTCGCTGGAGCCTGTGCTGGCGCGGCGCGGCGAGCCTGTGTGTGTGCTGGCCAGTGGCGACCCGATGTTTTACGGCGTGGGGGCGAGTTTGGCGCGACAGGTAACGGCGGATGAGCTGCTGATTTTGCCAGCGCCTTCGTCGGTATCGTTGGCGGCGGCGCGGTTGGGTTGGCCGTTGCAGGAGGTGGTGACGCTATCCGTGGTGGCGCGGCCGTTGGCGGCGTTGAAGGCGCACCTGGCCAGTGGTGTGCGCGTGTTGGTGTTGAGCAATGACGGGCGCAGCCCTGCGTTGATTGCCTCGTTGCTGAGTGAGTCCGGATTCGGCCCTAGCCGTTTGTCTGTGTTTGAACACCTGGGCGGCGCGAATGAGCGGCGTATCGACGGGCTGGCGCAGTCGTGGGAGCACACCTCGGTCGCCGATTTGAATCTCGTCGCCATCGACTGCCTGGTGTCTGACGACACACGCCGCCTGTCGCGCCTCGCCGGCCTGCCGGATTCGGCGTTCAAACACGACGGCCAACTGACCAAACGCGATGTCCGCGCCATGACCCTCGCCCGCCTTGCGCCGATGCCCGGCGAATTACTGTGGGATGTGGGCGCGGGCAGCGGCTCCATCGGGATTGAATGGATGCGTGCACACCCGAGTTGCCGTGCGCTGGCGATTGAAGCCGACGAGGATCGCCAAGGCCTGATCGAACACAACCGCGACGCCCTTGGCGTGCCCGGCCTGCAACTGATTCGCGGCAAGGCCCCCGATGCGTTGCTCGACCTGGAAGCACCGGACGCCATCTTCATCGGCGGCGGCGTTACTCGCGAAGGCGTGCTCGACACCTGCTGGCAACACCTGCGTCCTGGCGGCCGGTTGGTCGCCAACGCAGTGACCCTGCAAAGTGAAATGACCTTGATGAACTGGCGCGTCCAGCATGGCGGCGAACTGACGCGCATCCATGTCGCTCAGGCTCAGCCGCTGGGGGAATTCGATACGTGGCGCCAGGCGTTGCCGATCACCTTGCTGGAAGTGGTCAAGCCGCGATGAAACGCATCCTGCTGCTGGGCGGCGTGACTGAAGCGCTGGCCATTGCACGTACCTTGGGCCCGGAGCATATCTACAGTTTGGCCGGCGTTGGCCGCGTGCCTACTGACCTGACCTGCCAAGTGCGGGTCGGCGGTTACGGTGGCGCTGAAGGTTTGGCGAAGTTTGTTCGGGATGAGGGGATTAGCCTGATGCTCGATGCGACCCATCCGTATGCCGCGCAGATCAGCCGCAATGCCGCCGAGGCTGCAAAGGTGTGCGGTGTACCGTGTTGGGCCCTGCGCCGACCGGCGTGGCGGCCGCAGGCGGGGGATGATTGGCGTGAGGTCAGTGATTGGACCGAATTGATCGAAGCGTTGAAGCCCTTCAAGCGCCCCCTTTTCACCGTGGGTCGCGAACCGCTGCAACACCTCGATGAAATCCCGCAGGACCAGTTCTGGACGCTGCGCGCGCTGGATGTGTATCCGGGCAATGAGCGGTGTGAAGTGATCGGGGCGCGTGGGCCGTTTTTGATCGAAGACGAACGGGCGTTGTTTGAGCGACGGCAGATCGATGTGTTGATCAGCAAGAACAGCGGCAGCACCGCGACCGAGCCGAAGCTGGAAGTGGCGCGGGAGCGCGGAGTACCGGTACTGGTGTTGAAGCGGCCCGTGCTGGCTCAAGTAGATCGGGAATTCCTGTCGCCTGATGAAACCCTCATCGCGTTGGCAAATTTCATTCAGTAAGTCAGGATCGCTCGCTTGCTTGATTAGTAACCTATTTGTTACCTTCAGGACGGCTAATGATTGAGATTGAAGAATACCGACGCGATAACCAGTCCAGCCCGTTCGATGGGTTGGGCGAATACCGCATCGACTGGGGACCAGGCCTGCGAATCTATCTGATACAAGAAGCCCACCGATTAATCATCCTTTTCGGTGGTGGCGACAAGTCCAGTCAAAAACGCGATATCAAAGTCGTGAAGTCGCTGATCAATGAACATCAGCGTGACAAGAAATTGAAACAACAGAGGTAACCGACATGGCGCTCACCCGCAGCTACAAACACACCATCGCCGAACGTGCTCAGCGCGACCCTGAATTTGCCCAGGCTCTCCTTGATGAGGCTGCTACGTTGTTTCTCAATGGTGAGCCGGAAGTTTCACGTGTCATTCTGCGTGATCTGGTCAACGCCACAGTAGGCTTTGAAGGCCTTGCGAAAGAAACGGCCAAACCGAGTAAAAGCCTGCACCGAATGCTGTCGGCCAGTGGCAATCCAAGCATGGATAACCTCGCGGCAATTTTTGCGGTGATTAGAAAAGCCCTGGGTGTTGATATGCAGGTCCACGGAGTTCGCACTGCATAATTTGCGACTCTACGTCACCCATTGTGTCGACGCTACAGATTGCTCTTAAGCCATTAAAAAATGCGCAGATCCCGATGCCATCACAGGCAAGCAAGCTCCCACTGGTTTGCGCAGTGCCTTGAGCATCGCGCCTAATCTGCAAAAATTGGCAATCCGTGGTTCCCGTCTATCCTGTAACCAGTCACTGCGACACCAAACCACACCCACACTTTTTACTTATCCCCACCGATCAGGCTAAATATCCCCCTGATCGTTTAACCCTACGGATTATCCGCCATGGCCCGTCAACGCTTTGCAATCGCCTGGATCGCCTGCCTGGCAGTGCTGTTCAACGCCTTTGCCATGCCGATGGTCAGCGCGATGCAGCAATCAGACGATCCGATCAAACGCTTGATGTGGGGCAGTTTCTGCTCCTCCAATGGTGCCAGCCTGAAGACCATCGCCCTGGGCAAGCTGGAAATTCAGGCGCCGCAACAGGACGATCACTCCGCCATGCAGCATTGCTGGTGTTGCTCGGGCTCGGCGCCGTTGGTGGCGTTGCCGGGGCATGTGCCGCAGTTGTATGTCACGCGGTTCGAGGCGGTGCAAAGCCTGCCGCCGCCCCAGCTGCAATACCCTACCCCGCGCCAGCAATGGCCGAGCCTCAACCCCCGCGCGTCTCCAACGGTCTGATCCTTCGCAAGTGAACTGCGTTTAGAACCGTTCTGGAGAACTGCCATGCTTAAATCTTCCCTGCTTCTGGCCGCGTTGTTGCTGCCGGTGTTCAGTGCTGCCAATGCCGATGACTACACGGCCGGCGACTTGCTGGTCAGCGACCCCTGGTCCCAGGAGTTGCCGCCCAACGCGCCGACTGTCGCGGCGTATTTCGTGATTCATAACACCGGAGTGACCCCGGACCGTCTGCTCAGCGTCGAGACACCGGTGGCCGACAAGGCCGAGCTGCATGAGCATGTGATGCAGGGCGACTTGATGAAGATGCAGCAGGTGCCCAGCGTCGCCGTCCCCGCCAAGGGCGAGCTGACCTTTGCGCCGATGGCGTATCACGTGATGCTACTGGGCCTTAAGGATCGCAGCCTGTTGGCCGACGGCAAGCAATTCCCGCTGACCCTGACCTTCGAAAAGGCCGGCAAGGTCGAGGTGCAAGTGTCGGTACAGAAAGTGCCACCAATGGCCACACACGCGCATAAACACGCCCAATAGGCAGACTCCAGATGGGCGCCCCTCGCGCCAGGCTGTCTCCACGCCACCGCGTAATGCGCGGCAGTTGGATCAGCCTGTTCGCCATGCTGATGATCTTTATCGGTCCGCTGATTTCCCAAGCGATGCCGATGGATCATCACGCCGGTATGTCGATGAGCATGTCGATGGACATGCCAGGCGACCATGGCGATTCCCATCACAAAACGGCCCCTGAAGAACACCACGCACTCTGGGCAAAGTGCGGCTATTGCGACCTGCTCTTCAGCTGCCCCGCCCTGCCCGGCAGCGTTTCTCACGTCACCCTAGGCACACCGCCGCCAGCCAACGCCCTCGTCCCCGCAACGCGCCTGGGCCACGCCCGGCAGAGCATCTTCCCCGGCGCCCGCAGCCGCGCGCCGCCCATCGCTTCGTAAGCACTTCACACCGTTACTTCACCCCGGCCGACTTTAGACAGACAGCCGCAGGCTGCTGGCCGTGTTGTTTACGATTGATTGATGGAATTTTTCATGTCCAGGTTTTCTGCTGACACCCGTTTGGGAAGCACGCCTGTGTTCGCCGTTCTATGCGGCGCACTCCTGGCTCCACAGGCGTATGCCGATGAGCATGCTGAGCACGAGCTCAGCCCCACCGTGATCACCGCAATCGCTCCCAGCTCGCCGTTGACCGTGGTCACCAACCCCAAGGACCCGCGCCAACCCGTGCCCGCCAGTGACGGCGGTGACTACCTCAAGACCATCCCAGGCTTCGCGCTGGTGCGCAACGGCGGCACCAATGGCGACCCGGTGCTGCGCGGGATGTTCGGCTCACGCCTGAATATCCTCACCAATGGCAGCATGATGCTCGGCGCCTGCCCCGGCCGCATGGATGCGCCGACCTCGTACATCTCGCCGGAAACCTACGACAAGCTCACCGTGATCAAAGGCCCGCAAACCGTGCTCTGGGGCCCCGGCGCATCCGCTGGCACCGTGCTGTTCGAGCGCGAGCCGGAGCAGTTCGGCGAGTTGGGCACGCGCCTCAACGCCAGTGTGCTGGCCGGTTCCAACGGACGCTTCGACAAGGTCATCGATGCCGCAGCCGGTGGGCCGCTGGGCTATGTACGGGTAATCGGCAACCAGGCGCATGCCGATGACTACAAGGACGGCAATAACGACACCGTCGCCTCGCGCTATGACAAGTGGAACGGTGATGTAGCGGTCGGTTTCACCCCCGACGCCGACACGCTGCTCGAACTCACCGCCGGCCGTGGCGATGGCGAGGCACGCTACGCCGGGCGCGGCATGGACGGCTCGCAGTTCCTGCGCGAAAGCCTGGGGCTGCGTTTCGAAAAATCCAACATCGGCGACGTGCTGGATAAGGTCGAGGCCCAGGTCTACTACAACTACGCTGACCACGTGATGGACAACTACAGCCTGCGCACACCGTCGGGCACCGGCATGATGGCCGGGCCGATGGCCTCCAACGTCGACCGGCGTACCCTTGGCGCGCGGATCAAGGCCACCTGGCGCTGGGCCGATGTGCAACTGATCAGCGGCCTGGACGCGCAGACCAACGAACACCGCCAGCGCAGCAGCATGGGCATCGACACCTACAAGGATTTGCCCAAGGTCAAGGATGCCAACTTCCACAACTACGGCGTGTTCGGCGAACTCACGTGGTACGCCGCCGACCGCGACCGCCTGATCACTGGCGCACGCCTGGATCGTGCCTCGGCCAAGGACTTCCGGCAAACCACCGGCTCCGGCATGAGCACTCGCGCCAATCCGACCGCCGACGACACCCGCGCCGACACCTTGCCATCGGGCTTCGTGCGTTATGAACACGACCTGGCCGACAGCCCTACCACCCTCTACGCGGGCCTGGGCCACTCGGAGCGTTTTCCGGATTATTGGGAGCTGTTTTCACCCAACACCGGTGCGGCTGGTTCGGCGAATGCCTTTGACGGTGTAAAGCCGGAGAAAACCACCCAGCTCGACGTCGGCGCGCAATACAAAGCCGAGGCGCTTGAAGCCTGGGCCTCGGGCTACATCGGCCGGGTGCAGGACTTCATCCTGTTCGACTACCGGCCAGGGATGATGGGCACGACTTCCCAGGCCCGCAACGTCGACGCTCGCATCATGGGCGGCGAACTGGGCGCGGCGTACAAGCTGACACGCAACTGGAAAGCCGACGCCACCCTCGCCTACGCCTGGGGCAAGAACAGCAGCGACGGCAAGGCGCTGCCGCAAATGCCGCCGCTGGACACACGCCTGGGCCTCACCTACAGCGAGGATGACTGGAGTGCCGGCGCCTTGTGGCGCGTGGTCGCCGCGCAAAATCGCATCGACCAGAACAAGGGCAACGTGGTCGGCAAGGACTTCGACAAGAGCGGCGGCTTCGGCGTGTTCTCGTTGAACGCGGCGTACCGCATCAACAAGCACTTCAAGGTCAGCACCGGCGTCGACAACCTGTTTGGCAAGGCCTACGCCGAGCACTTGAACCTGGCCGGCAACGCCGGGTTCGGCTACCCGGCCAATGACCCGCAGGCCATCAAGGAGCCTGGTCGCACCCTGTGGACCAAGGTGGACATGAGCTTCTAAAAGCCTCGCGAGCAAGCCCGCTCCCACAGTTGGAATGCATTTCAAATGTAGGAGCGGGCTTGCTCGCGAAGGCGGCACAACTGAGAAAAACTTTTAAAGCCTTTGCGGAGCACCTGATGAGCACTCAAAAAATCTCCTTTTACAACCTGGCCTGGCGTTGGCACTTCTACGCCGGCCTCTTCGTCGCCCCTTTCATGGTGCTGCTGGCCCTCACCGGCATCATCTACCTGTTCAAACCCCAGCTTGACCCGCTGATGTACGGCAACCTGCTCACCGTGCCAGCCGCCGAACACGCCCTGAGCGCCGACGAACAACTGCAACGCGCCAAGGCCGCTTACCCTCAGGGCTCAATCAGCAAATACCTGCCGCCGGCCAACGCCACCAGCAGCGCGCAGTTCGTGATGCATAACGGCGGCCGCGAAGTAACGGTGTTCGTCGACCCGTATCGCGGCACCGTGCTCGGTGAGCAGGACTCGAAATACAACCTGCAAGCCATCGCCCGTGCGCTGCACGGCGAGCTGATGATCGGCACCGTCGGCGACCGCCTGGTGGAACTCGCCGCCGGCTGGGGGGTGATGCTGGTGGTATCGGGCCTGTACCTGTGGTGGCCGCGCGGCACGTCTTCGGCAGGCGTTTTGTGGCCGCGTTTCAGCCGTCGTGGCCGGGTGTTCTGGCGCGACATGCATGCGGTCACCGGCTTCTGGGGCGCGTCACTGTTGCTGGTGATGCTGCTCAGCGGCATGACCTGGACCGGCTTCTGGGGCAAGCAATACGCTGACTTGTGGAACACATTCCCGGCGGCCATGTGGAACGACGTGCCGCAGTCCGATCAACAGGCGCGCGTGCTCAACACCGCCACTCAACAGACCGTGCCCTGGGCCCTGGAAAACACCCCGATGCCCATGTCCGGCGACCACGCCGAGCACATGAACCACGGCGCGCTGCACTCAGCGCCGGCAGCGCCGACCCTGCGCCTGCAACAGGTGGTCGACCTGGCCACCGCGCGCAAGGTCGAGCCCGGCTACAGCATCACCTTCCCTACCACCGCCGAAGGCGTGTTCACCCTTGCGGTGTTCGCCGACGACCCGCGCAACGACGCCACCCTGCATGTGGACCAGTACACTGGCAAGGTGCTCGCCGATGTGCGTTGGGCGCACTACAACCTGGTCGCCCGCGCCACCGAAACTGGCGTGATGCTGCACGAAGGCAAGATGTTCGGCCCGATCAACCAGATCATCGTGTTGCTGATCTGCCTGATGATCCTGCTCAGCGCCGTCAGCGGTGTGGTGATCTGGTGGAAGCGTCGACCACAGGGCGGCCTGGGGGTTCCGCCGTTACGCCATGACCTGCCGAAATGGAAAACCGCGATGGTGATCATGCTCGGGCTGGCGATCATTTTTCCGCTGGTGGGTGCATCGCTGATCGTCGTGTGGGCGCTGGATCGCCTGGTGCTGTCACGCTTTTTTGGCCAGCATCAACCTATCTCAGGTTCACGATGAAGCGCACAAACGCCGTCATCAAAGCTCATCTTTTTGATGGCCGTACCAGGGCTCGCCTGCATCCGGATCTATCGCTGCCCATTCATCACCCAATGGCCCACGCTTTCTCCAGAAAGCATCAGTGACCAGCACCGACAGGCTGCCCAGTTGCCTCAAGCGACTGACCAGCGCACTCGGGGAAGGCGCGGGCCGGGCGCTGAGTATCGTCGACTCGGCCGCCGTCAGCGCCGGTATGTACTTGAGCAGGGCACCACCCTGGCAGGACAGGTAAATACGCTCGGCGTCGGGCTGGTTACTCAGCACCACAGACAGGTAGCTGTTCAGTACTTCGTTGGAGATGAAATTAGGTAACAGGACGAGGTCAAGCGGCTTGAGATGGGGTCTCGACGGGATTGACTTGTAGAAGGCATGCACCGCCGCAACTTTGTAAGTGCGCAGCACATTCTCAGCCGGTACGTCGAACCCGGCATGCCCCTTCCAGAACAGCAACTCCAGCGTACTGTTACCAAAACCGGGCCGGTCCTCCACGGGATCGATCGCGACAAACCCGGTCATTTTCGCAGGCATCAGCACCGCGCCTAAATACGGTTTACCGGCAAAGGGCGCGATCAATCGCTGAGCGTAACGGGCTGCGTCATCGGCATAAAAAAACAACGGCCCGCAGAATGAATGGAAATGGGGGTCGGCAGTGAACGAATGCGGCGGCCTCTTGGGCCACCATAGCGTCGTGACCCGCTCCTTGCGCCCCCATATTTCACTGGTGACCCGGATATGCAACTCCCCCATGGCTGCCAGCCGGCGCACATAGTCGTGTACGGTTAACGAGCCATCGCGCAGTCGCGCCGAATCGTGGCTCACATTGCTTGCCCATTCGGACACGGGCGCGGTCTTGGGCACGGTATACCAAAGCAGTGCACGGTCAGCGCATAGCAGGTACAACGGCAATGCCTCGCCGTTGCGTCGCGTCGTCATGAATGACAACGCTTTGGAGATGGCCGAGGGCGCAAAGAAGTGCTGGGCCATTTCATCGTCGGCGGCAGCGATGGTTTCGGTCGACGCGCACAAGTACAAACCCGCTAACACATAGCCTTGGGGGAGTTGGCCCTTGACAAAGACCGGTTTCAAATCGTCATAACGGTCTCTGACAAGCGGCAGGGTCGTCATGTACAGCTCCTTGCCAAACGCCTTGAGCACATAACCGAAGGCAACCTGAGCCTGTGCGTTCCAATTACGGTAGACATGTCGAACCGCATCGAGTGCGCGGGTAAAGATCGGACCGCACGGTGAGTCGGCTCCAACATCGCGCACCTCCAATGGGGCCGCGCGGTACTGATTCGGCACAAACCCGATTTGTATCCGTCTGGGACTGCCCCACACTGCATTGCCTTCCACCACACGCAAATCGCCGGCCCGTGCCACTTGATCGATAAATGCCTGCGGTAACAGTGCTCCACTGCGCAGTTGTCGTTCGATGGAGTTATCACTCAAGTCGCCAGCGCCAGGGGTTGTAGCGACTAACTTGTTTCTCAACAGCCTTTCTTCGACATCGTCCGTCAACTGGTAACTGAGGATCGTGCCATTTGGCCCGAACACGTACTGGCGTTTAACGTGCGCTTCACGAGCCAGCAGCCGGCCCAAAACCGCCGTGGGGATCATGCTTTGATAAAGGGCTTTTTGAGAAGCCGACAACACTATCTGCACCTCCTGCTCCACCCGGGACTGGTAGAAAGCCACAAGGGTCGCGCCCCCTGGATAGAGCCCAGTCGCAATCACAGGGTCAGGGTAGATCCAGTCCAGTGTTGGACCTTGAGCCGGGACCACCAACGGTTCAGTCGCCACAAACAGGCCATTGGTCAGCCTGAGGATGACGCCGCCGTAGGTCCGGCGTTGCCTGCTGCCAACCGCAGCCGCGGCATGGCGTGCCGCATCATCCGGCGAGGCAAACGCCGGGCTCAGGCGTCGAGGCGCCAGTGTTTCATAGCCGCTCCACGTCGGCTTGACCTGCCCGCTCGTATCCCAGAGCTGACTGCCGCGCACCACGTAAAGCATGCCCTTGGCGATCCATTCCCGGACAAACTCCAACGCCGT
Source organism: Pseudomonas sp. RA_5y_Pfl1_P24 (assembly GCF_963970945.1). Taxonomy (NCBI): domain Bacteria; kingdom Pseudomonadati; phylum Pseudomonadota; class Gammaproteobacteria; order Pseudomonadales; family Pseudomonadaceae; genus Pseudomonas; species Pseudomonas sp. RA_5y_Pfl1_P24. The sequence continues at coordinate 289,231 of NZ_CAXAOJ010000007.1, read as the reverse complement.
TTTCTTGCCGGACTCCAACTGCGTGCTTGCGAGCCCCAGCAAGTTGTCCGCCAGGCCACCGACTTTCACGTCGATCAATGATGGCTGATAGCGCAAAAGCGCACCGTCCAAGTTGGAAAAGTAAACCGGCAGACTCTGTGCTCTATCGCGCAGGCCTTCGGTCAACGCGGCCAGCAACACTACCGGCGTTACAAAATACTGCGTCAACCACGCATTCGCCCCCTTCAGCCACGGCGGCGACCAATGCTGCGACCGGAACAAGGCGTGCATCTCATAGCCCTCGGGCAATATCGGTTCATTACGTAGGTTGCGAGAGAACAAGCGATTGAACTTAAAAAGCCCACCTGCGTTGACGGCGCCTACCGCTTCGGTCGCAATGTACTGCGGCAGGTCTTTATGCTTAAGGATGTACGCATAGCAGGCAGGCTCGGGAGCTGTGCGTCCCTGCAAACGCGCATGCAGGCTACGCGCAGCATCATCACCACTGGAGAACACGGCACTATAGAGGACATAATCGAGTGGTCCGAACCTGGGTGCATAGATGAAGTTGGGCGACCAATCACTGTAGACAGCCCCACGTGGGCCCCACAACTTGTTGCCCTGGATGATTTTGAACTCCCCTGCAACCGCCAGTCGCCGCACCCAATCGGCCGGCCTGATCTCGCCGCGATCAAGTCGCCGCCCGAGTCGGTTCTCCCCGGCCGGTGGGCCAATATTGGCCAGCAGCAACTTTTCCTGGGGCGAATGGTTCGGGGCGAACTCCAACAAACAATCCTGCGCCCCGGACAAGTAGGCCACCCTTTCATCCGAGATGATCGAGTACATCTCGTCATCGGAAAACACTTGCAGGTTGATCAGCGCTTCTTCCTGCGTCCAGCCACGTTGCATGACCCAGTTCGGATGGACCATCGACAGCGCGGTATGCGAGCCGTAGCGTGCGTGCAGCTCATAATCCTCCATCGGGATCAGCGCCCCTTGGTCACCCGCGGGAAAAAACAGCGTGGACGAAAACGGATGTCCCATGCTCTCCAGGGGCGGCGTGACCACGAAACGGCCGTCTGCCCCCTTGAGCACATACCCGCCGTAATAGAGGCTGCGTCGGCTGCCGATTTGTTCATGGGCGTGCAGAGCCGCATCACGAGCGCTGAGAAACGAGCGCTCAAAGGCCAGCGGATACTCCGGGGCCAACAGCGGCGAGTGCGTATCCACACGCCCGACATCACGCCATAACTTACCCGCCTGCACCACCCACAGTTCAGTGGCTTCGATCACCCTGCGCAAATAGTTGCGCGGTGTCAGCGTACCGGCGACCCATGCAGCCTGAGCGCCATTGTCACTGATTACGCCGTCGCTATCTGACTTGAACAGTTCGGTGACCCGTGCTGTCGACGGCACCTTGAGCTTGAGCAACGCGTCGTCATGGGCACGCATGTAGAGGTCAAGACCGCGGCTGGGGTTTTGCTGGGCCAGCGTACTGTGCCCCTGACGAATAGCGGCCACCACTTGTGCAGGAGAAAAGAACGCACTGGCCAGCCAGCGCTCTTTCGCCGCCACGGCATCCTTCTCGTACCAGTCGTTGAAGTAAATGGCCTCCAGACGATACTGGACAGGCAACACCAACGCTCCGCCAGGCCCCTTTGGAAACAATGCATCCAGCGCAAACAAAGGCTCACGCTTGGGCGACGCGAGGGTCGCGATATAACGGTCCTCGCTGATGTGCTTGAGCACAACGCCAACGCGCGGCTCCGCAGGCTGTGCCGACCGTGTAGAGAGCGCCGCCGCCAGCGCCAACGGCACCTGGTCGAAGACGGCAGTGAACAACGGCTGCTCGGTCAGCGCTGATGACGTAAAGGGTTCGAAAACCACCCAATCGGCCGGCACTCGGCCCACGGAGCCCCCCCACAATGCGGTAGGCACAACCAGGCTTAACGAACCAAAGCTGGAAACTTTTTTGACGAACTGATCAAAGCTGCCATACACCCCAACCGGGTTGTTGGGCGGTTTTCCAGCCTGCACCCACAACGCAAAGCTGAACTCCGCCGGCGAACCAGCGGGGGTATGGCGAATCAATGAACCATCCGGGCCGGACAAGTAGGATGACGGGAAAAAATCGCGGTCATGCACATCCCGGTAAAAGTCCACTCCAGACAAGAACCCCAGGAAAGCCTTGGCCATGCGCTCATCAAAACTGGGGTTTTTCTGCAGAATCGCAGCGTGCTGCGCGGGGTGCGAATGGTAGCTGGCGACACAGGTATAGCCCGCTGGCTGAAGATAGTAGCCATCGCTGCCAATGCCCAAAACCGCGCGCAGATCAAACTGCATACCCGCCCCCGCCACCGGCTGAGTCGCGAAATAGTCACCGGCGCGGCTGCGCACAATCACCCCGCCGTATTCGACGTCGCGCCGGTTGCCGATTGCCTGGTGTGCCCAGTAGGCGGCGTCCGCCTCATTCACAAACGCCGGGCTCAGCGGCGGCAGCTTGGCCGCCCCCCGGTTCGAACTCGCAGCGCGCTCTTCACGTGACAATCTGATAGCCATTTCAACTCCTTGAAAGAATGCCTGGGCATAGCGCCCGGCCCCTCATTCTTAGGGCGCGGCGCGTCTTTCAATCGGTAGATAAGTAGCCTGCGGGATCAGCGCTTACCGCTGTCCGGGCGTTGGCAGCACGCACCATTACGGCACAGACGCGTGCCCACCCGCTGCAACCGGGAGCCACATTGGTGCGCCACGCACCCTTGCGCTACCCCCGCCACGCCATCTGTTCAAGGCTTTGGCGACTTCGGCACACCCCTTGCTATCACCTCTGCAACGTCCCTCATCTGCCACCCATAAAAATATCGGTCACGGAGATCGCACCATGAAGCGTCGCAGCTTGATCAAGGCTTTCACTCTTTCGGCATCCATCGCCGCCATGGGCATGACCTGGACGATCCAGGCTGCCGAGACCATCAAGGTCGGCATCCTGCATTCGCTGTCCGGCACCATGGCGATCTCCGAAACGTCGCTCAAAGACATGGCGTTGATGACCATCGACGAGATCAACGCCAAGGGCGGGGTAAACGGCAAGATGCTCGAACCTGTGGTCGTCGACCCGGCGTCGAACTGGCCGCTGTTCGCCGAGAAAGGCCGACAGTTGCTGACCCAGGACAAGGTCGCCGTGGTGTTCGGTTGCTGGACGTCGGTGTCGCGTAAATCGGTATTGCCGGTGTTCGAAGAACTCAATGGCCTGCTGTTCTACCCGGTTCAATACGAAGGCGAAGAGATGTCGCCAAACGTGTTCTATACCGGTGCGGCGCCGAACCAGCAGGCGATTCCGGCAGTGGAATACCTGATGAGCGAAGAAGGCGGCAGCGCCAAACGCTTCTTTCTGCTGGGCACCGACTACGTGTACCCACGCACCACCAATAAAATCCTGCGCTCGTTCCTGCATTCCAAAGGCGTAGCGGATAAAGATATCGAAGAGGTCTACACCCCGTTCGGCCATGCCGATTACCAAACCATCGTGGCCAACATCAAAAAATTCTCGGCGGGCGGCAAGACCGCGGTGATCTCCACCGTAAACGGCGACTCCAACGTGCCGTTCTATAAGGAGCTGGCCAACCAGGGTTTGAAAGCGACCGACGTACCGGTGGTGGCGTTCTCCGTGGGTGAAGAAGAACTGCGCGGCATCGACACCAAGCCGCTGGTGGGCAACCTCGCTGCCTGGAACTACTTCCAGTCGGTGGAGAACCCGGTCAACAAGAAATTCGTCGCCGACTGGAAAGCCTACGCGAAGAAACACAACCTGCCGGGCGCCGACAAAGCCGTGACCAACGACCCGATGGAAGCCACTTACGTGGGCATCCACATGTGGGCGCAGGCGGCTGAAAAAGCCAAGTCCACCGACGTCGACAAAGTGCGTGAAGCACTGGCCGGGCAGACCTTTGCAGCGCCGTCCGGCTTCACGCTCACCATGGACAAGACTAACCATCACCTGCACAAGCCAGTGATGATCGGCGAGATCCAGGCTGACGGGCAGTTCTCGGTGGTGTGGCAGACCCAGGAACCGATCCGGGCGCAGCCGTGGAGCCCGTATATCCCTGGCAATGACAAGAAGCCGGATTATGCGGTGAAAAGTAACTAAGCCCGACTCGGCCTAACTGTGGGAGCGAGCGAGCCCGCTCCCACAGTTAGGCCGCGCATGATCAGGACACTTTGTTATGCCCACTGCCCTCTACCGCTTCATTCTCGCCGCGCTGCTGTTGCTGCCCTTGGCCGCACACGCCAGCGATGCCGAAGACTTCCTGTCTGCCAACCCGACCCAACAAGCCAAGCTCCTGAAGGACTGGGCTGCGCAGCCTGACCCGGCGCGTATCGAGTTGGTGGACGCCTTGCAACAAGGCCAACTCACCGTCAACGGCGAGACCAAAACCGTCCGCCTGAACAACCGTCTGCGCGGCTTGATCGACAACGTACGGGCCAGCCAGCAACTGCTCGCCGCCGACCCCAAGGTGCGCCTCGCCGCCGCGCAAACCCTGCAAAAAAGCGCGCAACCTGCGCAGCTGAAATTCCTCGACCAGCAGGTCGCCGCCGAAACAGACGAGGACGTGCACACGGCACTCAGCCTGGCGTTGGCCAATCTGCAACTGGTCGACCCCGATCCCGTGGTGCGCCTTGCCGCCGTGCGCTTACTCGGCAACACCGGCGACCCGCTGGCCCGCACCCGCCTCGAGGCGCTGCTGGCCCCAGGCGTCGAAACCGATGCCGCCGTGCACACCGCCGCCGAAACCAGCCTGGCCCAGGTCAAACGCAAGTTGATGGTCGGCGAGCTCCTCGGCCAGGCCTTCAGCGGCATGTCCCTGGGCTCGATTCTGTTGCTGGCGGCCCTGGGCCTGGCGATCACCTTCGGCCTGCTCGGCGTGATCAATATGGCCCACGGCGAGATGCTGATGCTCGGCGCCTACTCCACTTACGTTGTGCAAATGCTGATGCAGCGCTACGTGCCGCAAGCCATCGAGTTCTACCCGCTGATCGCGCTGCCGGTGGCGTTTTTTGTCACCGCTGCCATCGGCATGGCGCTGGAGCGCACGGTGATTCGTCACCTGTACGGTCGGCCGCTGGAAACCCTGCTGGCCACCTGGGGCATCAGCCTGATGCTGATCCAGTTGGTGCGCCTGGTGTTCGGCGCGCAGAACGTCGAAGTGTCCAACCCCGAATGGCTGTCGGGCGGGATTCAAGTGCTGCCCAACCTCGTGCTGCCGTACAACCGCATTGTAATCATCGCTTTCGCCTTGTGCGTGGTGCTGCTGACCTGGCTGCTGCTGAACAAAACCCGCCTGGGCCTCAACGTGCGCGCCGTGACCCAGAACCGCAGCATGGCCGCGTGCTGCGGCGTACCGACAGGCCGCGTGGACATGCTCGCGTTTGGCCTGGGTTCCGGCATTGCCGGGTTGGGCGGTGTGGCGCTGAGTCAGATCGGCAACGTCGGCCCGGACCTGGGCCAGAGCTACATCATCGACTCGTTCCTCGTCGTGGTGCTCGGCGGCGTCGGCCAGTTGGCCGGGAGTGTCATGGCCGCCTTCGGGCTGGGCATCGCCAACAAGATCCTGGAACCCCAGATCGGTGCCGTGCTCGGCAAAATCCTGATCCTCGCGCTGATCATTCTGTTTATCCAGAAACGCCCGCAGGGACTCTTCGCACTGAAAGGACGGGTGATCGACTGATGAACCAGCCATTGATGCTTACGGCCGCGCAAAAGGCCGGCCCCAAGGCGACGATTGCCGTCGGCGCAGTGATGCTGATCCTGCTGCTGGCGCTGCCGTTGTGTTCCTTGCTGTCGCCGGAAAACCCGCTGCATGTGTCGGCCTACATCCTGACGCTGGTGGGCAAGATTCTCTGCTACGCCATCGTCGCCCTCGCGCTGGACCTGGTGTGGGGCTATGCCGGTATGTTGTCTCTCGGCCACGGTTTGTTCTTTGCCCTGGGCGGCTATGCGATGGGCATGTACTTGATGCGCCAGGCGTCCGGCGATGAGTTGCCGGCGTTCATGACCTTCCTCTCGTGGACCGAATTGCCCTGGTACTGGGTCGGCACCGAGCACTTCCTCTGGGCCATGTGCCTGGTGGTGCTGGCGCCTGGTCTGCTGGCACTGGTCTTTGGTTTCTTCGCCTTCCGCTCGCGGATCAAGGGCGTGTATTTCTCGATCATGACCCAGGCCCTGACCTTCGCCGGGATGCTGCTGTTTTTCCGCAACGAGACCGGTTTTGGCGGCAACAACGGCTTCACCAATTTCCGCAGCATTCTCGGCTTTGGGATTACAGAGCCGGGCACGCGGGCGGTGTTGTTTGTGGCAACGGTGCTGCTGCTGGTGGCGAGCCTGTACATCGGCTGGCGCCTGGCCAAGAGCAAGTTCGGTCGGGTGCTGACCGCCCTGCGCGACGCCGAGAACCGCCTGATGTTCTGCGGCTACGACCCACGTGGCTTCAAGCTGTTCGTGTGGGTGTTGAGCGCGGTGTTGTGTGGGTTGGCCGGGGCGTTGTATGTGCCGCAAGTGGGCATCATCAACCCCAGTGAAATGTCGCCGACCAACTCGATCGAAGCGGCGGTGTGGGTGGCCTTGGGCGGGCGCGGGACGTTGATCGGCCCGCTGCTGGGCGCAGGGGTGGTGAATGGCATGAAGAGTTGGTTCACCGTGGCCTTCCCGGAATATTGGCTGTTCTTCCTCGGGGCGCTGTTCATCATCGTCACCCTGTACCTGCCCAAGGGCGTTATCGGTCTGCTGAAGAAATGAGGAACGTCATGCTTGAACCTATTTTCGACGCAGGCAGCGGCCGCGATGCCATCGGCATTGGCCAGGCCGCCGGCAAGGGCCTGAACACCCGCCACGGCACCATCCTGACCCTGGAAGACATCAGCGTCAGCTTCGATGGCTTCAAGGCACTCAACGATTTGAACCTGTACATCGGCGTCGGCGAATTGCGCTGCATCATCGGCCCCAACGGCGCGGGCAAGACCACGCTGATGGACGTGATCACCGGCAAGACCCGCCCCAGCCATGGCACCGCCTGGTTTGGCGAAAACCTCGATCTCACCGGTATGAGCGAAGTGCAGATCGCCCAGGCAGGCATTGGGCGCAAGTTCCAGAAGCCCACGGTATTCGAAGCCCTGAGCGTGTTTGAAAACCTGGAGCTGGCGCAGAAGACCGATAAATCGGTGTGGGCCAGCCTGCGCGCACGCCTGAGCGGCGAGCAGAAGGACCGTATCGATGAAGTGCTCGACACCATCCGTCTCACCGCGTCGGCACAGCGCCCGGCCGGCTTGCTGTCCCACGGCCAGAAGCAGTTCCTGGAGATCGGCATGCTGCTGATGCAAGACCCGCAACTGTTGCTGCTGGACGAGCCGGTAGCGGGCATGACCGACGCCGAAACCGAATTCACCGCCGAACTGTTCAAGCGCCTGGCGGGTAAGCACTCGCTGATGGTGGTGGAACATGACATGGGCTTTGTCGGTTCGATTGCCGACCACGTGACCGTGTTGCACCAAGGCAGCGTGCTGGCCGAAGGGTCGCTGGAGCAGGTGCAGGCCGATGAGCGGGTTATTGAGGTGTATTTGGGCAGATAAATCGGCCAGCTTTGAGTCGCAAGCCGCTTGAAGCCTAACTAACGGAGTTCCAATGCTACAAGTACAACACCTGCACCAATACTACGGCGGTAGCCACATCCTGCGCGGGCTGTCTTTTGACGTGAAGATCGGCGAAGTCACCTGCCTGCTGGGCCGTAACGGCGTAGGCAAGACCACTCTGCTCAAATGCCTGATGGGTCTGCTGCCCTCCAAGGAAGGCGTGGTGAATTGGGAAGGCAAGGTCATCACCGGGGTCAAGCCGCATCAGCGTGTGCATGCCGGGATTGCCTACGTGCCCCAGGGCCGGGAGATTTTTGGCCGGCTGACAGTGGAAGAAAACCTGCTGATGGGGCTCTCGCGTTTTCCGGGCTCAGAAGCCAAGGAAGTGCCCGCCTTCATCTACGAATTGTTCCCGGTGTTGCTGCAAATGAAGCATCGCCGTGGCGGTGACCTGTCCGGCGGCCAGCAACAACAGCTGGCCATCGGCCGGGCGCTGGCCAGCCGTCCGCGCCTGTTGATCCTCGATGAGCCCACCGAAGGCATCCAGCCGTCGGTGATCAAGGAGATCGGCGCGGTGATCAAGAAACTCGCTGAGCGTGGCGATATGGCAATCCTGCTGGTCGAGCAGTTCTACGACTTTGCCGCGGAACTGGCCGACCAGTATCTGGTGATGTCCCGGGGTGAAATCGTGCAGCAGGGCCGTGGTGAAAATATGGAAAACGAGGGTGTACGCGGCCTGGTTACGATCTAACCTGTAGCGTCCTGACGATAAGCACACAACATGAACCTGCCCCTTACTTGCGCCCTGTTCACCCCCAGCTGGCACGCCGAGCTGGAACTCGGCTACGCGCGTTTCGGCGACACCACGCGCCCGGTGATGCGTCGCCACCTCGGCCCGCTGCGCGTGCAAAAACACCTGTACGCCGAAGGCCCCGAGGTGTGCCAGCACATCATCGTGCACCCGCCGGGCGGGATTGCCGGTGGCGATCGTCTGGACATCAGCGCCCACGTCGGTGCCGGTGCCTGGGCGCAGCTGACCAGCCCCGGCGCGGCCAAGTGGTACCGCGCCAACGGGCCGGCGTTTCAGCAGCTCGACCTCAGGGTCGAAGCCGGCGCGACGCTGGAGTGGCTGCCCCAGGAAACCATTGTATTCAGCGCCGCCCAGGCCGAACTCACCACGCGCATTGAGCTGCAAGGCGATGCGCGGCTGTTCTACTGGGACGTGGTCGCCCTCGGTCGCCCGGCCAGTGGCGAGCGTTTTGACCTGGGCCACTTCCAGTCGCACCTGGATATACGCCGCGACGGCCAGTTGCTCTGGCATGAGCGCCAGCGCATTGTGGGCGCCGACGGTTTGCTCGATTCACCTATCGGCCTGGACGGGCAACCGGTGTTTGCCACGCTGTTGCTGACCGCCGATATTGACCCTCAATTACTGGAAACCTGCCGCACCCTGCCCAACGCGGTACGCGGCGACCTCACCCAATTGCCCGGCTTGCTGGTGGCCCGTTGTTTGGCCAGCGAAGCGCTGCTGGCACGGGGGTGGCTGATCGATTTATGGCGCGTGTTGCGCCCGGCCGTATTAGGCAGGGAAGCGGTATCACCGAGAATCTGGAGCACATGAAGATCAAACATGTGGGAGCGGGCTTGCTCGCCCCCACACGGGATCTCCATTGTTGATAAGAATGCTGCCTAAGAGAGACCTTGAACCATGGACCTGACCCCACGGGAAAAAGACAAACTGCTGATTTTCACCGCCGGCCTGGTAGCCGAGCGCCGCCTGGCGCGCGGGGTGAAGCTCAACTACCCGGAAACCATCGCCTACATCTGCGCCGCCTTGATGGAAGGCGCCCGCGACGGCCGCACCGTGGCCGAGCTGATGCACTACGGTACCACCCTGCTCAGCCGCGAGCAGGTGATGGAAGGCATCCCGGAAATGATCCCGGATGTCCAGGTCGAAGCCACCTTCCCCGACGGCACCAAGCTGGTCACCGTCCACCAACCCATTGCGTAAGAGGCCGGCCATGATTCGTGATGCAACCGAGCAGGACCTGCCTGCGATTCGCGACATCTACAACGATGCGGTGCTGAATACGACGGCGATCTGGAACGAACAACCGGTGGACCTGGCCAACCGTAAAGCCTGGTTCAGCGCGCGCCAGGCTCTGGGATATCCGGTCCTGGTGGCGGTGGAAAACGGCGAAGTCACGGGCTACGCCGCGTTTGGCGACTGGCGCCCGTTCGAGGGCTTCCGCTACAGCGTCGAACACTCGGTGTATGTGCGCAGCGACCAACGCGGCAAGGGCCTGGGCCCGCGCCTGATGGAAGGCTTGATCGAACGCGCGCGCACCTGCGGCAAACACGTGATGGTCGCCGCCATCGAAAGCAGCAACCAGGCCTCGATCCGCCTGCATGAACGCCTGGGGTTCATCACCACCGGGCAGATGCCGCAAGTGGGTATCAAGTTTGGCCGCTGGCTCGACCTCACCTTTATGCAGCTTGCCTTGAATCCGGGCGCAGAACCGCCCCAGGAGTGACATCGATGAACGCGGCTCAACTGCGTCGAGTCCATGCTGAAAGTTTTGCCCACTACCGCCAGGGCTTGATCGAGCTGTTGCTGGACGCGGTCAAGCATGGTGCTTCAGTGGGTTTCATGGCCGATTTCGATGAGGCTCAAGCGCGTGCTTATCTGAACGGCGTGCAGGCGAGTATTGAAGACGCCAGCCTGCTGCTGTGGGTGGTGGTGCGCGACGAGCAGGTCATCGCCAGCGTGCAGTTGGCGCTGTGCCAGAAAGCCAACGGCCTGAACCGCGCCGAAGTACAAAAACTGCTGGTGCACAGCCGCGCACGGCGCCATGGCCTGGGCCAGCAACTGATGAACACCCTGGAACTCGCTGCCCGCCAGCACAAACGTGGCCTGCTGTACCTGGACACCGAGGCTGGCTCCGGCGCCGAAGCCTTCTACCAGTCGCTGCGCTACACCAAGATCGGCGAACTGCCCGACTACTGCCAAAGCCCGGACGGGCGCTACAGCCCGACCGCTATCTACTTCAAGACCCTGGGGCAACCTGCATGATTCCTGGCGAATATCAGATCCAGCCTGGCGACATCGAACTCAACGTGGGCCGGCGCACCGTCACCCTCAGTGTGGCCAACAGCGGCGACCGGCCTATCCAGGTGGGTTCGCACTACCATTTTTTCGAGACCAATGACGCGCTGACGTTTGACCGCGCGGCAAGCCGTGGCATGCGCTTGAATATTCCGGCGGGAACGGCGGTGCGGTTTGAGCCGGGGCAGGCGAGGACTGTCGAGCTCGTCGACCTGAGCGGAATGCGGCGAGTTTATGGGTTTGCGGGAAGAGTCATGGGCGAGCTTTAGGTCGACTGCAAGCATCAAGCTGCAAGCTGCAAGAAAGAGCAGCTTGTGGCGCCACACCTGCTTTTTCTTGAAGCTCGCAGCTTAAAGCTCGCAGCTCATATCCGAGGACCGAGGCTATGAAAATCACCCGTCAGGCATATGCCGACATGTACGGCCCCACCGTCGGTGACAAGGTCCGCCTGGCCGACACTGACCTGTTCGTGGAAGTCGAACAGGACTTCACCGTCTACGGCGAAGAAGTCAAATTCGGCGGCGGCAAGGTCATCCGCGACGGTCAGGGTCAAAGCCAATTACTCGCCCATGAAGTCGTCGACACACTGATCACCAACGCGTTGATCATCGACCACTGGGGCATCGTCAAGGCCGATGTCGGCCTGAAGAACGGGCGCATCCACGCCATCGGCAAGGCAGGCAACCCGGACATCCAGCCCGGCGTGACCATGGCCATCGGCGCCAGTACCGAAGTGATCGCCGGTGAGGGCATGATCCTCACCGCCGGCGGCATCGACAGCCATGTGCATTTCATCTGCCCGCAGCAGATCGAAGAAGCACTGACCAGCGGCGTCACCACCATGATCGGCGGCGGCACCGGCCCGGCCACCGGCACCAACGCGACCACCTGCACCTCCGGGCCCTGGCACCTGGCGCGCATGCTCCAGGCCAGCGATTCGTTTGCGATGAACATCGGCTTTACCGGCAAGGGCAACGCCAGCCTGCCGGAGCCGTTGATCGAACAGGTCAAGGCCGGCGCTATCGGTTTGAAGCTGCACGAAGACTGGGGCACCACGCCCGCGAGCATCGACAACTGCCTGAGCGTCGCCGACCAATACGATGTGCAGGTGGCGATCCACAGCGACACCCTCAACGAGTCCGGCTTTGTCGAAACCACATTGGCCGCGCTCAAGGGCCGCACCATCCACACCTACCACACCGAGGGTGCCGGTGGGGGGCACGCGCCGGATATCATCAAGGCCTGCGGCTTCCCCAACGTGCTCCCCAGTTCCACCAACCCGACGCGGCCGTTCACACGCAATACCATCGACGAACATCTGGACATGCTGATGGTCTGCCATCACCTCGACCCGAGCATTGCCGAAGACGTGGCCTTCGCCGAAAGCCGCATCCGCCGCGAGACCATCGCCGCCGAAGACATCCTGCACGACCTCGGCGCATTCTCGATGATCAGCTCCGACAGCCAGGCCATGGGCCGCGTGGGCGAGGTGATCACGCGCACCTGGCAGACCGCCGACAAAATGAAAAAACAGCGCGGCGCCCTGCCCGGCGACGGCCCCGGCAACGACAACTTCCGCGCCAAGCGCTACATCGCCAAGTACACCATCAACCCGGCGATCACCCACGGCGTCAGCCATATCGTCGGTTCCATCGAAGTCGGCAAATGGGCCGATCTGGTGCTGTGGCGCCCGGCATTCTTTGGCATCAAGCCGACCCTGATCCTCAAGGGCGGCGCGATTGCCTCAAGCCTGATGGGCGACGCCAACGCCTCGATCCCCACGCCGCAGCCGGTGCACTACCGCCCGATGTTCGCCAGCTTTGGCAGCTCGCTGCACGCCACTAGCCTGACCTTTATCAGCCAGGCCGCACAGGACGCAGGCTTGCCCGAAGCCCTGGGTTTGAAAAAGCAGATCGCCGTGGTCAAGGGCTGCCGCGACGTGCAGAAAACCGACTTGATCCACAACGATTACCTACCGGATATTGAAGTCGACCCGCAAACTTATCAGGTCAAGGCCGACGGTGTGTTGCTGTGGTGTGAGCCAGCAGATGTGCTGCCGATGGCCCAGCGGTATTTCCTGTTTTGAATGTCAGCCCAGCGGCTGCACTTCAGCCCGCGATGGCCCAGGCTGGTCCCCGGCCTGGGCCACCACCTCACGTTGCGACAAGTCGAGCAGGGTTTGATAACGCTCCTGCTCCACCTGCCTGTAGAGCGCGTTCAAGGCATTCGTGTAATCCTGATCGAACTGTGGATGGGCGCTTTCCAGTGCATCCAGCCTCGAGTCACGGCTGCGCTGCCACTGCGCGAACGTCTCGGGGTATTTCTGCTGTAAGTAATCAACCCAGTAGCCGCGCGCGACCAGTTCGTGGAAAAACGCCTGGGTGCTCTCCGCGGCCAATACGCTCTGGACCGCAGCATCCAGCCGCTGCCTCGGGAGCGGCATGCCATAGTTCATATGCGCGGGCTGGCCCGGCAGGTCCAGTCTGGACTGCAATCCCACACGGTATTCCAGGCGAATCTCGGCCTCGTCCGGGTGGGCACGCCGTGCAATTTCTGCGGACGCCAACGCTTCAACCTGCCCTAGCCGAAACAATTGCCGGGACAGTTTCAACAGTGCCGGCCCCTTGAGATCCAGCCGCGACGGGTCGATCCCAAGCAGAGTGTCGTGCTCGTAAACCTTCACCTCCAGGCCGCTGAAGGTAAGAATACGTCCGTCGACGCAGGTGCCATGAGTATTAGAGATGCCGAACAGGGTTTGCCGCAGCTCAGTGTCAGCGCCCGCGGCCTTGAGTACCCGCCATACGCGTCGTGTCAGGTCGGCGCGAGCCACACTGAACTCCTTGGTGTGCTGCAACATCTTCAGCAGATTAAAAAACGCCGCGCTGTCCGGCTCCGCCTCTAACTGATCCCAAAGCCCGCGATGTTCTTGCAGCGTTTCAGGTTCCAGTGTTTCAAACCACGGATCGCGCTCTGCTGGCGTGGTTTGCACGGGTTCAAGCACTTCGTCGGGTTCGGCCTGCGCGTCCTCGTCTTCGCTGCCCGTCGGGCTGTCGAGTTCCTCAAGCATTTGCCGCAACTCGCGCCTGGAAAAGCCCAGCGCATGAGTGCGCTCGGTGCGCTCGGCATAGTCTTGCAGCCGCTCCAGCGCCTCGCGCGGCAATTGCATGTTGCCGGAAAGATCGGTACCGAACATCAATGCGTCATGGCCACCCTCAAGCGCAAGGGGCGGAATTACATCGATTTCATTGAGGCTCAGATTCAGTCGGTTCAAAGCCGCATGCTGCAAGACGCCTGCGGGCCACTCTGTCAGTCGGTTACTGGCAATATCGAGTGTTTGCAGATGCGGGAACGCCTGCATATCGAACGTTTCCAGGTTGCACTGGCTGAGATCCAGCCATCGTAGTTGTTGCATCGTGGCCAATGCGCGGTACAGGAGCGCGGGGTCTATCAGTGGGTTGCTCGACAGTTCCAGGCGCTGCAGATGTTCCATGCGGCTGACAGCCTCGGGCACCTCCACCAGCAGGTTGCCGTTGAGCATCAACGTACGCAGCTGAGGAAATGCGTGCAGAAAACCGTTGGAGCCGTCCTCGGTCAGCCTGACGCCCGTCAGGTTCAAGCTTTCAACGTGGGTGAAGCCGGTGGGCAATCCAGGCAAATCGCCGACCTGGACGCCCTCCAGTAGCAGCGCGCGCTCAACGGCCTCGCCCGGCAACAGGCTGCTGCGCCAGGACTCAAGAATGCGTTGCGCCGCCCATCGGCGTGTCTGGGACGAAACCCGCCAGCCGTGACCGTGGGCTTCGCGGATAAACATCCAATCATTCAGTTCACGGGTCAACGTCTGCGACGCGCGCTCCCACTCCAGAACACGCAGGTGAATGCTCAGCTCGGTGGCGCCATCGGCCTGCAGATGCTGTGCCCAGGCGTGCAAGGCGTCAGGTTGCAGCGCAGGGTTAAGGCGTTGCAGGCGCTGCTCAACCGATAGCGCGCGGCCTGCGGCGTCCGATGTCAGAGGCAGTAACCGCTGGATAACCGTCATACCGGTCTCGATCGGTGGAAACGCGTCCGGAACGTCCTCCAAGGCAAACCGGCCCAGGGCGCCATGCGCCAGACCGTAAGCGTCCTCAACCCGCTGCTGCGCCGCTGCGAATGCCGACTGGGTGGCGGGGTCCAGCGGCGCCCCGGTCAGGTTGCTGGCAATGACCAATCCATCGCGGTCCAGAGCGAGCTGCGGCACGTGGGTGAGCTGGCTATCACGCAAATCCAGCCAAGACAGTTGCGTCAGGTTTTGCGCCCCGATCGGCCAACTCTGCAGTTTTGTGCGGCTAAGATTAAGCGCTTGTAAACCCGGCATGGCGCTCACATCCAGCGCGATGATCGGGTTATCTGCCAGGTTGAGGTGCACAAGCGACGGCAGCGCACCGGGCGCCAGCGGCGACTCGACGAGGGCGCAATCGCTGAGGTCCAGTGTGCGCACGTTGGCAAAATTCTGGATGAACCGGGCCAACTGTGCAGGCGGCACGCGTGCACCGATCAGTTGCAACGTCTCGACATGGGCAAAGCCCTCCGTCGCCAACTCGGGCAGTTCGCTCACGGCCAACGCACGCACGACCAATCTTGATGACCGTTGCGCGGTACCGAAGCGCTTGAGCAGGCCGTTGTACCAGCACGCCCGCAAGGTGAAGCGCAAATTGGAGCGCCGCATGCCTTCGCCCGAAGTGTCGAGGGTGTGGCTCCAGTCATCCAGTGTGCGGTTCAATTCGGCGTATTCGCTGCTCAAGGCTTCCATGGCATTAAACCGCGCCTGAAAGCCGCTCACCTGTGCCTTGAACGCTTCGAACAATGCCTGACGCTGCTCCATCAGACCCGTAAAGCTCAGCTCGTTCTGGCCCTGCCATTGCAGCCGGCTCAGCTCGCCCTCGCAGTAACTGCCGACCATTTGCTCCAGGTCCAACAGGTGTTCGGCGTGACGGGTCACGTAGGCGAACGCCGGTAGGAACTGCTCTCGGCTGATGTGCGACCAATTCATGGTCAGCCCCGACCACAGCCGCTCACGCCCAGACTGGAACATCTCGGGCGGCAGCGTACTGATCGATGAGCTGGAAAAGTCCAGACGTTCCAGCAGGGGCAATTGAAATACGCCGGTCGGGAACCTCCACTGGAAGCCCCTGCCGAGTTTTAACCTGCGCAGTTGGCTCAGACGGCTGACATCCAGCACCTGCCCGGACGTCAACGCACACTCCAGGCTGAGTTCCCGCAAACCGGTGAGATTGCCCAGGCGCATTATCTGCATCTGTTCCAACGGAAAGTTCGAGGCGATGCTCAAACTCGTCAGGTGCGGCATGTGCTCCAGCGTCGCGGGCACCGCACTCAGATCGGGAGTGTTGACCACCAGCCTGAGGGTTTCAACCTGCGGAAAATAGCCGAGCACCTGCTCAACCGTGGCGTTGGTGATCCCGCGACCGTTAAGGGTCAAGGTGCGTACATGGGAAAAGTCTGCGGTCAACGCCGGTAAGGGCTCGTCGGTAAATATATCCAGTTCGGCAAAACGCGCTCGCTCGGCCAGGGGCGAACGCCGCCAGCAGGCTTTGATCGCCTGAACCACCTGTTGCTTGCCGCCCACTGCCGCGAAAAATCCCTGCATCAATTCGGCCGAAGGCGCGCCGGCCCATTGGTCGAGGGTACTCTCCAGCGTTTGCCATTCGCGCATACGATTGTTGAGCAGGTTGTAGATTTGCGATTCGTCGTCTCCTGCGGTCATGCGCCTGAGGATGAATCCATTGGCTTCGTCCTCCGTGAGTTGTGGATAAACCGCCCGCACCCGGCTGGCCAGCGACGCCATCATGCCCTCGCCGCGACCGCTGGCGGGGTAGCCGATCAGCCTCGGCGAAATTCGCTGCGGCGGTTTGAACCAGGGTTGACCCCGCACATGGCCTTCGACGATCTGCGCCGACGCCTGGCGATGCTCCACCGCGTAGTCGATGATTGCCCGACGTAACGCCAGGCTTTGGCTGACCTGCGGCATACCCAGCGCCTGACGCGCATCGTCCGGCAAGGCGTGCATGATCGAATCGTAAAAACTATCACCGTGCTGCGTGAGGCTGTTAAGGGCCTCGCCGCGCTCGTTGAATGCTTGGTAGCGCGGCCCCTTCTTGACCAGGTATTTGCGTTGCGCGGCGGTCTCGCTGCCGATGCTGTCAAGCAAAGCGCCGTCGATGCTGCCTTCGCGCACCTCAAGTCGCAGTTGGCCCGACCAACCCGGCAAATGTCCCAGGGTGTGCAAGGCCAAGCGCTTGCTGTCGGCCGAGGTCAGGTTGTCCATGTGCAGGCCAGCAAACGCGTGACCGACCCGGCCCTGGCGCACATACCAGCGCGCGCGCTCCTGCATCTCCAATGGCACGCGCCCGGTGTCGTGCAGGCGGATCAATTGTTCGGTGTCGGTGTCGTCGAGCAGGGTATGCGCGGCGGATTCGCTCAGGCCAGGGTAAAGCCGTTGCAGTTTGGCCACCATTGGCGGCGTGCGCCGGGTGCCGCTGTACAGGCTGTCGAATATTGCCGGTTGGCGGGTGCGGGCGTAGTCAGCCAGTTGTTTGCTGAACTCCAATGCGCGGTTATCGCGCACCCGGGCCGGCTCGCTGCCAAGCAGGCCGACCACTTCCGACTCATCCAGCGCCGCCAGGATATGCGACGGCAATTGACCGTTCAGTACATCGGCACGGCTGATGCGAATCGTCGGTCGCTGCTTCAAGGCATTGTCAATGCGCTCTACACCATAGGTCTGCGAGCGTCCGCTCAGGCCCGGCCCGTCAAACACGCGCAGCGTCCTGCCCGCAGGCCAGCGCGGCAACTCGGTGACCAGTGGCAATACATACAGATAACGGCCATCGACCGCCCGGCCGCTGCTCACTTGCTCGATCACTTGTGCCACATCCCGCTCCACGCTGAACAAGCGCAAGGCATCTGCCACTTCAGGCGGCGGCGGTTGGTTGTCCAAGTGCATTTTGCGCAACGTGTGATCGCCGGCCCCAGCGATGTCGGCGATGGTCAACAATTGGTCATCGGTGAAACCGTCCGTCACCGGCCCCATGCGGCGCAACAGCGTGACCCGGTCCCAGCTCGACGGCTGTTCATGGGTCAGGCGCCAAGCCCCGGCGCCATTGTGCGTGAGTGGCGGTTGATAGGCATCGGGGTCGGCAGGGTGCTTGATCCGCCAGCGTTGCAGGCTTTCGTCGTAGGTTTTTTCGTAGACCTTACCCGACTGACGGATGTAGGTCTTGCCCGCCTGATGGTACTGGCCCGCCGCGTTGGGCGTGGCATCCGCGAGCAATACGTCAGGGCTTTCGTAGCCGTCGAATGCAGGTTTCCACAGCCGCCCCTGCCCCCCAGGCAAGGTCACCGGTGCCAGCGCTTCGATCACCGGTTCGGGTTTGGCCGCAAGCAGTTTGCCCGCGACTTTACCGCCTGCCGCCATCGCCCCGAGCAGTGCCAGGTTTTCGGCCACGTCCACCAGGTGGACCTTGGCAGCCTGGCGATCCCCCTCACTCCATTCCAACGAACCTTCAAGCGTTTCGTACAACAACTGGCCCGCCATCACCCCCATCATCACTTCACCCAGCACCGGGACGAACATCGAGACCGTGTTCAACACCAGCATGCCGATGTTGAGCAAGCGCGCCAGCTTCTCCGAGCGCACCCGCGCGTCCACGTCTGCCGTGGGGACGGCATGGCAGCGCGCGTCGCCGATCATTTTGTCGCGGTGTTGCTCGAAGAGGTATTGCCACAGGTCGACGTTGGCCGCCCAAATGCCGTGGCCCGCGCGCGTCAACGCGGTGGGCGCGAGAAAGGGGTCAGGGTTGGCTTCCCTGACAGGCGGTGGGCCGGGTGGCAGTTCCTTGATATCGGTGAATACGCGAAAGGGGTTGAAGCCCTGGGCCAACTCCTTCAACAACGATACATGAGGTAACAGGGCCTCGCCAAAAGAGCGGGCCGGTGCGTCTTCCGTGAATTGGCTGAAATACGCAGGTCGGTCGCCGTAAGCCACGAACTGGCTGAAAAACCGCTGGTAGGCCGTCGGGCTACCGTCATCTGGGGCTGTGGCGTCGCGCGCGGTAAAGCGCTGCTTGAAGGTGGCCCTCAGTTGCGCCCAGGTAAAGCGCTTGAGCGGGTGCTGCGGGTCGTTGGGGATGTAGAGAATGACGTCGTCGCTGTAGCGATATTTTTCGCAGATGACAAAGGCGAGGCAGCCGGTCATGCGCTTATTCATCAAACCAAGGTCGCGAAACCACACGGGCTTGCCGTTGACCTTGGGGTTGAGCGAGCCTTCGATCACGCTCTGCATCAAGCGGTAATCGGCAGGCTCGATATCGTTGTTCAGCAGTGCCTGCTCGGCTGCGGCAGCCAGGGCCGCTTTTTGGGCGCTGATGAATGTGTCGCGCAACGCTTGCTCCGCCCCCGGTTCGGCAGGTTGCAGGCAGTTTTTCAGGTAGCGCTGATATTTCGCACCCACGTCCAACGTGCGGCACAGACAGATGAACTGCGTCACCGTCAGCGGGGTGGCAAGTGTTTCGAAGTGGCCCGGCTTCGCCCCCGGCACCAGAAACCCCGACGAATGATGAAAGGCGCCCGCTTCGCATTCACGGGCTTCGAAACTGTGCAGTGCCGCCTGCAACAAGGGCAGGCGCGACACCTCGAAACGGCTGATCTCGATGGCGAGTATGCCGACCTCGATCGGTTTATTGAGGCACAACAAGGTGGTGTTGAGGTCCAGTTCGACCTTGTAGGTGTCTTTCAAGGCCTTGGCCAATAAGGGGGCGGCAAAGGTGTCGATGTCTTGCAGGGTCGACATGGCTTTGTCGAGCGCGGTCTGTGCAGTAAAGCGCTGAGTGAAACACGCGCGCACGGTCTTGCGCTGGGACGCCGATGCCTGGCGATAGAAGTCGGGCAGTGCGGCCGGGGCTGCTTTTAGGGCAGTGCGACGTTCGGGGGTGGCGTTGATCAACCAGGCGGGGCTTGATTGCTCAAGAAAGGTGCGGTGCAGGCTCTGAGTAGTAGCCGGCTGCGTCGCCGAGAGGTCGGGCATGATGTCGCTCCTGTGAAATGGAGCGTCAGCACATCATGCCCACTCGGGCGTTCGACGGTAGATAAATGTAGCGATGAAGGTTTAGAAGTGTTCTCGTGGATTGAACGCAGCTTTTTTCGCCAATTCCTGCCACAGGGCGATGGTCTCGTCATCCGCCTGCTTGGGCATCACGGCCTTGAGCTGTATGTACAGGAAGCCGCGCTCCCCGGCCTTGTTCAACAAGCCATGCCCCTTGGCGCGCACGCGCTGACCATTTTGGCTGCCGGCCGGAACCTTGAGGTTGATCTTGCCGGTGAGGGTCGGGACTGCCACTTCCGTGCCCAGCGCCAGCTCCCAAGGTGCCAGCGGCAAGTTGATGATCAGGTTTTCACCTTCCACTTCAAACTTCGAGTGCGGCGCAAACTTGATGATCAGGTACAGGTCGCCATTGGCCCCACCGCCAATACCCGGCGCGCCTTGCGCCTTGAGGCGGATGCGCTCACCGTCGGCCACGCCGGCGGGGATCTTCACGTTCAGGCTCTTGGTGGTATTGCTCACATGCCGGCCCGAGGCGTCGTATTGCGGCACCTGGAAGCTGATCGGCTTGGACTCGGTCGACAGCGTCTCTTCAAGCGACACCGTGAGCTGCATCTCCACATCCTGGCCCTTGCGCCCCGCAGGGCGACGCTGACCGCCACCAAAGGCATCGCCGCGGGAGCCGAAGATGGAGCTGAAGAAGTCCGAAAAATCCTCACCGCCGCCACCACCGCCATAGCCACCACGGCTCTGCCAGCCTGGCGGGCCCTGGAATGGCTGGCCATGCTGGCCGTATTTGCGCAGCTCGTCGTACTCGGCGCGCTTGTCGGCGCTTTTAAGCGCTTCATAGGCTTCGGACGCGTCCTTGAACTTGGCTTCGGCGTCTTTCTCCTTGCTCACATCCGGGTGATATTTGCGCGCGAGTTTGCGATACGCGGCCTTGATCTCTTTGTCATCGGCCGTCGGCTCGACACCCAGAATCTTGTAGTAGTCTTTGAAATCCATCGGCGGTTCACCCTCCTAAATCGAGATCGCACAGCCCGGGGCACAACGTGCGCTGTCTTGCACCTGTAGAGTCTTGTGGCCTGGGGGTACGTCAAAATGTTTTCGGCACTTGCCGTATGCAGCAGATATTGGGGCAAATCCCCAGGATTCAAGCTTGATTAAACGGATGGTCGGCCTACGCATCCGCCTTCGACTCGCATACACTGCGCGGCCGTTTTTCGACCGGAACCTGATAGACATGAAAAACCCATCCCCAGCCCGTGCCTGCGGTATCGACTTTGGCACGTCCAACTCCACCGTCGGCTGGATCCGTCCCGGCATGGAAACGCTTATCGCGCTGGAGGACGACAAAATCACCCTGCCGTCGGTGGTGTTCTTCAACTTCGAGGAGCGTCGTCCGGTCTACGGCCGCCTGGCGCTGCACGAATACCTGGAAAACTACGAAGGCCGGCTGATGCGCTCGCTCAAGAGCCTGCTGGGTTCCAAGTTGATCAAGCACGACACCAGCGTGCTCGGCACCGCAATGCCCTTCACCGACTTGCTGGCGCTGTTTATCGGCCAACTCAAGAGCCGCGCCGAAGCAAACGCCGGCCGTGAGTTCGAAGAAGTGGTGCTGGGCCGCCCGGTGTTTTTCGTCGATGACGACCCGATGGCCGACCAGGAAGCGGAAAACACCCTGGTCGACGTTGCGCGCAAGATCGGCTTCAAGGACATCTCGTTCCAGTACGAACCGATTGCCGCCGCCTTCGACTACGAGTCCACCATCGAGAAGGAAGAGCTGGTACTGATCGTCGACATCGGCGGGGGTACGTCAGACTTCTCGCTGGTGCGCCTGTCGCCGGACCGTCGTCACAACGACAACCGCCACGACGACATCCTCGCCACCGGCGGCGTGCACATCGGCGGTACCGACTTCGATAAACAACTGAGCCTGCAAGGCATGATGCCGTTGTTTGGCTACGGCAGCCGCATGAAAAGTGGCGCCTACATGCCCACCAGCCATCACATGAACCTCGCCACCTGGCACACCATCAACTCGGTGTACTCGCAGAAATCCCAACTGGCGTTGGGCAGCATGCGCTATGACATCGAGGACACCGGCGGTATCGATCGCCTGTTCAAGCTGATCGAACAGCGCGCCGGGCACTGGTTGGCGATGGAAGTGGAAGAAACCAAGATCCAGCTGACCCATGAAAACAGCCGCCATGTGGCGCTGGACCGGGTTGAGCCGGGGCTGAGCGTGGAGCTGAGCCGGGCGCTGTTCGAGTCGGCCATCGACGGCTTGCTGGAGCGCGTGCGCGGCAGTGTGACGCAGTTGCTCAACGATGCATCGGTCAGTGTGGCGCAGGTAGACACGGTGTTCTTTACCGGCGGTTCCAGCGGGATTCCGGCACTGCGTCACAGCATCTCGGCCATGCTGCCAAATGCGCGGCATGTGGAAGGGAATATCTTTGGCAGCATCGGCAGCGGGTTGGCGATTGAGGCGAGCAAGCGATACGGCTGCTGAAACACTGCGGTTCAAATGTGTGAAGCGGGCTTGCTCGCGAACAGGGAAGTGTCAGTCAAAGCTGCTCTGACTGATCCACCGCATTCGCGAGCAAGCCCGCACATTTTGACCTGCGTACATCTTCCCCCCTACTCAGTAGTGACGCCGTAGCGCTCCACGACTTCGCACAACTGTTGCGGGATGGGTGCGATTGGCCCCAAGCAAACGCAAACCCGCTTTTACTTGCAGCTTGCAGCTCGCCACTCGCAACTGCCCCTAAACCATCCCCCCCAACTTCAACTCACTCTTGAGATACGCATAGTAAATCGGCCCCGCCACCACCCCCGGCAAACCAAACGCGGCTTCAAACACCAGCATCGCCAGCAATAATTCCCACGATTTGGCACTGATCTGCCCACCCACGATCCGCGCGTTGAGGAAGTACTCGACCTTGTGGATAACAATCAGATACCCCAACGCCGCCACCGCCACCCAGATCGACAGCGACAGCGCGACGATGGTGATCAGGGTGTTGGACATCAGGTTGCCGATCACCGGCAGCAAGCCGAGCAGGAAGGTGAGCACGATCAGGGTTTTGGTCAGCGGCAGGTGAATCCCGCACAGCGGCAGCACCACGGCTAGGAATACAGCGGTGAATGCGGTGTTGAGTGCGGCGATTTTGATCTGGGCGAAAACAATGTTGCGAAAGGCCTGGACCAGCAAGTGCAGGCGATCAAACAGGGCGGCGGCCAAGGGCTTGCGTTTGGTCAGGTCGGGCACGCGCTGCAAGGCGATGATCGCGCCGAGCACCATGCCGATCAGCAGGGTGACGAACATATGCGCGGCATCCTTACCAACAAGCTGCAGTTCGCTCAGGTGTTTACTCAGCCAATCGCCGATGGCCACGCGGAATTCGGCAGCGCTCGCGGGCAGGTAAGCATCGAGAAACGGCGGCAGTTGGCCGCGCGCGCGGTCGACCACGCCCATGAATTTGTCGAGGGATGCTCCGGGATTTTCCGCTTCGTGGAGCAGGAAGCTGATGGCGCCGGCAAAGATCAGCGTCAGTACGCTGACGATCAGGGTGCCAAGCAGAGCCACCGCCAGCCAACGCGCGCGCCGGCCTTCGATCAGCCGTTGCAGTTGGGGGGTGAGCATGTTGACCAGCTCATAGACCAGCAGGCCGGCCAGCAGGCTGGGCAGCAATTTGAGCGGCAGTACCAGCAGCAATCCGCCGAAAATGATGATGTAGCTGGCCTGCAACAACACATGACGCTGAGAAAACGTTGGCATACAGCCTCAAAACGAACGGCGTTAAAGGATGGGCAGTCTGCCAGCCTTGGGGAAATCAAGCGAGAGGTCTTAGTGTTGTGAACACGGTCAGTGTGGGAGCGGGCTTGCTCGCGAATGCGGTGGTTCAGTCACTGACGTGTTGAACGAAAAACGGCTTTCGAGAGCAAGCCCGCTCCCACAGGGGATTCGCGTACTCAGCTGCCTTTCAGGCAAGTACTCATAAAGGTTTTGCGCGCATCGCCCGTCAGCGTCTTGGTTTTCGCCGATGCATTGCAATCCTTCATCTTCTGCTGCTGCGGGGTCAGGGTCTTGGCGTCGTTGGCCGCCGGGGCCGACAGGCAGGTTTTCATGAAGGCCTTGCGCTCGTCGCCCTTGAGCGTCTTGGTGGAGGCTTCAGCGTTGCAGGTGGTCATTTTGTTTTGCTGGGCGGTGGCGGCAAAGCCCTGGGAACACAACAGCAGGCCCATCATCAACAGCGGAATTCGCAGCATCTTCATGGAGTTTTCTCCCTGTTACCGTGCCGGAGAGCACGGCCTTCCAGCAGTGTAGTCAAAACCTGTTACATCTTCACCGACTGCGTATGTGCGTCCGCCGATACTGCTCCGGGGTACAACCCGCCTGGCGTTGGAACATGGCGATAAAAGCCGAGGCGGTGCTGTAGCCCAGGTCGAATGCCACATGTTGCACGCTGCGCTCGCTGTCGAGGGCTTCGATGGCCGCCAGGTAGCGCAGGCGCTGGCGCCATTCACCAAAGCTCATGCCGAGTTCGCGCACAAACTGACGCGCCAGGGTGCGTTCGCTCACGTGTACCTGCTCGGCCCAATGTGCTAGGGGGCGGTTGTCTGCGGGGTCGGTCTGCATGCCTTCCAATACTCCGAGCAACCCGGGGTGGCGGGCGTAGGGCAGAAAGCACTCGTGGATCGGCGCCTGTTTGAGCTGGTCCACCAGCACTTGGGCCAGGCGGATATCGGATGCGGTCTGCGGCATATGCACGTCGCGCTGTGCGAAGTCGCGAAGGATGGCCTTGAGGATATCGCTGATGGCCAGGGTGCAAGGCTGTTGCGGCAGTGCCTCGCAGAGTTCCGGGGCAAGGCCCACCGAGTGGTAGACAATCGCCTCGGCGTTGTAGGAGCTGTGTTCGGTGTGCGGCGGCACCCACACCGCGTATTGCGGCGGTGACATGAAGCGGCTGCCGGCCACTTCCATGCGCATCACGCCGCTGGCGGAGTAATCCAGCGAGCCCCAGAAATGCTGGTGCGGGGTGCATTCGGTGTCCGGGGCGAAATCCGAATAGCGCAAGTACACCGGGCTCGGCAGTTGGGGGAAATCCTGAAGGCGTACGTTGTGCTTGGCCATTTTGTCTGGATACAGCGGTCACTTGTCTGGATCGAAGTATAAGCCTCAATCCAGACAAGGCATAATCCTGCCTCATCAACACGCCTGGTTTCTTTCGATGCAATACGCTTATCCCCTGCTGGCCATTTTTATCTGGGCCGGCAACACCGTGGTCAACAAACTGGCGGTGGGCTCGATCTTTCCCGCTGAAATCGGTTTTTACCGCTGGTTGCTGGCCGCGCTGCTGTTTACGCCGTTCATGCTCAAGCCGGTGATTGCCAACTGGCCGTTGATCCGCCCGAATCTGGGCAAGATCTTCATCCTCGGCGTGCTGGGCATGGCGGTGTACCAGAGCCTGGCGTATTACGCCGCTACGCTGACCAGCGCCACCAACATGGGCATTATCCTGTCGCTGATGCCGTTGATGGCACTGACGGCGGCCATCATCAGCCTTGGCCAGCGCCTGACCTACGGCGCACTGACCGGTGCCGTGCTGTCGTTTGCCGGCGTAGTCGTGGTGGTGTCGGCGGGCAGCCTGGGCGCACTGCTGCAACACGGGGTCAACCTGGGTGACGGCATGATGCTGGTCGCCACCCTGGCCTACGCGGTCTACAGCACCCTGCTGAAAAAATGGCAACTGCGCCTGCCACCGCTGGTGTTGCTGTATTTGCAGGTGCTGGTGGCCGTGGTGGTGCTGTTTCCGCTGTTCCTGTTCTCGGCAAAAGCCGGCCTTGGCTGGGCGAATATTCCACTGGTGCTGTATGCGTGCCTGCTGGCCTCGATGCTGGCGCCGCTGGCCTGGATGCATTCGGTGAAGACCTTGGGCCCGAGCCGCACCACGCTGTTTTTCAACTTGCTGCCGTTGATCACCGCGCTGATTGCGGCGGTGGTGTTGAAGGAAAAGTTGGCGCTGTACCACCTGGTGGGCGGTTTGCTGACGTTGGGCGGGGTGATTTTGTCGGAGCGATGGACTACCCCAGTCAGTAATGCCTGAACACAGCCTGCTCTCACAGCTACACCCCAGCAGCCTTGAGCCTTTGTGCATGCTCGACAAACAACCGAATAGGCTCGGCACCCTTACCCACCAGGCCCAGCGATTGGTTGACGATATCGAAATGGTCCAAGGGGTAGTCATCACCGATCACCAACCCCAGGTGTGAGCTATAGCGCCCGACCATGCCATCGCACTGGCCCTTTTCCCGCACAAAGCTGCGGGCGAACAAACGGCAACTGCGATGCGTACCGTCGAACAGGTTACGACCACGGTCAGTGATGCCTGGCTGCAATGTGCCGGACCACGAGTAATAGCGCACTCCATTGACCTCTTCGGCGCCCTGCCCGCCCCAGGTCTCGGGCAATCCTTGTGGATATTGCTGATTGAACAGCGCCACACCCGCGCTGGTCAGGGACCTATGGGACGCCTGCAGATCCGCCTTGAAGCGCGGACCGCGATAGCCGGTTTCCAGCACGCCCATCACCCAGGCAACCAGGTGAAACAGCGCGCTCATGATCCGGCCCTTGGCGCCGTCGACGGGATAATGGGTGTGGATATGGTCGGCCAGCTCCGAACCATGATTAGGCCCAGCCACCGACGTCACCGACGCCACCCACTCCGGTCGCTTGGCCGCCGCATATCGCGCGGTGAGCGAGCCCTGGCTGTGGCCGATCAGGTTGACCTTGGCGGCTCCGGTGTCGCGGCGGATGCGCTCGATCTGCACCAGCAATTGCTCGCCGCGCACTTCGCTGGAATCGAGCGGCGCCACCTGCACTGGATACACTTGGGCGCCCCCCGCGCGTAGTGCAGGAACAATGCCGTACCAATAGGGAAACAGTCCCAGGCGCACAAAACCGAGCATGCCGGGAACTAGCACCAACGGGTAACACGTGGCTAACGACTTCGGCATGGTGCGAACGTCCTCGAAAATGAGCAGTTGCCCTGCAGCGTAGGCCAACCTCAAGTCATGTAGATGAAGCCCAGGGTAAATTCGATAAAACTTTTTGCTTCAGCCAACACTCACAATGTGGAGCGATCACGCCGTTAGAGCGTGGCGTAAAACCGGATTAGCACCAGGAGATTGAGATGACTGAAGCAAACTTGACTGACGTAGCAACCCTGCGCCAACGCGCCCGCCAGAACGTCGAAAACGGTGCCGTGACCGAAGGCTACGACGCCGACCGCGAAGAAATCATCCGCTTGCTCAACGGCTCGCTCGCCACTGAACTGGTCTGCGTACTGCGCTACAAGCGCCATTACTTCATGGCCAGCGGCGTAAAAGCCCATGTAGCCGCAGAAGAATTCCTCGAGCACGCCACCCAGGAAGCCGAGCACGCCGACAAACTCGCCGAGCGCATCGTGCAGTTGGGCGGCGAACCGGAGTTCAACCCGGATCTGCTGTCGAAAAACTCCCACGCTCAATACGTGGCAGGTAACAGCTTGAAGGAAATGGTCTACGAAGACCTGGTGGCCGAACGGATCGCGGTGGACAGCTACCGTGAAATCATCCAGTACATCGGTGACAAAGATCCGACCACGCGCCGTCTCTTCGAGGAAATCCTGGCCCAGGAAGAAGAGCACGCCGACGACATGGCGGATATTCTCGAAAGCCTGTAATACCAAAAAACCGGAATACCAAAAAGGGCGCGCTGGATAACCAGCGCGCCCTTTTTGTCTGTGTGGGCGGCGGTGAGTCAGCGTTGGTTTTTTTCAAAATGACTCACCGGCGTCCAATGTGTCTAGCAACCACTGGCCACGCTGCCAAAGTGCCTGCTGTTTGGATTCAGCCATACGGTCGAGATTTTTATAAATCATGCTCATGCGTTGATTGCCGCGTAAGCGGTCACCGTGACGCATCAGAAAGTGCCAATACAGCGCGTTGAAAGGGCAAGCATCGTCGGTGGTGCTTTCGCTCACCTTGTAAGCGCAGCCACGGCAATAGTCGGACATCCGCTTGATGTACTGGCCACTTGCGCAATAGGGTTTGGAGCCCAGGTAACCGCCATCGGCGTGCATCACCATGCCTAAGGTATTGGGCAATTCCACCCAGTCGAAGGCGTCCATGTAGATGGCCAAGTACCATTCGCAAATCTGACTCGGTGCGATGCCGGCGAGCAGAGCAAAATTGCCGGTGACCATCAGCCGCTGGATATGGTGAGCGTAGGCATGCTCAAGGCTTTGGCTGATTGCTTGGCGCATGCAGTTCATCTGTGTCTCGCCTGTCCAGTAGAACGCTGGAAGCGAGCGTGTGTTGCCGAACACATTGCCATCGGCATAGTCAGGCATCTTCAGCCAGTAGACGCCTCGGACATATTCTCGCCAGCCGATCAGTTGTCGAATAAAGCCTTCGGCAGCGTTAAGTGCAATGCTGCCCGACTCGTAGGCTGACGCCACATCGCCGCACAACTGACGCAGATCGAGCAGGCCAATATTCAGCGCAGCGCTGATACGGGCATGAAACAGGAAAGGCTCGTCGCTGGCCATGGCGTCTTGATAGTCGCCGAAGGCTGCCAAGCCCCAGTCGAGAAAGTATTCCCACAGGGCCTGGGCGTCGGCGTGGGTGACCGGGTAGTCGAATGCGTCGAGTGAGCCGTAGTGACTGGCGAAATGTTTGGCCACCAACGCCATCACTTCCTGGGTGATCGGGTCGGGCGCAAATCGGGCGGGTGAGGGAGGCCTAACCCCCTTCGGTAGCGCCTTGCGGTTTTCTGCATCAAAGTTCCAGGCACCTCCGACCGGGCTGCCATCACCATTGAGCAACAATCCACTCTTGCGCCGCATCTCTCTGTAGAAGAATTCCATGCGCAGCTGCTTTTTGCCGTGTGCCCAATTGGAGAACTCGGTGCGTGTGCAGAGGAAACGGCTGTCGCAATGCCACGTTATGCCTAAGCCACAGTCCCTGAGCGATTGCTCCAAGCGCCAGTCGCCGCATTCGGTGATGTGTATTTCGTCTGCTTGCATCAGCGCCTGCCACCGGTGTAACTCGCTCGGCACTGACCCCGTGTTGTCTGGATCATCGAGCGCAACGTACTGCACTCGAACGCCCCGCTGCTGCAGCGTCTCGGCGAAATGGCGCATGGCGCTGAAGATCAGGGTGATTTTTTGCGGATGATGAGGGACATGGCTGGCTTCCTCCATCACCTCGACAAGCAGCACGGTATCGCTTTGGGCATCCAAGCCCTGCAATGAGGCGAGATCGAACGATAGCTGATCACCGAGGATCAGGCACAAACGGTTAGCGTTCTTCATCAATAACTCTGACCGGCGACGTCCGGCTGCCAGGAGTGGTTTGGGGGGCTGGCACTGCACAGCGCCCACCGCGACAGCGAACGCTGCCATCCGGATGAGGCAGCCAGGCCAAATGCGGACGCCAGCGGCAAAAAAGACGATAGCCCACGTTAAGAAATGGCCGGGTTAACCGCCACGATAACGGTGCTGCCCAGATACCGAGCCCCGCTGCTCGCCAGCTCCAGAGCGTAGCGTCCAGCCCAGTGACCCAGGTTCCATCGTCAAACCTGGCGCGCAGTGATGCCTCCATTTGTGCACGCGTGAACCCCAGCGCGTTGGCGTCGAAGGCAGCATCGCTGATATCCACAAACAGAAGGCGATCGGGTATAGCGCGCGCACTCAGAAGCTTGATTTCTCGAGCGCAAAGTGGGCACTCACCCTCAAAATAAAGCGTCAGTGGCCACCGCGAATTCTTGTACAATTACATGCACTCTGTATAAGTTTTATGCCACGATATGCTCAAAATCCATCGCTGACAACGGGCACCCACGCCGCTGTGAATTTAGTTTTTTGATCGAGCCTGCTCGGCGACCTCACCTGATAGCACATAGCTATCAACGCAGTGAGTATTGCTAACTGGATGGACCCTATTACGCCGACTTATCGTCAATGAACTCAACGTGAGCGGCTAATAGCACCGTTCGCGTCATCCGCACCAACTCAGCCCAGTGCAGGGCGAATTTCCGAGCTAGCCATGAAAAACACGCTTTCGTTGGCCACACGTATAGGGCTGAGCTTCGCAGCCATACTGGCGCTTCTCGTAGTGATCACTGCCATCAGCATTCAGCGCGTGGCGTTTATTGATTCCACCTTGGGCGACGTCAGCGAAAACGCTGCGAAGGTACAGCGCTACGCAATCAATTTCCGTGGCAGCGTGCATAACCGTGCCATTGCGATCCGGGATGCGGTGCTGGTGGCGAACAAAGCGGACCTGGAAAAACACTTGGATGAGATTCGAGCCCTGGAAAAGGCCTACTCCGACTCGGCGGCCCCTATGGACCAGCTGTTCAAGGGCACCAGCGTGACCGCCGAAGAGGTTCGATTACTGAGCGCGATCAAGGCCATTGAACAACAAACCCTGACATCTACCCAGGCGATAATCTCCCTGCGCCAAGCGGGCGATATTCCGGGAGCCCAAGCGCTGCTGATGCGTCAAACGTCTTTGGAATACAGCGAGTGGCTCAAGCGCGTGAATGCGCTGATCGACTATGAAGAGGCGTCAATCAAGGCGAAGCTTGGTGCGGTGCAAGCCACTGCCAGCCAGTTCAGTACGCTGATGATCATCGCGACCGGCATTGCCCTGTTGTTGAGCATTATGTTGTCGGCGGTGATTATTCGCTTCGTCAACTCCACGCTGGGCGCAGAGCCTACGGAAGTTGCATTAGCCATCGCGCGGTTGGCTGCGGGTGATCTGAATCAGACGATTGCCACGAAGTACCCCAATAGCGTGATGGGCGTATTAAAAGACGCACTTAGCCACCTGGCAGAGACTATCCAGCAAGTGCGCAGGGCGGCCCAAGAGGTCAATCACTCGTCGACTCAATTGTCTGCCACCTCATCGGCCAACAATGACCAGATTAGCCTGCAAACCCGTGAAGCCGAGCAGGTGGCCACCGCCATCACGCAAATGGCGGCAACGGTGAATGAAGTCTCAGGGTATGCCGCGCAGGCAGCTGAGGCGTCCCGGTTGGCTGATATAGAAGTGGAAAGCGGCAATCGATTGGTGGCTAGCACCACACTGGCCATCGAACAACTGGCCGTCACGCTGGAGCAGACCACAGGCACCGTGAACCAGGTGTCCAAACACAGCGAAAAGATCGAGTCAGTGATCGATGTTATCAACGCCATCGCTGCGCAAACCAACTTGCTGGCCCTGAACGCCGCCATTGAGGCTGCGCGGGCTGGAGAACATGGGCGCGGGTTTGCGGTAGTCGCCGATGAGGTGCGCTCGCTGGCCAACCGGACTCAGCGGTCGACCGAGGAAATTCGGAAGATGATCAGCACGCTGCAAGTGGGCACTGAAACCGCCTCGCAAACCATGCGTGACAGCTGCGAGCTGGCAAGCCAAAGCGTGGCGCAAACCCGCAGGGCGCAGAGTGCGTTAGCCAAGATTAGCGAGCAGGTGGGTGCGATCAGCGACATGAACGCCCAAATCGCCAGTGCCTCCTCGCAGCAGAACAGCGTGGCCGAAGACGTGGCGCAAAACATCAACCGTATTCACGGTTCCACCGTGCAGTCCGCCACCGGCTCACGCCAAGTGGCAACGGCGAGCATGGAACTCGCGCAGTTGGCGGATCGCCTTACTGCGAAAGTTGCGTTTTTCAACGCTGCTTAGGCGTCACAAAGGACTCAACAAGCGGCTGACTTTGCCGATAGCCTTATTAAGACCCAACAGGCGGTTTCCCCCATGTTCAATACCAAAATCAAGAACCAGCTTCAATCTCAGACAGCCGAGCTGGCGCAGCTGCGACAACTGCGTGATGGACTCAGCCATGAAATGCTGACGTTGAGTATCGATTCGACATTTAAAATTACCGCCTGCAACGACAACTTCGCACAGGCCTTGGGCTATACCCAGAATCAGCTTCTGGGCCGTGCCATGGCCGATATCGTCCCCCAGTACGTCTCCAAGCTGCCGTGCTTTCACAACTTTCGAGCCGCCATCGCCGCAGGTAAATCGATCTCTGACGAATACCGTTACCTGCATGCTGACGGTTCGTTAGTGTGGATTCATGCTCATTGGCAGCCCATAACCGATGCGACTGGCCTGTTAAGTCATATCGCTTGCTATGCGACCAACATTACGTCCCGCGTAGAAAAAGCCTCGGAAAACGCCTCGTTCATTGAGGCGCTGCTGCGTTCGACGGCGGTGATCGAGTTCGATCTATCCGGGCATGTGCTCACCGCGAATGATCAGTTCTTAAAAGCCATGGGCTACAACTTGAGCCAAGCGAAAGGCAGTCACCACCGTATTTTCTGCAAGCCAGAAGAAACCTCGTCGCAGAACTACAAGGATTTTTGGTCAACGTTGAACAAGGGTGAATTTGTTGCTGGCCGCTTCGAACGAATTGACAGTCGCGGTCAGACCGTATGGCTAGAGGCGACTTATAACCCGGTGTACGACACCGAAGGCACACTCTGCAAGGTCGTTAAGTTTGCGACGGTTGTCACCGACCAAGTGGCCCGTGAACAAGCCGTCAGTGAAGCCGCCCAAACTGCATTTGAAATCTCCCAGCAGACTGACGTGACGGCTCAGCGCGGCGCCGTCGTGGTGAACGACACGATGCACACCATGCGCAAAGTCGCTGTTGATATGCAGGCGGCCTCTGGCGGCGTTGAAGCGCTCGGCAAGCAGTCATTGTTGATCAGCTCGATCATTCAGACGATCAGTAGTATTGCCCAGCAAACCAACTTGCTGGCATTGAACGCTGCGATTGAAGCTGCGCGCGCAGGTGAGCAGGGGCGCGGTTTTGCGGTCGTGGCGGATGAAGTTCGGCAATTGGCTGGGCGCACCAGCACGGCTACCGAAGAAATTGCATCGGTTGTCTTGCAGAACCAGAAGCTGGTGGATGAAACCGTCGCCGAGATGGCAAACAGCAAATCCCAGGCAGAGCAAGGCCTTGAACTCGCCACCCAGGCGGGCCACGTCATTGTTGAGATTCAGGATGGCGCCAAACGAGTGGTCGATGCGGTGGGCAGGTTTGCGACCCAGGTTGCCTAGGGTCGCAACACCGCTGGCGCAGAATGTTCGCTAGCGCTGTTGCGACACATCGTTTGATTAATGGGCAAGCGGGTGATTTTCAGCAATCACCCTTTGACTGTTTTCGGTGCTTTGCCTTCGCGCATCTGTTGCAGCAAAGGTGCGCACTGGTTAGGCGCGTCGGCGCTGGGTGCGATCAGTGCCAGCAAACCGGCCGCAGGCCCCGCGATCACACCCAGCGCCACCATGCCCGCGCCACGCAGCGCCAGAGGAATGGCTTTCACACCGGCATTCGGCTTGATAAACGGCCCGTTGACGTACAGCGGTGAACGCAGCGAGAACAGTCGAAAACCTTTCGATTCGGGGTTGATGGTCAAGTCCAGTTGCTCCGTGGCCATGTTCGCCGTGCCATCGATATAGATAATGGCGTTCTCGGTATCAAACACAAACAACCGCGTCGTCGCCAGGCCAGTCTTGATGCCGAAGTCCGCCGCGGCGCAATTGATCTTCACTTCCTTGTCGCCAAACAATCGGCCCACCACGTAGTTGCCCACGTTGAGCCCGGCGATTTCCATCAGGCCACGGCTGATGGCGCCGTCGTTGATCAGCATCTTCAGGTCACCGTTGGAGGTGCCCAGCAATGCCGCCACGGAGTTACCGCGACCGGAAATGTCGGCGTCGCCGTTGAGTTCACCAAAGCTGGTTTTCATCGGTTCGAATGTCGGGAACAGCTGCTTGAGCTTGAAGTTACGCGCAGTCAGTTTGGCACGACCTTCCATCGGTGCGGTGCGCCCGTTCAGGCGAATCTGTGCATCCAGCTTGCCGCCGGCCACGCCGAAACGCAGGGGCTCCAGGCTCAGTTCGCCGTCATTGAGCACCAAATGGGTGTAGAGGTCGGTGAAGGGTAGATCGGCACTGTGCACGATGCGCTTGCCGGTGAACGCCACATCGGCATCCATGACACGCCAGCGCTCCGTGCGGAACTCTTCCACCGGCAGCACTTTGGTCGCGGGTTGTTTGCTGCCGCCGCCACGGGCTTTTTGCTTGGCATTCGAGTCGGCGCCGATCAGGGGGGCGAGGTCGGTCATCAGCAGTTGGTTGGACACCAACGCGCCGCTGAGTTTGGGGCGCGGCTGGCTGGCAACGTAGCCAAGGCTGCCGTGAATATCGCTGTTACCGATCTTGCCGTTGAAGTTTTCGTAGCGGAACGACGCGCCGTTGGCTTCGTGCAGCTTGGCGATCAGATGGCCATCGGTGGAATAGGCCGGCGAATCCGGCAAGGTCACGCCGGTCAGTGGGTAGAGGTTGCCCAGGCTGGAACCTGCGAGTTTCAGGCGCAGGTCCAGGGCCCCCAGATTCAGCGGATCCGTGAGGGTGCCGGCCAGGGCGATGCTGGTGTCGGCAATCTTGACTTGAGCCTGCAAAGGAAACGGCTTGGCCGCGTCTTGCAACGCCAGCAGGCCGCCGATCTTTCCGGTGCCGTCGAGTTTCTGGCCGTGGTACTGGCCTTTGACCTTGAGGCCGAACGCATAGTCCTGCGGCGCCGAGCCTTTTTCCAAAGCCTTCTTGGCATCGGCGTCGCCGACGATTTCACCAAAGGGCACGGGTTTGCCCAGCGGGTCGATGATGACATCAAGCTGGGTCTTGAGGGTCTGGTCGTCGAGGGTCACGTGGCCCTTGTCGAAGCCGATGGCGCCAATGTCCACCACCCAGTTGGAGGGTTCGGCGTTCGGGTCCTTAGGGTCGAACTTGAAGGTCCAGTTGGCGCGGCCGTCGGCCAGGCGCTGCAATTGCGCACTCGGCTCAGTGAGGTCAATGCGCGGGATCACCACGCGCTGCACCAGCAACGCCAGCGGCGAAATGCGCAGTTCGACCTTTTTAAGCGTGACCATCTGCGGGGTTTTCGACCAGTCGGGGTTGCCCAGGGTCAGGTCTTCGGCAATCACATGGGGCCACGGCACCCAGGCGCGCCAACCGCCTTCATCGGGCTCACGTGCCCACACCACCGAGAGGTTGCCGTTGATGGCAAACGGTCGATGCAGCTCTTCGGAAACCTTGGCATTGAGGGGCGGCTTGATGCGGTTCCAGTCAAAGAACACCAGAACCAATACCACCCCGGCAATTAACAGAACGACGCTGGCGCAGCTCCAAGCGACGATTTTACGAGTGCGCGTCATTGCACGGGACTCCTGAATACGACTGGCTGGGTCACAGCCTTTATGGACAGCTTATACGACTACGACTGGCAAACCGTCTGGGGGTTTAACCCAATCGGTCACTTGCCGGGAAAAACATCAATTTCTGACCACTTCGACAGAATCCACCTACGACAGCGCACCATTGTTACCCACGGGCGTGTCGAAAATACCCACACCGGTGCAAAACCGCGGGCTTGAGAGGCCCGGCCTAGAGCCTCCGCTCAGAACAATCAATTCTGTTGATTATTACCATTGCGTTTATGAACTTTTATATCGACTTATCGAGAGTAGCATTAGCCCTGTACCCACTTTATCGCCCTCCCAAGGAGCAACCCATCATGAAACGCCAAGTACTCGCTACCGTCCTGTTATCCATCCTGGCTTCCAGCGCCTTTGCCTTGCCAGCCGCTGAACAGGCCACCCCACAAGTCAAAGCCGATGCCGTTCATTTCAGCCAGACCGTCGCTCGCAGCGGCTCGCAAGAAGAAGAGAACCGTGACTACGCCAAAGGCGCTGTTGCTGAAAATGGTTCGGAGCAAGCCAACAAACGCGCTTACACCGAAGGCCTGACCGAAAACGGCCGCGACCGCCTGGAAGAGAAAGGCCTGGTTGAAGGTGGTGCTGATCGCCTGCTGGAACGTAACGCTGTCGCCGAAGGTGGCCGTGATCGCCTGGAACAGAAAGGCCTGGTTGAAGGCGGTGCTGACCGTTTGCAAGAACTGCATCAAGCACAGAGCTAACCCCGTGGTGGCCCAGAAAAAAGCCCGATCTGTCGATCGGGCTTTTGCTTTCCTGTAGATCGCGTCACGAACTTCCCGCGCCAAGTTCGACGCCGACAAAGCTGTTTTGCTAGAGTGCGTCGCTGTACTTGCCAACAAAGTCTGCCCGCCCATGCTGCCCCGCGCCGAACAGAAGCAACAGACCCGCCTCGCCTTGATGGACGCAGCCCGCCATCTGATGGAATGTGGCCGTGGGTTTGGCAGCCTGAGCCTGCGCGAAGTGGCGAAGACAGCTGGCATCGTGCCTACCGGTTTTTATCGCCACTTTGCCGATATGGACCAGCTTGGGCTTGTATTGGTGAGTGAAGTCGGCCAGACCTTTCGCGCTACGATCCGCCTGGTGCGCCACAACGAATTCGTGATGGGCGGCATTATCGATGCCTCCGTGCGGATCTTTCTCGATGTGGTTTCGGCCAACCGTTCGCAATTCCTGTTCCTGGCCCGCGAGCAATACGGCGGCTGCCTGGCCGTGCGCCAAGCCATCGCGGCGTTGCGCGAAGACATCACTCGCGACCTGGCGGCTGACCTCACCTTCATGCCCAAACTGCAGCATCTGGACGCCGATGGCTTGCACGTGATGGCCGACCTGATCGTCAAAAGTGTGTTCGCCACCCTTCCCGACATCATCGACCCGCCAGCCCAAGCCCTGCCCGCCCACCTCACGCCGCAGGCAAAAATCACACAACAATTGCGCTTTATCTTTATCGGCTTGAAGCACTGGCAAGGCCTGGGCAGCACCGAATAACGCAATCAGCCTGCCGAATGGAAACGCTTGGCCATGGTGTAGTGCTTGTTCCAATAGCGGTTGCTCAGTGAATCGATACGGATGTTTTTGCCGCTGCGCGGTGAATGGATAAATTTACCCTCGCCTATATAAAGGCCCACATGGCTGACCTGGCCGCTTCCGTTTCCTCTGAAAAACACCGCGTCGCCGGGCTGGAGCGCGTTGCGCTTGACCGTCGCAGCCGTCGAACGTTGCATTGCCGTCGTGGTGCGCGGTATTCGGATGTTGGCTTGAGTCTTGAACAGATACACCAGCAGGCTGCTGCAATCGAAGCCCTGCTCTGCCGAGGTGCCACCCCATTTGTAAGGCGTACCCAGCAGTTCGTGGGCGCGGTCGACCACATCGTCGATAGTCGCTTTTTTGTGTGAAGCGCTGAAAGGGGGATGGCCTTTCAGATTGGCCGAAGCCGATGAAAGGGCGAAAGACAGACTGACAATAACCAGGCAACAAAATGACTTGAACATGATGAACGTCGCAGTGGAGTAAACACGGCGCACAGACTAATGATCTCGCAGGTAACCGGATGAATGCCGAATCCTCATGCCCTGTAGGGAAAATCTGAAAACGCCCATCGCGCGTGCAATCAGTAAAATCGCGCACCACTTTGGCGCACGCAGAGAATCCTTCCTCGCTCCATTTAGTGGCGCTACCGCCCTTGCCTACAGGCAATTCCTACTCTCTATCGACATTGGCAAGGCCCTTGCTCTAGCTGTGCTATCGCTCATAGCTGGAAGCTTCCTGATGCTGGTGATCCACCGCCGAATCGCCCCTCAAGCCCTCTGGGCCGCCGAGTTGCTGCTGAATTTCGAAGCACGCAGCAAAAGTCGCCTGCGCTGTTTCAGTGCCGACGGTGAAGACGTCGGCCTTTTCCTGGAGCGCGGCCAGCCGCCGCTGCACGATGGCGAATTCCTACAGGCTGAGGACGGACGCGTCGTACGCGTATGCGCCCGACCTGAACATCTGCTGCACGTCACCTGCAGCAGCGCATTTGAACTGACTCGCGCGGCGTATCACCTGGGTAACCGCCATGTGGCGCTGCAGGTAGGGGACGGCTGGTTGCGCCTGCTAGACGACTACGTGCTCAAGGCCATGCTCGAACAGCTGGGTGCGCAGACCGAAACCATTGAAGCGCCCTTTCAGCCGGAGCACGGCGCTTACGGCGGCGGCCACCATCACTCGCGCCATGGCGATGAAGATTTCAACTACCCACCCAAGCTGCATCAGTTCGGCGTGCGTCTATGAACCCAGCCTGGGCGCTGTTGCGTCTGGCCAGTCCGCAATTGCCGATTGGCGGCTACAGCTATTCCCAGGGCCTGGAAATGGCGGTGGAGAACGGTCGTGTCAATGATGCGGCCACTGCACGACGCTGGATCAGCGATCAGTTGCTGCTCAACCTTGCGCGTTTCGAAGCACCGTTGCTGCTCGCACATTGCCAAGCGGCCTTTGATGAGGATTGGCCGCGCCTGGCGCAATGGTGTGATGAGCATCGCGCCAGCCGCGAGACCCGCGAGCTGTATCAGGAGAGCCGGCAGATGGGCTACTCGCTGCAGCAATTACTCAGCGGCTTGCCGGAACTGGACGACGCCGCCCGCGCATTTCTTGAGCGGTGCGCCGAGCCGCATCTGGCCCTGGGCTGGGCCCTCGCCGCTCGCGCCTGGAGCATCAGCCCCGCTGATGCCCTGGCGGCGTGGTTGTGGAGCTGGCTGGAAAACCAATTGGCCGTGCTGATGAAAACCCTGCCCCTCGGCCAGCAAGCCGCCCAGCGCCTGACCAGCGAACTGCTGCCGCTGCTGCAACAAGCCCAGCAGGACGCCAGCCGCATCGACCCTACCCATTTCGGCAGCGCCGCTTTCGGTCTGTCCCTGGCGTGCATGGCCCACGAGCGCCAGTACAGCCGCCTGTTCCGTTCCTAGGAGAACACAGACATGAACTCACAACCTTTGCGTGTTGGCATCGGCGGCCCGGTGGGCTCCGGCAAGACGGCCCTGACCCTGGCGCTGTGCCTTGCGCTGCGTGATCGCTACAACCTGGCAGTGGTCACCAACGACATCTATACCCGCGAAGACGCCGATTTCCTGGTGCGTAACCAAGCCCTGGCGCCGGAGCGCATCATCGGCGTGGAAACCGGCGGCTGCCCGCACACGGCGATCCGTGAAGACGCCTCGATCAACCTCGAAGCCGTGGATCAGCTCAACCGCCGTTTCCCCGGCCTGGACCTGATCCTGGTGGAGTCCGGCGGCGACAACCTTTCGGCCACCTTCAGCCCGGAGCTGTCGGACCTGACCATCTATGTGATCGATGTGTCTGCCGGCGACAAGCTGCCACGCAAGGGCGGGCCTGGTATTTGCAAATCCGACCTGCTGGTGATCAACAAGATCGACCTGGCACCGCTGGTGGGCGCCTCGCTGGAGCTGATGAACAGCGACACCCAGCGCATGCGCAACGGTAAACCCTTTGTGTTCAGCAACCAGAAAACCGGTGTCGGCCTGGATGACATCGTCGCCTTTATCGAACGCCAAGGCCTGCTGACCGCCGCCTGACCAACCCTCAAGGAGCCTGTTTATGAGCCTCAAGAAACTCTTCACCGCCGCCGCCCTGCTGCTGGCCCCTGCCCTCGCCTTCGCTCACCCGGGCCACGGCGACAACGGCCTGGTGGCCGGCATCAGCCATCCCTTGGGTGGCATTGACCACTTGTTGGCCATGGTGGCCGTCGGTTTGTGGGCCGCCCAACAAAAAGGCGCCGCCCGCTGGGCATTGCCGTGCACCTTCGTGGGCACCATGCTGATTGGCGGCGTGCTGGGTTTTGAAGGCTTGGCACTGCCAGCGCTGGAAAGCGGGATTGCTGCATCGGTGCTGGCCCTGGGCCTGGCGGTGGCGCTGGCGGTGCGGCTGCCGTTGTCTGTGGCGGTGGGGGCGACAGCATTGTTCGCGCTGTTCCACGGCGTAGCGCACGGATTGGAGCTGCCGGACATGTCCAACCCTTGGGCGTATGCGGCTGGGTTTGTGGGCGCAACGGCAGTGTTGCACGCGACGGGTTATGCAGTAGTGCGTTTCCTGCCGGCGGCTGCGGCGCCGTTGGTACGGGTTGCGGGGGCGGCATCGGCGGCGACTGGGGTTTGGTTGCTTGCCAGTTAAAAGCCGCAAGCTACAAGCCTGCAAGTAGACGCCGATTTGCGCCAACTTGCAGCTTGTAGCTCACAACTTACAACTGCCCCTCTGCTACCATGCGCGCCTACACCCCTGCCGTGACGACGCCCGCCAATGCCCAGCGCTTCCCAACCCTCCTTGAACACCGTGCTCACGCACTTCCACAGCCTGATCGTGCCGCTCTGGCAAGGCCCGGGCTGGAACGCCGAGCTGGCGCTGCCCTATGAGGCGCTGGATGCCGATCACCGGCCGCTGCCCCCACAACGCTACCGCGCCATGGCCTGCGCGCGGCAGCTGTACCTGTTTGCCAGCCTGATCGACGAGCCTGGCGCAGCCTTCGCCGAGGAGCGCGCAGCTGTTCTGTTCCGTTCGCTGCAACAGCACTTCCACGACGCCGAGCACGGTGGCTGGTTCTACAGCATCGATCCCACCGGCCAGCCGCTCGACAAGCGCAAAGACCTGTACACCCACGCCTTCATCATCTTCGCCTGCGCCCATTACTGGGCCAAGGTGCGTGCGCCGCTGGTGGAATCGGTGCTCAATGCGGCACTGGAAGTGGTCGCCGAGCGGTTTTCCACAGGCGACGGCCTGTATGAAGCCGTGCTGGAGCGCAACTGGTCATCGCTTAAATCCGGCCCGCTGCAAAACCCGTTGATGCACTTGGCCGAAGGTTTCCTCGCCACCCTCGCGGTGCGTGAAGATGCCCACGTGCAGGCAGCCCTGCTGGCACTGGCGACAGCCATGCAACAGCGTTTCATCGACCGCCAGCACGGCGTGATGATGGAAAAACCGCTGGGCGCTGTGGATAACTGGTTCGAACCGGGACACCAGTTCGAGTGGTTTTTCTTGCTGGAATCTTCAGATGTACTGCGCGGTACGCCGCTGCATGCGTCGCTGACCCGGGCTTTTGCCTACGCCGAGCAACAGGGTGTGGATAACGTCAGCGGCGCAGTCAGCGGCATGCTGGCGCTGGACGGCACGATGCGTGACGGCACCCAACGTATCTGGGCCCAGGCCGAATACCTGCGGGCACTGACCTTGCGGCCGGACAGCGAAGCGGTGCTACAGCGCCAATTGCTGGCGCTGCAACAGCATTTTCTGCATGAGAAGGGTTGGAATGAATGCCTGGATGCCGAGGGCGTCGTGAGTCGACGGGATATGCCGTCGACTACGCCTTATCATTTGGCAACG
This sequence comes from Pseudomonas sp. RA_5y_Pfl1_P24, assembly GCF_963970945.1. Lineage (NCBI taxonomy): Bacteria > Pseudomonadati > Pseudomonadota > Gammaproteobacteria > Pseudomonadales > Pseudomonadaceae > Pseudomonas > Pseudomonas sp. RA_5y_Pfl1_P24. The sequence continues at coordinate 248,238 of NZ_CAXAOJ010000007.1, read as the reverse complement.
TGCTATCAGGGTCTGACCCGGTATCTGGCCTGACTTTCAGGGCCTCTTCGCGAGCAAGCCCGCTCCGACATTTGACCGCGTCCTACCTTTGGAATGCAGGCGAATGTGAGAGCGGGCTTGCTCGCGAAGCAGGCGGCGCGGTCTAGAGCTTTACTTGGCCCCGCGCTCAATCGCAAACCCAGCCCAAGTCTGGCTCACCGGCATCAACTCCAACCGGTTGATATTCACATGCGCCGGCGTATTCATGACCCAAAAAATCGTGTCAGCAATATCCTGCGGCTGAATCGGCTCGGCACCGGCATAAGTCGCGTCATACCGCGCCTGGTCACCACCAAAGCGCACCAACGAAAACTCGCTCTCGCACAGGCCGGGCTCGATGTTGGTCACGCGCACGCCGGTACCTTGCAGGTCGCAACGCAGGTTCAACGAGAACTGCTTAACAAACGCCTTGGAGCCGCCATACACATGGCTGCCTGGGTACGGGTAGCTGCCGGCGATGGAGCCCAGGTTGATGATCCCGGCGCCACGGCCATGCGCGATCAGGCGCGGCAGCAGCAGGCTGGTGGTGGTCAATAAGCCCTTGATGTTGGTGTCGACCATGGTTTCCCAATCGTCGAGGCTGCACTTGGGCGCCGGGTCAGTGCCCACGGCCAGGCCGGCGTTGTTGATCAGCCCGCGCAGCTTGGCGAACGACGGCGGCAGGTTGGCGATGGCGTCTTCCATGCCCTTGCGATCACGCACGTCCACAACCAGGCCATGCACTTCGGTCTGCTTTGAAAGCTCTTCGACCAGCGCATTCAGGCGGTCGGCACGCCGGCCAGTCAGCACCAGTTTCCAGCCGGCGTCAGCAAAACGACGAGCACAGGCTTCGCCGAAACCTGAGGTTGCGCCAGTAATAAACAGCGTGTCGGACATGGTGTTCTCCTTGCGGGCATCGGGAAAAAATCAGCCAGCAGAATGCCCTGACGCCGCAGTGGCGGCAACCGCTAAGCGCATAACTTCATGCGCGACTGATCATTTTTTAACCATCGCGCGCAAAGCCTCATGAACCGTGGCTTGCAGCCATATACGCGCAGGTTATCCACAACTGGGCCCACAGTCTTTGGGGGCAAGTGCAAAAAGCCCCAGGCCTCTATACACAAGGGTTACAAGGGTGTTTAGAAAGTTTTTTGCTTGACCTTAGACGGGGCGTATGTAGACCCACCGACAGGCCGGAAAGTAGAACGATGGCTCCAGGCCAGTCATTCCGGCCTCTGCGGCCGTCTTTCCAGAGTTTAGTCACAGACTTATCCACAGGCTGGCGGGACATATTTCGGTCATATACCTGTGTCTATAAACAGGTTGACAAAGCCCTCGGGCGGTTGCGAAAAAGCCGCTGATCAAAAAACAAGCGACTCGCTGCAAGTCACGGTTTTAAAGGCTTTCAGCCAGCTACTACCACGTTACCCACAGCCGGTTCCACAGTGGATGGGGACAAGTCAAAAGTGTGACAAAACAGGGATTTGTGGCGGCTATATGTCGCGCTTTAGAGGGCGGCTGGATTTGTTTTCCACAATTTCCAGAACGGTCTGTGGATAGCACTAAAAAGACTGCGGGAGCCGCTTTTATGTGGGCTCCCACAGTGGGTGCTGCGTCGTTATTTAGATTAGTGCCCGCCGAGGTAGGCGTTGCGCACTTCCTCGTTTTCCAACAATTCCTTACCAGTACCCGTCAGGCGAATCTCACCGTTAACCATCACATACGCCCGATCCGACAGACGCAGCGCATGGTTGGCGTTCTGCTCCACCAGGAAAATAGTCATCCCGGTCGCCGCCAACTCGCGCAGGGTCGAGAAGATCTGCTTCACCACAATCGGCGCCAGCCCCAGGCTGGGCTCGTCCAGCAGCAACAACTTTGGGCGGCTCATCAACGCGCGGGCGATGGCGAGCATTTGCTGTTCGCCACCCGACATGGTCATAGCCCGCTGGTTGCGCCGCTCCTTGAGACGTGGGAACAGCTCGAACATGCGCTGCATGTCTTCCTGAGCGAACTTGTCGCCAATCGGGATGGTGCCCATCAGCAGGTTTTCCTCGACGGTCATGTCGGGGAACACCCGCCGCCCTTCCGGCGACTGCGCAATGCCGTTGGAGGCGATGTAGTGCGATGACTTGTGGGTAATGTCGACGCCGTTGTAGAGGATCTGCCCCGACTCGGCCCGTGGCTGGCCAAAGATCGACATCAGCAGCGTGGACTTGCCCGCGCCGTTGGAGCCGATCAGGCTGACGGTTTCGCCTTCGTTGATATGCAGCGAGACTTTTTTGAGGGCCTGGATCGGACCGTAGTACACGTCCAGGTCCTTCATTTCGAGGATAGGTCCGCTCATACCAGCTCCTCTTCGTCGGCGCCCAGGTAGGCGGCAATCACTTTCGGGTCGTTTCGGATCGCTTCCGGCCCGCCTTCGGCGATCACGTTGCCGTGGTCCAGCACCACGATGTGGTCGGAAATACTCATCACCATGCCCATGTCGTGTTCGATCAGCACTACCGTGAGGTCGTGTTCGTCGCGCAGCAGGCGAATCATCGCACTGAGGGCTTCGGTTTCCTGGGGGTTGAGGCCAGCTGCCGGTTCGTCGAGGCAGATGATCTGCGGCCGCGTGCACATGGCACGTGCGATCTCCAGGCGGCGCTGCTGGCCGTAGGAGAGTTCGCCGGCCAGGCGATTGGCACAGTCCACCAGGTCCACCACCTCCAGCCAGTAGAAGGCGTGGTCAAGGGCATCGCTTTCGGCTTTGCGGTAGCCCTTGGTGTTGAGAATGCCGGCGAGCATGCTGCGGTTGACCCACATGTGCTGGGCGACCAGCAGATTTTCCACCACCGACATTTCCTTGAAAAGGCGAATGTTCTGGAAGGTTCGCGCCAGGCCAGCACGGTTCACCAGGTGGGTGCCGCCGAACATCTTGTAGTAGACCCGACTGAGGAAGCTCTTCGGCGAGACAAAGTCGACGGCTTTGAAGCGCTCGCCGAGCAGTTGGATCACGTTTGTCTGCTTGCCACGCACATTGAGTTCAATCTTGCCGCCGCTGGCTTTGTAGAAGCCGGTGAGGCAGTTGAACACCGTGGTCTTGCCTGCGCCGTTGGGGCCGATCAGGGCGAAGATCGAGTTGCGTTCGACCTTGAGGCTCACATCGCTCAAAGCCTTGATGCCACCGAAGTGCATCATCAGGTGCTCCACCTGGAGGACGACTTCCTTGCTCATGGCGCTACCCCCTTACGTGGCGTCACACCGGAACGGCTGATCCGCATCAGGCCGCGTGGTCGCCAGATCATCATCACCACCATCAACACGCCAAACAGCAGCACGCGGTATTCGGAGAAGCTGCGCAGCAGTTCAGGCGCGACGGTCAATACGAAGGCCGCAATCACCACGCCGACCGTCGAACCCATGCCACCCAAGACCACGATGGCCAAAATCAGCGCCGACTCAAAGAAGGTAAATGACGACGGGTTGACGAAGCCCTGGTAGCTGGCAAAGAACACCCCGGCCAGGCCCGCGGTAGACGCGCCGATGGTGAACGCCGAGAGCTTGACCAGTACGTGGTTCAGGCCCATGGAACGGCAGGCGATTTCATCTTCGCGCAGCGCTTCCCAGGCACGGCCGACCGGCATGCGGGTCAGACGATGCTTGATGTACAGCACCAGCATCACCACGAGGAACAACACGATGTAGATAAAAATGAACTTGAAATTAGGGCTGTAATCGATGCCGAAAAACTCATGAAAGGGCACCCCGCCATCCTTGGCCTTGCGCACGAACTCCAACCCCATGAAGGTCGGTGACGGCACGGGCATGCCATTCGGACCGCCGGTAAACGACAGCCAGTTGTTAAGCACCAAGCGGATGATCTCACCGAAGCCCAGGGTCACGATAGCCAGGTAGTCACCGTGCATTCGTAATACCGGAAACCCGAGGATGCACCCCGCCAGCGCCGCCGCGATGGCCGCCAGTGGCAGCACCGTCCAGAAACCCAGGCCCAGGTATTGATAACCCAGCGCCAGGCCGTAGGCACCGATGGCGTAGAACGCCACGTAGCCCAAGTCGAGCAAGCCAGCCAGGCCTACCACGATGTTCAAGCCCAACCCGAGCAACACGTAGATCAGCCCGAGGATCACCACGGTCAGCAGGTACTTGTTGGCGAAGATCGGGAACACGATAGCGATCACGATCAGTGCCGGAATGATCCAGCGCAGCCGCGATTTATAGTCCGGTTTCTGCACGTGCACGCCGGAGCCGCTGCTCTCTAATCCCTGCAGGATTCTTATACCCTTGGGCGTTTGCAGGAACAGGCTCATGGCGAACCGGCCGAGCATTACAATCGCGACCATCACGCCGACGCGGGCCGGTTCCAGGTTGAAGCTGTAGCCATCGAGGACAACACCGACGATGGGCCCGAAGATGATCAGCGAAATCAGCCCGGCAAGGACTGCATCGACCACACTTTTCTTGATATCGATTGGTTTGGCAGCAGACATGTTTACACCTTAGCCACGAGTGGGCGACCAAGCAGGCCCTGAGGACGGAAAATCAGAATCACCACCAGCAGCGAGAAACTGAACACGTCTTTGTAGTCAGAGTTGATCAACCCCGAGAACAGCGACTCGGAGATACCCAGGATAATCCCGCCCAACATCGCCCCTGGCAGGGAGCCGATGCCGCCGAGTACCGCTGCGGTAAACGCCTTGATGCCGATGATGAAGCCGGCATAGAAATCGAAGGTGCCGTAGTTGAGGGTGATCAGCACGCCGGCCAGGGCCGCCATGGCGGCACCGATGACGAACACATAGGAGATCACCCGGTCGGTGTTGATGCCGAGGATCGAGGCCATCTTGCGGTCTTGCTGGGTCGCGCGGCACATGCGGCCGAGCTTGGTGTACTTGATGATGTAGGTCAGCAACGCCATCCCGGCAAACGCCGCCACGAGAATGAACACCTTGGTGTACGTGAGCTGCACGAACCCGGTGCCGATGTCGACACGCCAGGCGCCTGCCAGCAAGGTTGGAATACCTTGTTGCTTGGCGCCCTGGGCGATCTGCGCGTAGTTCTGCAGGATCAGGGAGATCCCGATGGCGCTGATCAGCGGTGCCAGGCGGGTGGAGTTACGCAGCGGTTTGTAGGCGACACGCTCGATGACCCAACCGTAAACGCCGGTGACGACGACGGTGAAGACCAAGGTGCCAAGAATGAGCAGCGGAAAGGATTCGATGCCGAAGTAAGCCAGCAGTGCCAGACTGATCGCCGCGAGGTAAGCGGAAATCATATAAACCTCGCCGTGGGCGAAGTTGATCATGCCAATGATGCCGTAGACCATTGTGTAGCCGATGGCGATCAGGCCATAGACCGACCCGAGGGTCAGGCCATTGACCAGTTGCTGCAGGAAAATACCATCCATAACGCAATCTCACGCGGTGAGCACCTGCACACCGGTGGGTGTGCGGCGCTTCTGGAGGAAAAGACAGATATCGATCACGACACCACTCCCCTGTGGAAGCGGCGGTTCGACGCTTCGACTTGCTCGCGAATGCGGTGTATCAGTCAACACATTTGCTACCTGACAGACCGCTTTCGCGAGCGAGCCCGCTCCCACATCGGTTAGGTGCTGACTAGCCTTACTTCTGCTTTTCCAACTGGTGGTATTTACCTTCCTTGTCCCACTGGTAAACCACATAGTCGGAGACTTTCAGGTCGCCCTTGGCGTCCCAGGTCTTCTCGCCCATCACGGTTTTCACAGGGTTGGCCTTGAGCCACTTGGCGGCGTCTTCGCCTTTGTCGGACTTGGCGCCGTTGAAGCCGGCGGCCAGGGCCTGGAGCGAAGCGTAGGCGTACAGGGTGTAGCCTTCAGGCTCGTAGCCGGCTTTGCGGAACTCTTCCACCACGGCCTTGCTTTCGGGCAACAGGCGCGGGTCGGCGCCAAAGGTCATGTAGACGCCGTCCACGTATTGCTTGCCGCCTGCGGTGGTGACCAATTCGTCGGTCACTACGCCGTCATCGGACATGAACTTCACATCTTTCAGGCCGGCTTCACGCAGTTGGCGAACCAGCGGACCGGCTTCCGGGTGCAGGCCGCCGAAGTACACGACATCTGCGCCGGTAGAGCGGATTTTGGTGACCAGCGCACTGAAGTCTTTCTCGCCACGGGTCAGGCCTTCTTCCAGCACCGGCTTGACGCCGCGCTTGGTCAACTGGGCAGCAGTGGCGTCAGCCAGGCCTTTGCCGTAGGTGTCCTTGTCATTGATCACGGCAATTTTCTTGCCCTTGAGCACGTCGACGATGTAATCGCCGGCGACGATGCCTTGCTGGTCGTCACGCCCGCACATACGGAACATTGCGCTCATGCCGCGCTCGGTCACTTGTGGGTTGGTGGAACCTGGGGTGATGGCGATCACGCCCGCGTCGTTATACACCTCGGACGCCGGGATGGTGTTCGACGAGCAGAAGTGCCCGACCACGCCGATCACTTTGTCCTGGTCGACCAGCCGGTTGGCGACGGCTACGGCCTGCTTGGGTTCGCAGGCATCGTCGCCGGCAACCAGCTTGATCTGTTCACCGTTAATGCCGCCGGCCTTGTTGATCGCATCGGCTGCCGCTTGGGCACCCTTCATGTACTGCTCACCGAATGAGGCGTTGGCGCCAGTCATCGGCCCCGCAACGCCAATCTTCACATCAGCTTGAACAAACGCAGAAACACCCAGCGCCGCTGCAACGGCGAGGGCCAGGAAACCTTTCTTGTAAAACGTCTGGGACATGAGTAGTGCTCCGATATTTTTGATTTTTGGCACGACAACTTGCGTTCAAACTTTTCACTGAAAGCTCAGAGCAAGGCGCGTGCCACTACGTTTTTATTCTTCAAAAAGACACGGTGTCATTGTTATTGCAGGTGTTTCAGCGCCATTCGCAAGGACGTGCAACCGTCTAGCATCAGAAGGTGCAACCAGCGGATCGAAAAAGTACAACCTCGGCAGGTCGCACCTGCAACCAACCCCATAAACGACAGTTCCTGCAGCTGTAACAAACGACGTAACGGAACTGCACATTTACAGTGCGTGACTGCTACGACTTGCACCAATACAGATTAGTAGCCGACTAAGAAAATGCAGGCTTTTGAGCGGTACTTCGCTGATCAGATCACGATCCTCAGACATTGGCCTGCGTGATACAGCGAAAAACCGGCCTCATAAAGACAGCTGCGCAGACCGACCCCGGCCAGCGGTTGCATGGGCGCGAAGGGAATCGGCAATGCCTGTGGATTCTGGTGACACAAGTAGTCGGCGAACGCCTTGCCGACCACGCTGGCGGTGGTCACGCCGCGTCCGTTATAGCCCGTTACTGCCACCAGGCCAGGGGCGGGTTCGAATAGGCGCATCAAGTGGTCCGGGGTGAAGGCAATGCAGCCGGTCCAGGTATAGTCCCACTGCACCGATTTGAGGTACGGGAAGTAATGCTGCTGCACCCGATCGGCCCACGCCTCGAGGAACCAAGCCGGTTTCTGGTTTCCGTTGCCCAGGCTACCGAGTAACAGACGGCCATCGGCATCGCGGCGAATGCTGCTCAGCACTTGGCGCGTATCCCACGAGCCTTGGCCGCCGGGAAGGATTTGCTGGGCGGCGTCCCCCGTCAGCGGGGCCGACGCGACCTGGTAGTAGTAACCGGGGAAGAAATTGCGCCGCAGTTCGGTCCATTCGCCTTCGGTATAGGCATTTGAGGCGATGACCACCTGTCCAGCCTGCACTGAGCCTTGGGCCGTCTGCACCGACCAGCGCGCACCTTGGCGCTCGAGTTGGGTGACCGGGGAATGGTCGAACAACTGTCCGCCTAGGCCGACAGCCGCATTCGCCAAACCACTGGTGTAAGCCATTGGATTCAAGGTGCCGGCGCGCCGATCCAGCAAGGCTGCCGCGATTTTCTGAGTGCCAGTGGCTTGCTCGCATGCCTGGCCGGTGAGCAATTCCACAGGCGCGCCCCGGCGCTTCCATTGTTCTTCACGACTGCGCAAATCCGCTTCGCCACGGGCGTTGTGCGCCATGTGCAACGTGCCCTCGCGGCGCAATTGGCAATCGATGTTGTATGTGTCGATCAGGCTGAACACCAGCGACGGCGCCGCGCCCAGCATGCGGTTAAGCTGGCTGCCCACCGCCTCGCCGAAACCGGCTTCGATCTCGTCCGGCGGGATCCACAGGCCGGCGTTGACCAGCCCGACGTTACGCCCCGAGCCGCCATGGCCGGTGCGATGGGCTTCCAGCACGGCAACGCTTTTACCCTGCTCCAGCAAGTGAACGGCCGCCGACAGCCCGGTGATCCCGGCGCCGATCACGCACACATCCACGTTGACCTCGCCCTTGAGCGCGACGCGATCCGGCCTGCCAGGGGTGAGGTGTTCCCACAAACATGTTTCGCGCAGTGCCATTGCCAGACTCCGATGAGACCTAACAAACAACCATTTCAGGTTTGTAAACCCAATCAACTGTGGGAGCAGGCAAGCCGGCCTCCCACATTTTGACCTCACTCCGACTGAGAGATCAGTCGAAGGTAATACCCTGGGCCAATGGCAGCTCCAGCGAGTAATTCACCGTATTGGTCTGCCGACGCATATACCCGCGCCACGCATCCGAGCCCGATTCACGCCCACCGCCCGTCTCTTTCTCACCGCCAAACGCACCGCCGATTTCCGCGCCGCTCGGGCCGATGTTGACGTTGGCGATGCCGCAGTCACTGCCCACGGCCGACATGAACTGCTCGGCTTCGCGCACATCGGTAGTGAAGATGCATGACGACAAACCTTGCGGCACGGCGTTGTTCAGACGCAGGGCTTCGGCGAAATCGGTGTAGCCAATCACGTAAAGAATCGGCGCAAACGTTTCAGTGCACACCACGTCGCTTTGCTCGGGCATTTCCACGATGGCCGGCGACACGTAGTAGGCGTTAGGGAATGTGTCTTGCAGTTGGCGCTTGCCGCCGAACACCTTGCCGCCTTCGCTCAAGGCTTGCTCCAGGGCGTCCTGCATGTTCTCGAAGCCGTGTTTGTCGATCAGTGGGCCGATCAGGTTGCCTTCCAGCGGGTGGCCGATGCGCACCTTGGAATAGGCGGCCTTGAGGCGGGTGACGATTTCCTGCTTCACCGATTCGTGAGCGATCAGTCGGCGCAGCGTGGTGCAACGCTGACCGGCGGTGCCGACGGCGCTGAACAGGATCGCGCGCACGGCCATGTCCAGGTCGGCGCTTGGGCCGAGGATCATTGCGTTGTTGCCGCCCAGCTCCAGGATGCTACGGGCAAAACGTGCGGCGACTTTCGGTGCCACTTCGCGGCCCATGCGGGTGCTGCCGGTGGCGCTGATCAACCCGACGCGCGGGTCATCCACCAGTGCGGCGCCGGCGTCGCGGCCGCCGATGATCACTTGGCTGAGGTACTCGGGAGCGCCGTCGAATTTCTTCAGCACGCGCTCGAACAGCGCCTGGCAGGCCAAGGCGGTAAGCGGGGTCTTTTCCGAGGGTTTCCAGATCACCGCGTTGCCGCACACCAGCGCCAGGGTGGTGTTCCACGCCCACACGGCGACCGGGAAGTTGAAGGCGCTGATCACGCCGACCACGCCCAGTGGGTGCCAGGTTTCACGCATATGGTGGCCCGGGCGTTCGGAGGCGATCGTCAAACCGTACAGCTGGCGCGACAGGCCGACGGCGAAGTCACAGATGTCGATCATTTCCTGCACTTCGCCCAGGCCTTCCTGGGTGATCTTGCCGGCTTCCCAGGACACCAGCTCGCCGAGATCGGCCTTGTACTCGCGCAACACATCACCGAACTGACGCACCAGTTCGCCGCGGCGCGGTGCGGGCACGTTGCGCCAGGCCTGGAATGCATGCTCAGCGCGACTGACCTGTTGCTCTACCTCGGCGGCGCCTTCCCAGTTCACGCTGCCGATACGGCTGCCATCGATCGGCGAATGCACGGGTTGTTTCCCCGACTGGTACAGCGCCGGGTTTACCCCGAGACGATCAAGCAATGCGGCAACCATGGGTCACTCCTTCAATGTTCAAAACAGAAAATAGCGCCGCCGACAGACACGGCGATCCAGAGCTTATTTGTAGCTGGCCCAAGACGTGCCAACAAACGACGATTAGGCGAGATATCATTCCGTTTATTCATGCAAAGAATAAAAAGAGGCGTGCCGTGCTCAATAAAAGACATTTGCCCTCGATCACTGCCTTGCAGTGCTTCGAAGCCGCCACCCGCCACCTGAGTTTCACCCGCGCCGCCGAGGAACTGAACCTCACGCAGAGCGCGGTGAGCAAGCAGGTGGCGCAGTTGGAAGAGTTGTTACAACACCTGCTGTTTCGCCGGGTGCGCCGCCGCTTGCAGATGACGCCAGCGGGCGACCTGTACCTGGTGGAAGTGCGCAAGATCCTCACGCAGGTGGAGATGTCCACTCACTACCTGCGTTCCTACGGCGGCGAGACCGAAGTGTTGCGGGTGTCTACGCCCTACACCTTCGGCGCGCGCTGGCTGGTACCGCGCCTCAAGGGATGGCGGCTGCGTCACCCGCAGATCCATCTGGACCTGTGTAATGAGCAGGCGCCGGACGAGCTTTTGCAAGGCAAGGCCGACATGGCCTTCTACTTTGGCCAGGGCTCACGCCCCGGCACCGAGAGCCTGAAGCTGTTCAGCGAAGAGCTTGTACCTGTCTGTGCACCGGAAAGCCTGCCCGCGCAGCCGTTCACCGATCCCACGCAACTCAGCGATCTGGTCCTGCTGCAAAACGCCTCACGGCCGCAGGGCTGGCATGACTGGTTCGCCAGCCAGGGCTATCAGACAGAGCACAGTTACCACGGGCCACGATTCGACACGTTCTATATGTGTATTCGTGCAGCGCAGGTGGGCTGTGGCGTGGCGTTGTTGCCGCGCTTTCTGGTGGAAGAAGAGTTGGCCGAAGGCAAGCTGGTGATCCCCTGGCAGCATGCGCTGCCGAGCCAGGATGCGTATTACTTGGCCTACCCCGAACATTCGGCGGAAGTGCCCAAGGTGCGTGAGTTTGTGAAGTGGATGATGGAGCAGGTGCTGTAGCGCCTGCGATGGCGCCAGTGGCCTTACCGAAAAAATCACTGGCAAAACAACACAGGTCTATGCGCCACTAGCCCTCTTCCCTAATTGTGCGTAAAGGTCGGCGCCCATTGCCGACCCGTCTGGAGATTCCCGCTATGAGCGAGAGTGTGTTTGCCGATCGCATCGTGCAGAACTTGCTCGACACCGACTTCTACAAGCTGACCATGATGCAGGCGGTGCTGCACAACTACCCCAACGTGGAAGTTGAATGGGAGTTTCGTTGCCGAAACAGCGAAGACCTGCGCCCGTACCTGGCGGAGATCCGCTACCAGATCGAACGCCTCGCCGAACTGAGCCTGAGCCCGGACCAGCTGGGTTTCCTGGAACGCATCAGCTTCATGAAGCCGGATTTTTTGCGCTTCCTCGGCCTGTTCCGCTTCAACCTGCGCTACGTGCAAACCGGCATCGAGAACGGCGAGTTGTTCATCCGCCTGCGCGGGCCGTGGCTGCATGTGATCCTGTTTGAGGTGCCAATGCTGGCCATCGTCAGCGAAGTGCGTAACCGCTACCGCTACCAGACCGTGATCATCGAACAGGCCCGCGAGCAGTTGTATCGCAAATTCGACTGGCTGACGGCGAATGCCAGCAGCGATGAGCTGTCGGAGCTGCAAGTGGCCGACTTCGGCACGCGCCGGCGCTTCTCGTACCGCGTGCAGGAGGAAGTGGTCAGTGTGCTCAAGCACGATTTCCCCGGGCGTTTTGTCGGCACCAGCAACGTGCACCTGGCCCGCGAATTCGATATGAAGCCGCTGGGCACCATGGCGCACGAATGGATCATGGCGCACCAGCAACTCGGCCCACGCCTGATCGACAGCCAGATCGCCGCACTGGATTGCTGGGTCCGCGAATACCGTGGGCTGCTGGGCATTGCCCTGACCGATTGCATCACCACCGACGCGTTCCTCGGCGACTTCGATTTGTACTTCGCCAAGTTGTTCGACGGCCTGCGCCATGACTCCGGCGACCCGGTGCAATGGGCGGAAAAAGCCATCGCCCATTACCATAAGCTGGGCATCGAGCCGATGAGCAAGACACTGGTGTTCTCCGACAGCCTGTCGCTGCCCAAGGCCCTGGAGATATTCCGCGCACTGCGGGGTCGGATCAATGTGAGCTTTGGCATTGGTACCAACCTGACCTGCGATATTCCAGGTGTGGAGCCGATGAGCATCGTGCTTAAAATGACCGCCTGCAATGGCCAGCCCGTCGCGAAGATCTCCGATGAAGCGGGCAAGACCCACTGCACCGACCCGAATTTTGTCGCCTACTTGCGTCATGTTTTCAAAGTACCTGCCATCTCTAGCAAGGAGTGAATCATGCAAGCCGTACAGCGTGAGATTGCTGAACAGCTCAAGGTCCAAGCGCCGTTCAAAGACCAGGCCGCCCTCGAGGCCGAAATCTCCCGGCGCGTGACCTTTATCCAGGACTGCCTGCGCAATGCCGGGCTCAAAGCGTTGGTGCTGGGCATCAGCGGTGGCGTCGACTCCCTGACAGCCGGCCTGTTGGCCCAACGCGCGATGCAGGAACTGCGCGCCAGCACCGGTGATGACGCCTACCGTTTTATCGCCGTGCGCCTGCCCTACGAAACCCAGTTCGATGAAGTCGACGCCCAGGCCTCGGTGGACTTTATCGAACCGGACGAGCGCCACACCGTGAACATCGGCCCGGCAGTGAAAGCCCTGGCCAATGAAGTGGCGGCGTTTGAAGGCAAGGCTGCCGTATCCCGCGATTTCGTGCTGGGCAACACCAAGGCGCGCATGCGCATGGTGGCGCAGTACACCATCGCCGGCGCGGCCGGTGGGCTGGTGATTGGCACCGACCATGCAGCAGAAGCGGTGATGGGCTTTTTCACCAAGTTTGGTGATGGCGCGTGCGATCTGGCGCCATTGAGCGGGCTGGTGAAGAACCAGGTGCGCGCAATTGCACGGCACTTTGGTGCGCCGGAATCATTGGTGGAGAAAGTGCCGACGGCGGACCTGGAAGACCTGTCGCCGGGCAAGCCGGATGAGGCGTCACATGGCGTGACCTACACCGAGATCGACGCGTTCCTGCACGGCGAGCCGGTGCGTGAGGAAGCATTTCGGATTATCTGTGAGACGTATCGCAAGACTGAGCACAAACGGGTGATGCCGTTTGCGCCGTGAGGTGAGCCAGATAGGCTTGTGTTGACTGTCAGACCGCTATCGCAGGCAAGCCAGCTCCCACAGTTGACCGGGTTCCAGCATGAAAATGCGGTTGAATGTGGGAGCTGGCTTGCCTGCGATGAACGATGACTCGGTTCAACTGACCGCCCACAAAAAAGCGCCCTTCGGGGCGCTTTTTTTTCGACCGGAGTCGGCTTACTTAACGGTCACAGTACCTTTCATCATCGAGATGTGGCCTGGGAACGAGCAGAAGAACGCGTAATCAGTACCGGCGGCCAGCTTCGACACGTCGAAGGTTACCGAGTCTTTCTCGCCAGCACCGATGATCTTGGTGTGGGCGATGATGCGGTCATCGCCTGGCTTGAGGTAGTCTTTGTCGATGCCGGCGGCCATGCCGTCAGTGGCGACTGGCTGCATGTTGGCGGCGCTGGTCAGCACCCAGTTGTGGCCCATGACGTTTTTCGGCAGGTTGCCGGAGTGAGTCAGCTCGACGGTGAAGGTCTTGCAGCTCTTGTCGATTTCGATGGCTTTGGTGTTGAAGGACATTTGGTCAGTGGAGTCGACGGTGACCTTGCACTCTGCAGCAAGCAACTGGCCGCTCGCCAGAGTGAGCAGGGAAACAGCAACGAGTTTGGCAAACATGTGAATCTCCAAGGCAGGGTTTAAAAACGCGTATTGCGACTAGGGTGCCTGAAGCAGGCCGAGATGCTTATGATCTGAATCAACAGATTGTATACAACTTTAGGCTATCAGACCTATCAACAGAATCTACCAGCCAAAGTACCGGCACCTGCTTATGATCGGCTCATTCCCCCTGGAGCCTACGCCATGCACCTCAACCAACTGTTCAACGGCCTGCTGGCTGCCTACGCCTGCGGTAAGTGAGGCCCAAGCGCGCTGCTAAGCTGCTACCATAGCGACCCAAGGCAGCTGCCCGCCGCCCACCCTCACCTTCGACCCTAGAGGATCGCCCATGGCCAAACCTAATTACTCCTTCGCCAAACGTCAGAGAGACTTGGCCAAGGAACAGAAGAAAGAGGAAAAACTGCAACGCAAGAAAGCCGCTGCTGACGAAGAAGCGGGCGCACTGAACCCGGATGCGGAAGGTGAAGTGGCAGTAGACGAAACGGAAACACCGAAAGATCCGGCTGAATAATTTCCTTTGTGCTGAGCTGGCCCGACCGGCTCGGCACAATCCACCTCTACTCCAGCGGCATCACCGTCACCCGAACCTCCGGGTCATGGCTCCCTCCCCCCAGAATCACCCCTCGCAACGGCGACACATCGGAAAAATCCCGGCCCCAGGCCAGGGTGATGTGCTCCAGAGCCGGCTGCACATTGTTTGTCGGATCAAAATCCACCCAACCTGATACCGGGCAATACACCGAGACCCACGCGTGGGATGCATCGGCGCCGATCAGCCGTGGCTGGCCGGGTGGTGGCTGAGTAAGCAGGTAGCCGCTGATATAGCGCGCCGCCAGGCCCCGTGAGCGCAGGCACGCCAACATCAGGTGAGCAAAGTCCTGGCACACACCGCGCCGGCGCTCCAGCACTTCCACCAACGGCGTCGCGACCTGGGTGGCTTCGGCATCGAAGGTGAATTCGCTGAAGATCTTTTCCATCAGCGCCTGCACGCCCAGCAGTAACGGCTGGCCAGGCGGGAAACAGCTTTCGGAGAACTCGACGAAGGTCTGCTTCAAGTGCACGTAGGGCGATTCGAAGCGGTAGCGGCAGGCTTCGATCAGCTCAGGTGACATGGGATGGCTGCTGTAGGTCAGGCTGTCGCGGGTCTGGTCCCAGGCCGGCGATTGTTGGAAATCCAGCACCGGTCGCGCCAGCACTTCCACGGTCAGCCCGGCATTCACCAGCAATTCGTCATGGGGACGTTCGAACGCAAGACGGGTGATCGGGTTGCCGAACACATCCAGCTCATCACGGCGCGACGTTGGTTCCGGGCTGATATCCAACTGCTGCGAGCTGCAACGCTGCCAGGCGCACGGCCGTGGCCACAGGTGCGCCAACTGCTGGGCCAGGGACACCGTGCTGTCGTAGTGGTAATGGGTATCGTGAAAAATCTGGTAGCGCGCACTCATCACACCGACACCGTTTGTTGGCTGACATCATCCACATGGGCAAAGTGGCGCAAGGCCAGGCGATCCGACACTTGCCCACTTTCATCGGCCACCGCTTGCAGCAGGTCGGCCAGGCCGTCCAACGCGGCACGCACGCTGGATTCGCCAAACAGCGGGTTCTCCAGGCAGCCCAGGTCGAAACGCGACAGGCGCTCCACCAACGGCGCGAGACCGGTTTCCCGGGGTACGCCGAAATCGTCGTTGAGACGCCGCAGGGTACGGCTCACCAGTTTGAGCTGGAACAACACCGCATGCGGGTTCTGCTCGTCCAGCAGCAACAGGTCGAGCACAGGGATCAACTGCGGCACCGCCAGGTAGCGCGAGCGATAGGTGATGCTGCTGTTGCCCAGCTCCAACAACCACTCCAGCCCGGCCTGATCGAACACCGCCACACCCCGCAGGAATGCGGCAAGGCTGCTGCTAAGAAATTGCAGGCGCTCGATGCGCCGGCCCATCATCAAAAAGCGCCAGCCTTCATCGCGTGTCATGTCGTCCAGGGCAAACCCGGACAGCGCCGCCAGGGACATCACCAGGCGGTTGAGGAAATCCAGCAATTCGCCAAAGTCCGGCGTCTCGCTTTCCAGTTCCAGGGCTTCGCGCTGCAGCTCCACCAGGGCCTGCCAGTTTTCCCGGGATAGCTTGCCGCGCACCTGGGACGCCGCCCACTGCAAGCGTTGCAGGTTGGCGCGCAGGCTCGAGGGCCAGTCATCACCGAGCAAGGCCGCGAGCAGGCGCTCCGGCAATTCGCCCTCTTCTGGCAGAAGGCGCAGGTTTTCGCCCAACTCGACGGCCGCCTGCAAGGCCAGCGCGTCATCGCCATCGACATACCGCGCCAGCACAACGCGCAACCAGCGAGCGCTGTCATCACAGCGCTCGCAGTAACGACCAAACCAGAACAGGTTTTCCACTACCCGCGACGGCAGATATGGATCGCGGCGCACTAGATCATGGGCACCAATGGCGCGTTGCGCACGCCAGTGTTCGCTACCGGCTGCGCGTTCGCCGAGCACCCAGGTGTCTTTGCTGGCGCCTCCGCGTTGCATCGACACCACTTCGGCATCGGCCTCGGCGGCCACGCGGGTCAGGCCGCCGGGAAGCACACGATAACCGTCGGCGCTGGCCACGGCATAAACACGCATGCCGATGGCGCGATGTTGCAGGTGGTCATCCACGGTGTGCCACACCGGTGCCTGGGACAATTGCGCCAGTTCCTGGGCGACGTAGGCGTACGGCCGCGCGCGCATGCGTTCGGCCAGGGCTTGGCGCTCTTCGTCGCTCAGGTCACGGCCGAACACCGGCGAGAAACTTTGCGACGGGAAAGCCGGCTTTATCAGCAGCTCCGGCAACTTTTCCAGAGCTTCGGCCAGCACCGGCGCTTCACCGCACCACCACGTGGCAATGGACGGCAGGATCAGTGCTTCACCGAACAGAAACTCGTTGATCTTCGGCAGAAAGCCGAGCAAGCCGGGCGACTCCAGCACACCGCTGCCCAAGGCATTGGCCACCAACACATTGCCTTGGCGCACCGCATCGAGCAGGCCGGGGACGCCGAGGGCTGAATCGGTGCGCAGCTCCAGTGGGTCGCAAAAGTCGTCGTCGAGACGACGCATGATTGCGTGCACCCGGCGCAGGCCGCTGAGGGTTTTCAGGAACACCGTGCTGTCACGCACGGTGAGGTCGCCGCCTTCCACCAGCGGGTAGCCGAGTTGGCGGGCGAGGTAGAGGTGTTCAAAGTAACTTTCGTTGAATCGGCCCGGCGTGAGCAGAACGATCAGTGGCTGTTGATCATTCCCGGGCGCCTGTCGGACCAATGTTTCCTGGAGCGTACGGAAGAACCCCGTGAGGTGCTGCACCTGCAGATCACGGTACAGCTCCGGGAACGCGCGGGACACGATGGTGCGGTTCTCCAGCGCGTAACCAGCACCCGACGGCGCCTGTGTGCGGTCGGCGGTGACCCACCAGCGGCCATCCGGGGTGCGCGCCAGGTCCACGGCGTACAGGTGCAGGAAAGCACCGTCCGGCGGCTGGATGCCCTGGCACGGCCACAGGAAGTTGTTGTGCCCAAACACCAGTTCGGCCGGCAGCAAGCCTTCCTTGATCAGGCGCTGCGGGCCATAGAGATCGGCCAGCACGGCATTGAGCAGCCGTGCACGCTGGGCAATACCGGCCGACAGGTGCTGCCACTCATCGGCTGCGAGCACGTGGGGCAACAGGTCAAGTTCCCATGGGCGGTCGGCGCCCTTGGGGTCGGCGTAGACGTTGTAGGTCACGCCGTTTTCCTGGATCTGCCGGGTCAGCAGCGCCTGGCGTTGGGCCAGTTGCGCGGGTGTGCTGCGTTTCAGGTGGTCGAGCAGGCGCTGCCAATGGGCACGCACCGCGCCGCTGTCGTCCAGCAGTTCATGATAGGTGCCCGCGGTCAGCGGGTAACGGTCGAGCAAATCGGACATGGAACGCTCGGCAGAGGCAAGGGGGCTCAGATTAACTCAACAAACACTGCAAATCCCCTCGCGGGAGCGGGTTTGCTCACGAATGCGGTGGGTCAGTCAATACCTGTATCGGCTGATCTACCGCATTCGCGAGCAAGCCCGCTCCCACATTAGGACCGGCGTTTAGTCATTTTTATTGGGGAAACGCCGTAAGTCCAAGGTCATCGGCAACTCATCGTTAATGACGACTGCCGGCACCGGAAGCTTCCCAGGGCTATGCCCCAACCGGAAAAACCTCGCCATGCGCCGGCTCTCCGCTTCATTGGCATTCACCGGCAAGCTGTCGTAATTGCGCCCGCCCGGATGGGCGACATGGTACTGGCAGCCACCCAGCGAGCGTTGCATCCAGGTATCCAGCAAATCGAACACCAACGGCGCATGCACCGCGATGGTCGGTTGCAGGCAGTTGGCCGGTTGCCAGGCACGGTAACGCACGCCCGCCACAAACTCGCCGACTCGCCCGGTGGGTTGCAAGGGCACCGGAATGCCGTTGCAAGTGAGCAGGTAGCGCTGCGGCGGCAGCCCGGTCAATTTCACCTGAAGGCGCTCAAGGGACGAATCGACATAACGCACCGTGCCGCCCACGGCGCCCTCCTCGCCCAGCACATGCCAGGGTTCCAGGGCCTGGCGCAGCTCCAGTTCGATACCGCTGACGGCATAGTCGCCGACTTTGGGGAAACGGAACCCCAGATGCGCCGCAAACCATTCGGCGCGCAGCGGGTAACCGGCGGCGTTAAGTTCGACGATCACGTCGGCAAAGTCTTGCTCGATGAAGTGCGGTAACAGGAAACGGTCGTGCAGCTCGGTGCCCCAGCGCGCCAGTTTCGGCGGGGCATAGGGTTCACGCCAGAAACGCGCGACCAAAGCGCGCAGCAGCAGTTGTTGGGTCAGGCTCATGCGCGCATGGGGCGGCATCTCAAATGCACGCAATTCCAGCAGGCCCAGGCGGCCGGTGGCGCCATCCGGCGAGTAGAGTTTATCGATGCAGAATTCGGCGCGGTGGGTGTTGCCCGTCACATCGATCAGCAGGTTGCGCAGCAGGCGGTCCACCAACCATGGTGGGCACTCTTCGCCGGGCTCCGGCATTTGCGCGAAGGCGATTTCCAGTTCGTACAGTGCGTCGTTGCGCGCCTCGTCCACCCGTGGCGCCTGGGAGGTCGGGCCGATAAACAGCCCGGAAAACAGGTAGGACAAGGAGGGATGGTTATGCCAGTAGCTGATCAGACTGCGCAGCAGGTCGGGCCGGCGCAGGAAGGGTGAGTCCTTGGGCGTCGCGCCACCGAGCACAAAGTGGTTACCGCCGCCGGTGCCGGTGTGGCGCCCGTCGATCATGAATTTCTCGGTGGTGAGGCGGGTTTGCCGCGCTTCCTCGTAGAGAAATTCGGTGCGCTCTACCAGCTCATCCCACGTGGCGGACGGCTGCACATTAACCTCAATCACACCTGGGTCCGGCGTGACGCGGAAGTTGCTCAAGCGTGTATCAGCCGGCGGCTCGTAGCCTTCCAGCAATACCGGGCAATGCAGCTCTTCGGCGGTCGCCTCGATGGCGGCCACCAGTTCCAGGTAGTCCTCGGCGCGCTCCAACGGCGGCATGAACAGATAAAGGCGCCCGTCCCTAGCCTCAGCGCACAGGGCGGTTCGGGTCAGCCAATCGGCAGACTCGTCGACCTTTGGCACGCGCTCATCGCTGGGGGCGGGTTCGCCGTGGCTTTGCAGCTGGGTGGTGGTCGGCAGCGTCGGCTGATCCTGGTTGGGGTCGGTTGGATGCACAAACGGATATTCCGCCGCCGTGACCCAAGGCTGCGAGGCCAACGGCAGGCGATAGCCCAGCGGCGAATCCCCCGGCACCAGGCGGCAATGGTTATCGCGCAGGTACCAACGACCACTCTGCCAGCGATCATTCGCTGCCGTACGCGCCAGCGGCAGCACTTGGCCGATGACTTTATCCAGGCCCTGACTGAACACTTTGCGCAGGCGTTCGCGCTCCAGGTCGTCGCTCAGGCGTGGGTCTTGGGCGGTGACGTTTTGCGGCAGCGCGCCTTCGCGCCACAGGTAATAGAAATTGTCTTCGAAGGCCGAGAACACAAAGCGCGCCGGCAGCTTCAGGCGCTCGGCGACACTGGCCAGGAAGCGCCCGGCCATGACGCCGTCCGCGCCGTAATCTTCTTGTTCATCGGCAATCAACGCGCTGTTGTGCCAGATCGGCACGCCGTCGCGGCGCCAGTAGCAGTTGAGTGACCAGCGCGGCAGTTGTTCGCCGGGGTACCACTTACCCTGCCCGAAGTGCACCAGCCCCTTGGGCGCGTAGTGTTTGCGCATACGCTGAAACAGCTCGGCGGACAGGCGACGCTTGTCCGGCCCGAGCGCGGCGGTGTTCCACTCAGCGCCGTCGGGGTCGTCGATCGAGACGAAGGTCGGCTCGCCGCCCATGGTCAGGCGTACATCGTCTTTGAGCAGGTCGCCGTCGATCTGCCGGCCAAGCGCCTGGATCGCCAGCCATTGTTCTTCGGTGTAGGGCTTGGTAACGCGCGGGGCTTCCCAAATCCGCTCTACGGACATTTCGTGGGTGAATTCGCACTCGCATGGTTCCACCAGACCACTGATCGGTGCCGCTGAAGAGGGATCGGGACTACAGGCCAACGGTATGTGACCTTCACCAGCAAACAACCCGGAGGTGGCATCCAGGCCGATCCAACCGGCGCCGGGCAAATACACTTCGCACCAGGCATGCAGGTCGGTGAAGTCCACCTCAGTACCGGACGGGCCATCGAGGGCTTTGACGTCGGCGGTCAGCTGGATCAAATAGCCGGACACAAACCGCGCTGCCAAGCCGAGGTTGCGCAGCAACTGCACCAGCAGCCACGCTGAATCGCGACAGGAGCCGGAGGCGTTTTCCAGGGTGAATTCCGGCGTTTGCACGCCTGGTTCCATGCGGATCAGGTAGCCGATATCGGCCGCCAGACGCTGGTTGAGGCCGACCAGAAAATCCACGGCAGGCAACGGTGTGCGGTCGATGCCGGCCAGGTAGGCGGCAAACTTCGGCGTCAGCGGCAGCGTTTCCAGGTACGGCGCCAGCTCGCGCTGCTCATCGGCGGCGTAGCTGAAAGGGATTTTTTCGGCGTAAGGCTCAAGGAAAAAGTCGAACGGGTTGAACACCGCCATCTCGGCGACCAGGTCGACTTCGATGCGCAGTTCATCGGTCTTTTCCGGAAACACCAACCGCGCCAGGTAATTGCCCTGGGGGTCTTGCTGCCAGTTGATGAAATGCTGCTCGGGCAGCACTTTCAGCGCGTAGGACAAAATCCGCGTGCGGCTATGGGCCGCCGGGCGCAAACGCACAATCTGCGGGCCGAGTTCGACCGCGCGGTCGTAGCGGTAATGCGTAACGTGGTGCAACGCGACATGAATCGACACGGCGGCCTCCTGCGAGCCAGGGCATGGAAACAAAGCGCGCAAGACTTATGCCAGAGCGGCCGTCATTGCGCTTTATCGTGGGACCCGGTGCAGTACAGCACCAAAACGGCGCCAGTGGGGGTACCGTGGTGCAAGTGACGCACATATTTGTGGCGCGTGCATGAGGATGGGTGGTGAATATACCCAGTCATCGGTGTTTGTGTTGGGCAATTATGGCCTGGCGAAGGCGGCGGACTTCGACCAGCTTCTGGCGCATTTCGCGGTGGCGTTTGCTGTTGAGTAGCAGTAGCCCCAGCAGAGGGAAGAGCAGGCTTAATCCATAGGACAGCGGATGCGGACCAAAGGCGATAGTGGGCAGTACCGCCACCACACAAAGTGCGAGCAGCGACACCAGCGGCCATACCCACTGCGGTCGCCCGCGTGCGATCATGAAATTGCAGTGCACGATGCACCACGTCAGCGCGAGGCCGCCCAGGAAGGAATACTTGAGGTTGTCGTCCATCGGCAAGCGTGGGAAATAACTATCGAAAATCAGCGGTACCGCAAACACAAGGCTGAACACCGCCGCGAAAATCGCGCCCATGAAGACCGGAAAATACTGCGTCAGAAAACTACGAATGCCCGGTAGCTCATTCATCGCTCATTTCCTCATACAGACCAACGGCAATGGTGCGCACATTGCCCGAAATTGCGCTGCCGGTAAAACCGATGGCAGCGCCCAATGCATCCTGTATCTGGGTCACCGTCGCATGCTTGACCTGGGCGGGCGTGAAACGCTTGGTCGCCTCGCGGGACAGTTGCTTCAACTTGAGTAGTTTGGCGCTCATGCGCGGGTCCTGGATGCTGAGCAGCTCTTTCGTAAGCTTGGCGCGCTCTTGCCGGGTTAATCCTCGCAACACGTCCCGCACACTTTTGCCGGTGGTCGCCTGGTTCAACCGCACCAGTTTTATTGTGGTCAACGTCGATGCACCGACCCCGATCAACGACGCCGCATCCAGCGCGATCATTGTGTACTGGTACCACTGCGAGCTATCAAGTTTGTCATTTTTGGAGGGGTCACTGATCTCATTGCTGACGCGATAGCCACTGGCAAAACACTGGAGCGTGCTAGCCGTAGCAGCGGTATAACCGATGGCCGTAATCACACTGCTGGCGCCCGCCGTGAAAGGCACAGCGACGGTGCCGCTGAGCACGACGATCCAACCGATGATCGCGCCCGCACAGGATAAAGAGGTGTTGATCGCCTCCCTCACCAGGCGCGATTCGCGGGGGTTGTCCTGGACCTGTTGCGCAAACTGTGCCGGGGCGATGTATTTCTTTGCCTCACGCAAAATAATGCGCTTGGGGGCAATGCTGCAGATCGGCTGAAACTCGCGCAGGGTGATCACGTTGAAATCGGCGTCAATATACACGACGCCTGCGCCAACGATACCTGGGTCGGCGTCGATGGCCGCAAACAGGCGCGGCAGGTTGATCTGGCTTTCAATGCGCTGGCGCTCCATGAATTGGGAGCGATTGGAGTCCATGCCGATGCCGGCCAGGGGGTTGCGAATGTGTGTTCTTCCTTGAAAGTTAGGGTGGTCAAACGGGCCTCATCGCAGGCAAGCCAGCGATGGCGACCACATCATAGTCCAAGCGAGAATCGGAAAAGATCGCCATCTGATCGTCCCTATGAACGGGAAAACAGCGGGCGAGGAAACCATTTGTCGAAGGCGACTCCTTCACATGCGACTACTTGATCGGACCGCCTGCCGAATGCGACGGATTCCCACGAGTTTCGTGCGCATCTCTCGTTGAACCTTGCTGTTAAGTGTCAATAATCCGAGCAATGGGAATAACAGCGCCAACCCATAAAGGACTTTGTGAGGCTGGAATTGAACCATCGGAACTACAAACAGTAGACAGGCGATGTAGATACCGACCATTACCCACACCCAGGAGGGTCGGCCCCGCAAAATCATAAAGTTGCTATGGACCGTCAACAGAATGAGCAGCGCCCCGGCAGACATGATCTTGAGCCCCACTTGAGCAATGGGCGCATCACGAAAATAGGTGATGAACGCCAGCGCCACAGCCAACGCCAAAGAAAAACACGCAGCAAATACGCCGCCCATAAACGTCAGAAAGTATTGCCTGAAAAAGTCGCGTAGCGTCATCAATTCGCTCATTCGCTTACCTCCTCGTAGAGTCCAATCGCGATGGTGTTGACGTTTCCGGAGTAGGCACTCCCGCCAAACCCAACGCTTGCGCCCAGGACGTCTTTGATCTGGGTAGTGGTGCTGTGCTTGAGCTGCGTAGGGGTGAAACGCTTGGTGAGTTCGCCCGACGCCTGCCTCAATTTGATCATCTTCGCGGTCAAGCTGGGATGGTTGATGCTCAGCAGCTCTTTCGTCAGCTTGGCTCTTTCCTGGCGATTCAAACCGCGAAGCACATCACGCAGGCTCTTGCCCGTCGATGCTTTGGCGGCCCTGACCAGCTTGACCGTCGTCAGGGCCGAAGCGCCCACGCCTGCCAGTGATACGGCGTCCAGCACGATGGACGAATTCTGGTACCAGCCTTCACTGTCGAGCGAATCCTTGACCTCAGGTTTGGCGACTTCCAGCGCTGTTCGGGCAATGCCGTTAAAGCACTGAAGCGTACTCGCGCCGGCAGCCGCATACCCCACTACAACGATGACGGAACTGGCGCCAGCGCTGAAAGGCACCAGAATGGTTCCACTGGCGATCGCAGCCCAACTGATGACCGCCCCCAAGCAGGAAAGTCCGGTATTCACGGCTTCGCCAATCAGTCTCGATTCTCGAGGATTGCTCACGACATGTTGAGCAAACTGCGTTGGCGCAATGTACTTCTGCGCTTCACGCAAAATGATGCGCTTGGGCTTGATGCTGCAGATGGGCCTGAATTCGCGCAGGGTAATGACGTTGAAGTCGGCGTCGATGTATACGACGCCGGCGCCAACGATACCTGGGTCGGCGTCGATGGCCGCAAACAGGCGCGGCAGGTTGATCTGGCTCTCGATGCGCTGGCGCGCCATGAATTGCGAGCGGTTGGAGTCCATGCCGATGCTGAGCAGGGGGTTGCCCAAGGGGTGATCTTCCTTGAAATAGGTGGTGTCTGAACTGACGCCTTCGCGAGCAAGCCCGCTCACACAGTTGACCGGGTTTCAACATTGGAATGCGGTCCATTGTGGGAGCGGGCTTGCCTGCGATAGCAATCTAATGCGAGCCACCTTAACAAACAGCCTACCCACCCGCTAGAAAGCAAAACGCCAGCACGAGGCTGGCGTTTTGCTTGTTCAGGCCGCGATCAACGCGGCATGACCGGGTTGCGGCCGTCGCTGCCACGTGGCGGCAGGCCGGTGTGCTGAGTGAGGATCTGGGTGGTGGTTTCCTTGGCGACCTTGTGGCTGCCGGCTGGCGTCGAGTTCTAAACGGCGCCGTCGTCAGTGCAAAGGTGCATGCGCTGATGTGTGGCGTGCGTATGAGTCTAGGTGGTGAATCTACCCCGTCAGCGGGCTTTGTGCTTGGCGATCATGGCTTCGCGCAGGTGGCGGATTTCCAGCAGCTGACGGCGCATTTCCCGATGGCGTTTACTGTTCAGCAACAACAGTCCAAGCATTGGGAACAGTAACCCTATGACATAGGCAGCCATATGCGGCCGATAGCCATAGGTCGGTAATACGATCAAAAAGCACACCACGTAGAAGGCGACGATGGCCCAAACGCCCCAGGTTCTCCCCCTGATCATGACGAAGTGGCTGAACGCCAAGAGCAGCCCCAAGACAACCGCCGCCACAAAGGAATAACGCGCTCGCTCTGGTTCACCGCGAAAAAAGGTGCTCGATGCCAATGAAATGGCAGCGGATAGGGAAAAACAGGCAAGGAAAAATGCGCAAATAAACGCAGGGAAGTACTCAGCCAAAAAAGCTTTTAACGAGACTTGGCGCACCATCACTCAAGCTCCTCGTATAACCCTACTGCAATGGTTCGAATGTTGCCGGACAAGGCACTCCCGGTGAAACCAATGGCGGCACCGAGGGAATCCCTGATCTGCGTAACGGTAGCGTGATTGATCTGCGTCGCCGAATAGCGCTTCACCAACTCACCGGAGCGCTGGCGCAACTTCAACAGCTTATTGCTCAGGCGTGGGTCTTTCAGGCTTAGCAACTCGTTGGTGAGCGCCTTACGTTGCTGCCGGGTCAAGCCCTTGGACAACTCGTACCAGCTTCTACCCGTCGTTGCTTTTCGAGCCTGCAACAGTCGAACAGTTGTCAGGGAAGAGGCGCCGACGCCCAACAGCGAAGCCGCGTCCAATACCGGCATTGCATAGCGATACCATTCCTCGTTGTCCATATCGTCGTTGGCGGTCGGGTCGTTGAGTTCGTTGAACGTTCTCATGCCTCCAACCACGCACTGCGCGGTACTGGCCGCCGCAGCGGTGGCGCCGAGGCCCGCCACTACCAGGCTCGCGCCACCCGTGAACGGTACGGCGACAGTGCCGCTGAACACCACAATCCAGCCCAGAATCGCACCGGCACAAGACAAGGTCGTATTGACGGCCTCCCCCACGAGTCGAGACTCACGCGGATTATTGGTCACCTGATCGGCAAACTGTGCGGGGGCTATGTACTTCTGCGCTTCACGAAGAATGATGCGCTTGGGCTTGATGCTGCAGATGGGCTTGAATTCGCGCAGGGTCACGACATTGAAGTCGGCGTCGATATACACGACACCTGCGCCGACGATGCCGGGGTCAGCGTCGATGGCCGCAAACAGCCGTGGCAGGTTGATCTGGCTTTCAATGCGCTGGCGGGCCATGAATTGCGAGCGGTTGAAGTCCATGCCGATGTCGAGCAGGGGGTTCCCCATGGGGTGATCTTCCTTGAAATAGGTGGTGTCTGAACTGACGCCTTCGCGAGCAAGCCCGCACACAGTTGACCGGGTTTCAACATTGGAAGGCGGTCCACTGTGGGAGGTGACTTGCCTGCGATAGCAATCTAATGCGCGCCACCTTAACAAACAGCCTACCCACCCGCTAGAAAGCAAAACGCCAGCACGAGGCTGGCGTTTTGCATATTCAGGCTGCGATCAACGCGGCACGACCGGCTTGCGCGCAGGCTTCTTGCCTTTGCCCTTCGCCGCATCGGTGCGTTCTTTGGCCGCCTGCTTATTACGCGCCATGGCCGCAGCCTTGGCTTGCTCACGTTTATCCCACGGGTTGCTGCCGTCGCTGCCGCGCGGTGGCAACCCGGTGTGCTGGGTGAGGATTTTGGTGGTGGTTTCCTTCGCAACCTTGTGGCTGCCGGCCGGCGTCGAGTTCTTGCGACGCGCGCTCTGGTAGCTGTCGGTGCTCGGCTGATGCAGCGGGATCAGTTGCTCCTTGCCCGGCCCGATCAGGTCGGCGCGGCCCATGCGGGTCAGCGCTTCACGTAGCATCGGCCAGCCTTTCGGGTCGTGGTAGCGCAGGAACGCCTTGTGCAGACGGCGCTGATCTTCGCTCTTGACGATGGTCACCGCGTCGCTCTTGTAGGTGACCTTGCGCAGCGGGTTCTTGCCCGAGTGGTACATCGCGGTGGCGGTGGCCATCGGCGACGGGTAAAACGCCTGCACCTGATCGGCGCGGAAGCCGTTGCCCTTGAGCCATAGGGCCAGGTTCATCATGTCTTCATCGGTGGTGCCGGGGTGGGCAGCGATGAAGTACGGGATCAGGTACTGCTCTTTACCGGCTTCCTTGGTGTACTTCTCGAACATGCGCTTGAACTTGTCATAGCTGCCAATGCCCGGTTTCATCATCTGGTTGAGCGGACCTTCCTCGGTGTGTTCCGGGGCGATCTTGAGGTAGCCACCGACGTGGTGGGTGACCAGCTCCTTGACGTACTCCGGCGACTCGACGGCGAGGTCGTAGCGCAGGCCGGAGGCGATCAGAATCTTCTTCACACCCGGCAACGCACGGGCGCTGCGGTACAGCTGGATCAACGACGAGTGGTCGGTGTTCAGGTTCGGGCAAATACCAGGGAATACGCACGACGGCTTGCGGCACGCGGATTCGATTTCCGGGCTCTTGCAGGCGATGCGGTACATGTTCGCGGTCGGGCCGCCGAGGTCGGAGATCACCCCGGTAAAGCCCGGGACCTTGTCGCGGATCTCTTCGATCTCGCGAATGATCGACTCCTCGGAACGGTTCTGGATGATGCGGCCTTCGTGCTCGGTGATCGAGCAGAAGGTACAGCCGCCAAAGCAGCCACGCATGATGTTCACCGAGAAGCGGATCATGTCGTAGGCCGGAATCTTTTCCTTGCCGTACACCGGGTGCGGGACACGTGCGTAAGGCATGCCGAACACGTAGTCCATTTCTTCGGTGGTCATGGGAATGGGCGGCGGGTTGAACCACACATCCACTTCACCATGTTTTTGCACCAGCGCGCGGGCGTTGCCTGGGTTGGTTTCCAGGTGCAACACGCGGTTGGCGTGAGCGTAGAGCACTGCGTCGCCACGGACTTTTTCCACCGACGGCAGGCGGATCACGGTTTTGTCGCGGGTCATGCGCGGGCTGGCCAGGATCTGCACAACCTTGGCTTCGTCCGGATCATCAACCGGACCTTTTTCCTGCTCAATGGCGCAAGCCTGGGTGTCCTGGGTGTTCACGTACGGGTTGATGATTTTGTCGATCTTGCCCGGACGGTCGATACGCGTGGAGTCCACTTCGTACCAGCCAGCCGGGGTGTCACGGCGAATGAACGCAGTGCCACGCACGTCGGTGATGTCTTCGATCTTGTGGCCCCACGACAGGCGCTGGGCAACTTCGACGATGGCCCGCTCGGCGTTGCCGTACAACAGGATGTCTGCGGCGGCGTCGATCAGGATCGAGTTACGAACGCGATCCTGCCAGTAGTCGTAGTGAGCGATGCGGCGCAGGGAGGCTTCGATGCCACCGAGCACGATCGGCACGTTCTTGTAGGCTTCCTTGCAACGCTGGCTGTACACCAGGCTGGCGCGGTCCGGGCGTTTGCCGGCCATGCCGCCGGGGGTGTAGGCGTCGTCGGAGCGGATCTTCTTGTCGGCGGTGTAACGGTTGATCATCGAGTCCATGTTGCCGGCCGCGACGCCAAAGAACAGATTCGGCTCGCCAAGCTTCATGAAGTCGTCTTTGGACTGCCAGTTCGGCTGCGCAATGATCCCGACGCGGAAGCCCTGAGACTCCAGCAGCCGGCCAATGATCGCCATGCCGAACGACGGATGATCAACGTAGGCATCACCGGTGACGATGATGATGTCGCAGGAATCCCAGCCAAGCTGATCCATCTCCTCCCTGCTCATTGGCAGGAATGGCGCAGGACCGAAACATTCGGCCCAGTACTTGGGATAGTCAAATAACGGCTTGGCTGTTTGCATGACGGTGACCGGTGTTGAGATGAAAAATCGCGGGCGCGGAATATAGCACAAAATTTGACCAATTCCGACCTTTGCAGTCGGAATTGGAGGCGTTCATTTACTCGTCTTCGAAGTTGTAACTGCCTGGCGCAAGGTTTTCGAACCGGGTGTATTTACCGATAAACGCCAGGCGCGTGGTGCCGATCGGGCCGTTACGCTGCTTGCCGATGATGATCTCGGCGATGCCCTTGTGCTCGGTTTCCGGGTGATACACCTCGTCGCGGTACACGAACATGATCACGTCAGCATCCTGCTCGATCGCTCCGGATTCCCGCAAGTCGGAGTTGATCGGGCGCTTGTTGGGCCGTTGTTCCAGGGAACGGTTGAGCTGGGACAGCGCCACCACTGGGCAGTTGAATTCTTTGGCCAGGGCTTTCAACGAGCGAGAAATCTCGGAAATCTCGTTGGTTCGGCTGTCACCGCTGGAGCCGGGGATCTGCATCAACTGCAGGTAGTCGATCATGATCAGGGCAATGTCGCCATGCTCACGCACCAGGCGTCGGGTGCGCGCGCGCATTTCCGAAGGGCTGATACCGGCCGTGTCATCAATGAACAGCTTGCGGTCGTTGAGCAGATTGACCGCCGAGGTCAGGCGCGGCCAGTCATCGTCTTCCAGGCGACCAGCACGTACTTTGGTCTGGTCGATGCGGCCCAGGGATGAAAGCATCCGCATGATCAGCGATTCACCTGGCATCTCCAGGGAGTAAACCAGCACCGCCTTGTCACTGCGCAGAACGGCGTTTTCCACCAGATTCATCGCGAACGTGGTTTTACCCATCGACGGACGCCCCGCAACGATGATCAAGTCAGACGGTTGCAGGCCGCTGGTCATGCCATCGAGGTCGGTGTAGCCGGTGGACAGGCCGGTGATCGCGTTGTCGGTGTTAAACAGGGTATCGATACGGTCGATGGCTTTGGTCAACAGGTCGTTGACGCTGACCGGGCCGCCCGTCTTCGGCCGCGCTTCGGCGATCTGGAAGATCTGCCGCTCGGCTTCGTCGAGGATTTCCTCGGCTGTACGCCCTTCCGGGTTGAAGGCACTGTCGGCGATTTCAGTGGCAATGCCGATCAATTGACGCAACGTTGCCCGCGCGCGGACGATCTGCGCATAGGCCTTGATGTTGGCGACCGACGGGGTGTTTTTTGCGAGCTCACCCAGGTAGCCGAGACCGCCCACCTGTGAGGTCTGACCTTCCTTGTCCAACTGCTCGGCAAGGGTCACGACGTCGATGGGGGAGTTCTGATCGGCCAGCTTGGCGATGGCGCGGAAGATCAAGCGGTGGTCATGGCGATAGAAGTCACCGTCCGAGACTTGATCCAGCACGCGCTCCCAGGCGTTGTTGTCCAGCATCAAACCACCGAGCACGGCCTGTTCGGCCTCGATGGAGTGCGGCGGCACCTTCAGGGCAGCGGTTTGCAGATCGTATTGCTCGGGAGCTGAAATATCGTTCATGGCCACTTGGAATTAGGGGTGTGTAAAAAAACAAAAGGCACGACCTGTAAACAGGATCGTGCCCGATGTTAACCGGCTGTCACGCAAGGTGCCAGCCAGTTGGGTCTTGCTTAAGCAGCTACCACGACAACGCGTACGGTGGCTTCAACTTCGGCGTGCAGGTGCACGGCTACGTCGAATTCGCCTACGTTGCGGATGGTGCCGTTCGGCAGACGAACTTCGCTCTTCTGCACTTCAACGCCGGAGGCGGTCAGTGCATCAGCGATGTCGTGGGTGCCGATCGAACCGAACAGCTTGCCTTCGTCACCGGCGGTGGCAGTGATAGTCACTTCCAGCTCAGCCAGTTGGGCAGCGCGAGTTTCGGCCGAAGCTTTTTTGTCTGCTGCTGCTTTTTCCAGCTCAGCACGACGCTCTTCAAACGCAGCCAGGTTGGCAGCGGTTGCAGCGGTGGCTTTGCCGTATGGCAGCAGGTAGTTACGACCGTAGCCGGCCTTAACGTTCACTTTGTCGCCCAGGTTGCCCAGGTTGGCGACTTTTTCCAGAAGGATCAGTTGCATGTGAAAATCCTCTAACTTTTAACCTTCACCGTTCGCGTCATCGGCGTCTTTCGGCGCCAGACGACCGCGAAAATCAATCAGGCCGTCGACAATGGCCAGAACCACGAGTAACGGATAGATCAGCTGCATGAACAGCAACATCGTTACGTACAACCCCACCAGCCAAAACTTGGCCAGGCGCTTCTGCGCGACCAGCCCGTGAATCAGGGCCAGTCCGGCGAACATCAGCGGTACGCTGCAAAACAGCACCATCAAGGCCATCTGCGAACCGAGGTTCGGTCCGATAACCATGAGTGCAAGCAGCAACATCGCTGAGCCCACGGGAATTCTGATACTGCGAAACTCGCGACCAAAACCACCCGGGTTGTACAACAACGCCTGCCAATATCGCCCAAGCATCAGGCTCAACAAGCTGACGATCTGCATCATTACCGCCATCAGGCCGATCAGGGCCGGTGTAATCAGTGTTGCCAGTCGCGCTCGCTCATCTACCGACAACTGCTGGTAGAGTTCCCCGAGGGCCATCGGCAGGATCTTGACGATCTCTTGCGACAGCGCCTCGATTTGCGGGCGGAAAGCCGCGTCAATCAACACCGAAAACACCAACCCCAATGCCACGCTGACCAGCAGCGTGCGGACCCAGGACTCACTTGCGCGCAACACCAACGCAAGGCTCGACGACCCCAGCAGTACCAGAAGTACCTTGGGTTCGCCCAGTTGCAGCCACCAGATCAAGGCGGCCAACACTCCCAGGGCCAGGACGCCAACGGCGCCCTGCAAACCGCGCCGCAGGAGCACAAGGCATCCAGCGGCAGCACCCAACCAATACAACAACGGCAATGCTGCACATCCAGCCACTACCAGAGTGGCCTGCACACGACCGCGCATGATGAACTCAGCTAAGGCGCGCATGCATTCAATCCCTTACTACTTGTCGACTGCCCGGTCTCAGCGGCCGTGGCTGTCGGTGTAGGCCAGCAGGGCCAGGAAGCGGGCGCGCTTGATAGCGGTGGCCAGCTGACGCTGATAACGTGCTTTGGTACCGGTGATACGGCTTGGAACGATTTTGCCGGTCTCGGATACGTAGGCTTTCAGAGTGTTGAGATCTTTGTAATCGATCTCTTTCACGTCTTCAGCGGTGAAGCGGCAGAATTTACGACGACGGAAGAAACGTGCCATTTGATAGGCTCCTTAAAAGGTCCGTGGATTACTCGTCAGCGTTATCGCTGTTGTCGCTGTCATCACTATCAGCGCTATCAGCGCCTTCGTGCTCAGGACGGTCGCGACGCTCACGGCGCTCACTGCGGTTTTCTTCAGCCTTGAGCATCTCGGATTGGCCGGTAACGGCTTCTTCGCGACGGATGACCAGGTTACGGATCACTGCATCGTTGTAGCGGAAGTTGTCTTCCAGCTCGGCCAGGGCCTTGCCAGTGCATTCAACGTTCAGCATCACGTAGTGAGCCTTGTGAACATTGTTGATTGCATAGGCCAGTTGACGACGGCCCCAATCTTCCAGACGGTGGATTTTGCCGCCGTCTTCTTCGATCAGCTTGGTGTAACGCTCTACCATGCCGCCGACTTGCTCGCTTTGATCCGGGTGGACCAAAAAGATGATTTCGTAATGACGCATGAATGCTCCTTACGGGTTGTAGCCTGCCGCTCAAAAACGGTCAGACAAGGAGTGAATGACACTTATGGATCTTGCCAAAGGGAGGCACATCGGTGCCCGCCAGGAAGGCAAGGGGCGCAATTGTAGAGAAGGGGGAGGAACGGCGCAAGGTGATTGGTGATTATTTGAACAATCCTCCAAACACCCTAAAACAGATATGGGAGCGGGCTTGCTTGCTCCCATATTTTCGACCTGCGCCAGACTTGGTTATTTCTTAGGCTTGGTTATTTCTTAGGCTTGGTTTTGGCCTTGGCGCCACGCTGGCGCTGGGCTTCAAACAGGCACACGCCGGTAGCAACCGACACGTTCAGACTGCTGACACTACCCGCCATCGGCAAATGCACCAGGTAATCGCAGTGCTCACGGGTCAGGCGACGCATGCCCTTACCCTCGGCACCCATGATCAAAATGGTCGGGCCGGTGAGGTCTTGGTCATAAATGCTGACCTCAGCCTCGCCTGCCGTACCCACGATCCACAGGCCACGCTGCTGGAGTTTCTCCAGGGTGCGCGCCAGGTTGGTCACAGCCACCAGCGGAATCACTTCCGCCGCGCCGCAGGCCACTTTACGCACGACTGGCGTCAGGGTGGCCGACTTGTCTTTAGGCACAATCACTGCCAGCGCGCCGGCAGCATCCGCCGAACGCAGGCAAGCGCCGAGGTTATGCGGGTCGGTCACGCCGTCCAGCACCAGCAACAGCGGGGCACCTTCGGTACGGTCAAGCAGCTCGTCGAGCATGGCTTCACCCCAGACCTGACTCGGACTGACGTCTGCAACCACGCCTTGGTGAACGCCCTCAACCCACACGTCCATTTCCCGACGCTCAGCCTGACCGATAGCCACCTTGTTTTGGGTGGCCAGTTCGACCAGCGCTTGCACGCGTGGCTCGCTGCGACCTTCTGCCAGCCACACTTGCTTGACGCGCTTAGGGTGGTGACGCAGCAGTGCTTCTACGGCATGCACGCCGTAGATTTTTTCCAGACTCATGACTTGGCCTTAGGTTTGCGCGACCCACCGCTTTTCGCGGGGGTCGAACCCGCTTTGGGCGGGCCTTTACGGTGCTTACTTGGCTTGCTCGACGGGTTTTCGTCCCCGCGAGACTTTCCCCCAGACACCGCTTTACCACCGCTTTTGGCTTCGTTGAGCAACTGCTGCTTCAACTCGCGGCTTTTGCGCAATTCGGCGTTTTTCGCCGCTGCGTCGCTTGGGCGGTAGGCCTCAGGAGCCTTTTCCTTGGTAGACGAGCGACGACCCGCCTTGGCTGGCGCAGGCTCGGCGGCTGCCGCTTTCGCGGAAGTGCCCCTGCCTTTGCCGGCTGGCGCAGTAGGTTCGCTGCCACGTTTTTTACGGCTGCCCGGCGCCTCGGCAGGCTTCTCAGGCATACCGAAGTCGATCTTGCGCTCGTCAAGGTCGACGCGCATGACCTGCACTTCAACCGTGTCACCCAAACGGAAGCTACGACCGGTGCGCTCGCCCGCGAGGCGGTGATGCACAGGGTCAAAGTGGTAGTAGTCACCCGGCAAGGCGGTGACATGCACCAGACCCTCGACGTAGATATCGGTCAGTTCAACGAACAGACCAAAGCCAGTCACCGCTGTGATCACACCCGGGAACGACTCACCCACGCGATCCTTCATGAACTCGCACTTGAGCCAGTTCACTACGTCGCGAGTGGCTTCGTCTGCACGGCGCTCGCTCATGGAGCATTGCTCGCCCAACTGTTCCAGCGCCGCTTCGTCGTACGGATAGATCCGCGCCTTCGGAATGGTCATCGCACCGGCACGCTTGACGTGCGGGGTGTTTTGCTTGGAATGGATCACGCTACGGATCGCACGGTGAGTGAGCAGGTCCGGGTAACGGCGAATTGGCGAGGTGAAGTGGGTATAGGCTTCGTAATTCAGGCCGAAGTGGCCTTGGTTATCAGCGCTGTACACCGCTTGACTCAGGGAACGCAGCATCACGGTCTGGATCACGTGGTAATCCGGACGGTCCTTGATGCTCGCGAGCAGCGCCTGGTAATCCTTCGGCGATGGGCCATCTTTGCCTTTGTGCAGGGACAGGCCCAACTCACCGAGGAATGCACGCAACTTCTCCAGACGCTCCGGCGGCGGACCGTCGTGCACCCGGTAGAGCGCAGGAATTTCGTGCTTTTTCAGGAATTCAGCAGTGGCCACGTTGGCCGCCAGCATGCATTCCTCGATCAGTTTGTGAGCATCGTTACGCGTGGTCGGGGTGATCGCGGCGATCTTGCGCTCGGAACCGAAGACAATTCGGGTTTCCTGCGTTTCAAAATCGATCGCGCCACGTACGTGACGGGCACCCAGCAACACCTTGTACAGCGCATAGAGCTGCTTGAGGTGCGGAACCACGCCGGCGTACTCGGTACGCAGGGCCTTGGCTTCGCTGGTTTTCGGCGTTTCCAGGATGGTGCTGACCTTGTTGTAGGTCAGGCGCGCCTGGGAGTGGATCACCGCTTCATAGAACTGGTAGTCGGTCATTTCGCCGGTTTTCGAGATGGTCATCTCGCACACCATGGCCAAACGGTCGACTTTCGGGTTCAGGGAGCACAGACCGTTGGACAGCTGCTCAGGCAGCATCGGGATCACGCGCTCAGGGAAGTACACCGAGTTGCCGCGCACCTGGGCTTCGCTGTCCAGGGCCGAACCGATTTTCACGTAGCTGGACACGTCGGCAATGGCGACAAACAGCTTCCAGCCACCCGAGAACAGGCGCAGCTTGCCAGGCTTGGCTTCGCAGTAAACCGCATCGTCGAAGTCGCGGGCATCTTCGCCGTCGATGGTGACGAACGGCAGATGACGCAAGTCGATGCGTTTTTCTTTGTCTTTTTCTTCAACTACCGGCTTGAGCTTGGCGGCTTCTTTCAGCACAGCGTCAGGCCAGACGTGAGGAATATCGTAGGTGCGCAGCGCAACGTCGATTTCCATGCCCGGCGCCATGTAGTTGCCGACCACTTCAACGATATCGCCCTGTGGCTGGAAGCGCGGAGTTGGCCAGTGGGTGATTTTCACCTCGACGAACTGACCGACCTTGGCAGCGCCATTGCGGCCCGGGGTAATCAGCACTTCTTGCTGGACCTTCGGGTTATCCGGCACAACAAAGCCGATACCGCCTTCTTCGAAGTAACGACCGACAATGGACTCGTGGGCGCGGGACACCACTTCAACGATCACACCTTCACGACGACCACGACGGTCCAGGCCGGAAACGCGGGCCAAGGCACGGTCGCCGTCGAATACCAGGCGCATTTGCGCCGGGCTCATGAACAGGTCGTCACTGCCGTCGTCCGGGATCAGGAAGCCGAAGCCGTCACGATGGCCGGCAATGCGACCCAGGATCAGGTCGAGCTTATCCACAGGCGCGTAGGTGCCACGGCGGGTGTAGATCAGTTGAGCGTCGCGCTCCATGGCACGCAAACGGCGGCGCAGGGCTTCGAGCTGGTCTTCGGTGGTCAGACCGAATTCTTCAACCAGTTGCTCACGGCTAGCAGGCGAACCCCGATCAGCGAGATGCGCCAGGATCAGTTCACGGCTAGGAATAGGGTTTTCATATTTTTCCGCTTCACGAGCGGCCTCGGGATCGAGGGACTGCCAATCGGCCATTAGAGAGTTTTCACCTTGTCTATATACGGGTTAGTTTGGCATACGCGTATTGAAACGGGAAATTTCAGGCACGAACAAGCCGTTAAAAGCACTTTACAGCTTCCGAAATACAGCTTGCACGCCCGGCGGTGATATTTTCCAGTTTTTTTTGATAGCGGGGGTTTACAGTACAAATACCACTCCGTATAGTGCGCGCCATCGACGACGGCAACGTTGTTGATGCTGCCCAGGTGGTGAAATTGGTAGACACGCCAGCTTCAGGTGCTGGTGATCGCAAGGTCGTGGAAGTTCGAGTCTTCTCCTGGGCACCAAATTCAGATCAAACCCGCGAAAGCGGGTTTTTTCGTTTCAAGTCTTTGATTTTTAAAGCAAAACCCGATTTATTTTTTCGAATCAGGGGTTTACAGATCAAAAACCCCGCCGTATAGTTCGCCCATCGACAGCGGCAACGTTGCTTGATAATGCCCAGGTGGTGAAATTGGTAGACACGCCAGCTTCAGGTGCTGGTGATCGCAAGGTCGTGGAAGTTCGAGTCTTCTCCTGGGCACCAAATTCAGATCAAACCCGCGAAAGCGGGTTTTTTCGTTTCCGGGGATTGAAAACATTAGCGTGGAAACTTCCCCCGCGATTTCGCCCTCGTCCGCACTTGAGAAGTTTTATCGTTTATCCTTGTAAGTATTTGTTGAATACAAGTGAGGAACAACCCGGATGATGATCCGCGATACCCATCTCAAGACATCCCTTCTGCGTGGCCTGACCATCACTCTGCTCGGCCTGACCCTGCTCGCGCCCACTGCCTATTCCGCCGACAAGGTCTCCCTGACCCTGTACAACGGCCAGCACAAAGAAGTCGGTGATGAACTCGCCAAGGCCTTCGAAGCCAAGACCGGCATTCACGTCAACGTACGCAAAGGCAGCAGCAACCAACTGGCCAGCCAGGTCGCCGAAGAGGGTGACCGCTCCCCTGCCGACGTGATCTACACCGAAGAATCGCCACCACTGAACAAACTCGGCGAACAAGGCCTGCTGGCCAAAATCGACGCGAGCACCCTCGACGTATTGCCCAAGGATTATGTCGGCGCCAATGGCGACTGGATGGGCGTGACCGCACGCACCCGCGTCGTGGCCTTTAACCCAAAACTGATTGCTGAAAAAGACCTGCCGAAATCGGTGTTGGATTTCGCCGGCCCCGAGTGGCAAGGCAAGGTTGGCTTCGTGCCCACCAGTGGCGCATTCCAGGAGCAGGCCGTGGCGATCATCAAGTTGCACGGTCGCGAAGCCGCCGAAGAATGGCTGACCGGCCTGCGTGCCTTCGGCAAGGTGTACAGCAATAATATGGTCGCCCTCAAAGCCGTGGAGAACGGCGAAGTGGCCACTGTGCTGGTGAACAACTACTACTGGTTCGCGCTGAAGAAAGAAAAAACCAACCTGGACTCCCAGTTGCACTACTTCACCAATGGCGATGCCGGCGGCCTGATCACCGTGTCTTCGGCTGCAGCGCTGAAATCCAGCAAGCACCCCAAGGAAGCGCAGCAACTGTTGGCGTTCATGGCCAGCGAAGAAGGCCAACGCGTGATCACCAACACCTCGGCTGAGTACCCGCTGCGCAAAGGCATGGAATCCAAGCGCGGCCTCAAGCCTTTCAGTGAGCTGCAACCTCCGAAAGTCACCCCTGCCGACTTGGGCAACGCCGAAGAAGCCCTGGAACTGGAACGTGACGTTGGCTTGAACTGATGAACCCATCGCTATCCGCCCCTGCCACGCGCAGGGGGTTCAGCCCAAAGCGCAAGCGCCCTTCTATCTGGCTGTTACTGCCCGTGCTGTTGCTGGTTGGCCTGAGCCTGCTGCCGCTGGCGTATGTCGGGCTGAAGGCCTGGCAGGCCGGCTGGGCGGAAGCGGTGCACCTGCTGTGGCGCCCGTACGTGTTCGGGCTGCTGCGCAACACCCTGGCGCTGATGGTCGGCGTGACGCTGGCATGCGGCGTGATCGGCCTGTCGCTGGCCTGGCTGCTGGAGCGCAGCAACCTGCCGGGGCGACGCATATGGGGCGTGATTTTATGCCTGCCGTTTGCGGTGCCGGCATTTGTCAGCAGCTTTACCTGGGTCTCGCTGAGCGCCAACTTCGAAGGGCTCGGCGGCGCGATCCTGGTGATGAGCTTGTCGAAATACCCGCTGGTGTTTTTGCCAGTGGCGGCGACGCTGCGCAACCTTGATCCCTCACTGGAAGAGTCGGCCCGCACCCTGGGGCTGAATCGCTGGAGCGTGTTCTTGCGCGTCACATTGCCTTTGCTATGGCCATCGCTGCTGGCCGGGGCACTGTTGATCGCGCTGCACATGCTGGTGGAATTCGGCGCGCTGTCGATTATCGGACTGCAGACCTTTACCACCGCGATCTACCAGCAATTCGAACTGGAATTCAGCAATGCCAACGCCGCGATGCTCTCGGCAGTGCTCCTGGTGATGTGCCTGACGCTGTTGTGGTTGGAGTTGCGCGTGCGCGGCAAGGGCCGACATGTGCGCATAGGCCAAGGCGCAGCGCGGCACGCCGAGCAGGTTCGACTAGGTAAGTGGGCACCGCTGGGCCAGGCGTATTGCCTGGTACTGGCGATCATCGGCAGCGGCATACCACTGGGGATGCTAGGTTACTGGTTGGCAGTGGGCTCTTCCGCCGCATTCCCGGTGGATAAGATCAGTGAAGCGTTGTTGTCTTCGTTGGCACTTTCTCTCGGCGGTGCGGCGCTGTGCTTAGTATTGGCGGTGCCAGTGGGCCTGCTAGTAGTGCGTTACAAAGGCCAACTGGCAATCTGGGCCGAGCGCCTGCCGTATCTGCTGCACGCCCTGCCCGGCCTGGTGATTGCGCTGACGCTGGTGTATTTCGCCCTGCATTACGTGCCGGCGCTGTATCAGACATCGGCACTGTTGTTGATCGCTTATGCGTTGTTGTTTTTGCCACTGGCCCAGGCGCCGATTCGTACAGCACTGAACAAGGCCGCGCCGCAGCTGGAAGAGGCCGCACGTACGCTGGGGGCGTCGTCGTTCAGTGCGTTTTTCCGAGTGACGCTGCCCATTATTTTCCCGGCATTGGGTGCAGCGTTTGCGCTGGTGTTTCTGGATGCGATGAAGGAATTGACGGCGACGTTGCTGCTGAGCCCGACCGGGTTGAATACATTGGCGACGGCGGTGTGGGCGCATACTTCGAATGTCGAGTTTGCGGCGGCGGCGCCGTATGCGGCGTTGTTGATTCTGGTGTCGGGGTTGCCGGTGTACCTGCTGACGACCCGGATGTATCTGAGCCGCTGAGACCGCTATCGCGGGCAAGCCCGACACCCACATTTGGAATGCATTCCAAGGCGGGAGCCAGGCTTGCTCGCGATGACGCCGGAACAGGCGACGCTAGGCCCGGAACTGTCCCAGGCTTGCCTTCAATTGCGCCGCCAACCCATCCAGCACCTTGCCACTGGCCGTCGTCTCCACCACCGCCTGCGCAGCACGCTCAGCCTGGGCATGGATCACTTCAACGCGACCACGCACCGCATGCGCGCCCTGCGCCTGATGCTCAGCCGCGCGCGTCGCCAAGCCAATCGCCGCATGCACCTGCTCCACCGAGGCCTGCATCGTCTGCTGCAAGCGCACGCTATCGCGCAGCACCAGCAAACCTTCATTGGCCTGGCGTCCGGCCTTGCCGATGGTTTCCACCGCCTCACGGGCGCCTTGCTGCAACGCCACGATATGCGCCTGGATATCACCGGTGGAGCTTTGGGTTTTACTCGCCAGCGCGCGCACCTCGTCTGCCACCACGGCAAAGCCGCGACCGGTCTCACCCGCGCGGGCTGCTTCGATCGCCGCATTGAGCGCCAGCAGGTTGGTTTGCTCGGCGATGCCGTGAATCACGGTCAGCACCACCTCGATCTGCTCGCTTTGCTGGGCCAGACGCTCAATCACTTGGGAGCCTGCCTGCACCTGGCCCGCCAGCGCCTCGATCAAACTGCCGACCTGCGCCGAAGTCCGCGAGTTCTCATCCGTGGCCTGGCGAATATCCACCACCTGCTGCAACGCCGCCTGCATCGCATGGCTTTCGGCTTGCGCTTCGTCTGCCATTTGCGACAGCGCGCGCAAGCTCTCGGCCACTTCATCACGCTGCAAGCCCGCCGCCGCATCAGCACCGGCATTGCGCAAGGTCATGGCGCCGATTTCCACGCCAGTACGCTGGGCCACATCCCCCGCCTCGCGGACGATAGGCTGCAACTTATCCACAAAGCGATTGACCGCCGAGGCCATGTCGCCGATTTCATCCTTGCTGCTGATCTGCACACGCTTGGTGAGGTCGCCCTCACCCGCCGCCAGGTCATCCATGGCTGCGATCAGCAGCTTCAAGCGGTTGACGACACGGCGCCCCAACACGATGGCGATCAGCAGCAATACACCAAAACCGACCAGCGCGAGCCCCATGCCGATGCGCCAGCGTAAGGTGCCAGCAGCCTCCTGAACGGCGCTGGTGGTATTGGCGGTCATCTGGGTGGCCGTGGCTTGCGCGGATTGCAGGCGGGCGCCCATGGCGGCCGCGCTATCAGCCGACGCGCCTTTGAGGCTGTCGCCGACCAGTTGATCGCCGCTGGCAATCAGCGCCGCGAAACGCTTGTCCAGTGCCTGCAGGTCGGCTTCAACCGACACGGTCGAAACACCCATACGGACTTTGCCAATTTCTACCCCATTGGGGCTGATAGACGCCTCGACGTAGTACACGGAAGGGTCGTTCTTGGCCGCGTCGAGCACCTTATCCAATGCGCGATCACCCACTCCCTTGGCCAGCAGCGCCTGGTTGATCGGATTCTCGCGATTCAGGTAGCGGGTCAAATGCTCACCCGCGGCGTCGTCATAAACTACAAATAGTACGTTGGGATTGCGCTGCGCACGGCGCGCAAACTCCGACAACGTCGGCACGTCGCTGTCCCACATGGCGCGAGGCGCTACAGAGGCCAGTAGTTGCGCCATGTCATTGGCGGAGTCTTGCAGGTCTTTTTCCAGGGTCGCACGCAGCTGCTTCTGCTCTTCTTGCAGGCGGGTCGAAAGCCCTGCTGTCAGGCGCTGACGGGTGCTGCTAGACAAGCTATCCAGACTGGACGTGACTTCTTTACCAGCCTGCGCCAGTTCGCCAGACAGTTTCTGGCTATCGATGCCCAGGCGATTGCCCAGATCAGCCTCCAGCGCCGTGACCGTGCTGCGTGTGAGAGCAACCGCTACCAGCACTTGCACCAAAAGAGCGATACCTAGGGTAACGAACACCGGCCGCAACAGACGGCTTTGTAACAATGAGAGAACGGCAGACATCGGGAATCCCTCGACCACGGGTGCCATTAATTTGATAGCACCGCGAAAGAGAGAACCAAAGCAAAGGTCGTGCCGCTAAGGCGACGGAAACGACAAAGGGCTCCATTAGGAGCCCTTTGCTTTTTACATCAACAGCTTATTAAGCGAACGGGTGACGCAGAACGATGGTTTCGTTGCGGTCCGGACCTGTCGAAATAATGTCGATGGGTGCGCCGATCAGCTCTTCAACACGCTTGATGTAGGCACGAGCGTTAGCTGGCAGCTCTTCCAGGGTTTTGGCACCCACGGTCGATTCGGTCCAGCCCGGCACTTCTTCGTACACAGGCTGCAGGCCCACGTAGCTGTCAGCGTCAGTCGGGGCAACGTCCTTGCCTTCTGCATCTTTATAGCCGATGCAGATATTGATGGTTTCCAAGCCGTCGAGTACGTCCAGCTTGGTCAGGCAGATCCCCGAGATGCTGTTCACATCGATAGCGCGACGCAGGATAACGGCGTCGAACCAGCCACACCGACGAGCACGGCCGGTGGTTGCGCCGAACTCGTGGCCTTGTTTGGCCAGGTGCGCACCGACTTCGTCGAACAACTCAGTCGGGAATGGACCTGAGCCTACACGGGTGGTGTAAGCCTTGGTGATGCCCAGGATGTAGTCCAGGAACATAGGACCAACGCCCGAGCCAGTCGCAACGCCGCCCGCGGTGGTGTTGGAGCTGGTCACGTACGGGTAGGTACCGTGGTCGATGTCCAGCAACGAACCCTGGGCACCTTCGAACATGATGTCCTTGCCAGCGCGACGCAGGTCGTGCAACTCAGCCGTCACGTCCAGCATCAGCGGCTTGAGCAGCTCAGCGTATTCCTTGCACTCGGCCAAGGTCTTTTCAAACTCGATGGCCGCCTCTTTGTAGTAACCCACCAGCATGAAGTTGTGGTAATCCACCAGTTCACGCAGCTTGTCTTCGAAGCGCGGCATGTTCAGCAGGTCGCCAACACGCAGGCCACGACGAGCCACCTTGTCTTCATACGCAGGGCCGATGCCGCGACCAGTAGTACCGATCTTCAGCTCGCCACGCGCCTTTTCACGGGCCTGGTCCAGCGCTACGTGGAAGGACAGGATCAGCGGGCAGGACGGGCTGATACGCAGGCGCTCGCGCACCGGTACGCCTTTCTCTTCCAGCTTGGTGATCTCGCGCAACAGGGCGTCAGGTGCAACCACCACGCCGTTGCCGATCAGGCACTGCACGCCTTCGCGCAGCACTCCCGACGGGATCAGGTGCAAAACGGTTTTTTCGCCATCGATGACCAGGGTGTGGCCAGCGTTGTGGCCACCTTGGTAGCGCACTACGGCGGCAGCATGTTCGGTCAGCAGATCAACGATCTTGCCTTTGCCCTCATCACCCCATTGGGTGCCCAGGACTACGACATTCTTACCCATAACACTTGTCCTCATTCGCGCAAACTTGGTGCCGGCGATGGCCGGCAGGAAAACTCAAGAAGCCAGTGGCGATACTTGCCAAAGCCCGTTCTGCAGAATCAATTGCCGGTCGCAGTCCGCTTCACGGGCGGCGGCCAATGGCTGACCAGGCAAGGCCTGGACAACGCGCTGACCTTCACTGCGCAACTGGCAAACCTGCTGCCAGAGTGCTGCGTCCGTACTGTCGGGCATCCAGATGCCACCAGACGGCATCTCGACCTCAGCACGCCCCAGCGTCACCAGGGTTTTCAAATCGGTGGAAAAGCCGGTGGCCGGACGCGCACGGCCAAAATCGGCGCCGATATCGTCATAACGACCGCCTTGGGCGATGGCTTGGCCGACGCCTGGTACAAACACCGCGAACACCACACCGGTGTGGTAGTGATAGCCGCGCAACTCACCCAGGTCAAAATACAGCGGCAGCTGCGGGAACCGTGCCGACAACTGCTCGGCAATCGCCAGCACATCGTCCAGCGCAGCCAGTACTGGTGCCGGCGCATTGGCCAGGCGCTCACGCGCAGCCACCAGCACTTCACGGCCGCCGCACAGGTTCACCAGCGCACGCAGCATGTCGGCCAGATCGGCAGGCACGCCAGCGGTCAGGGCAATCACTTCATCGATGGCCTTGCGTTGCAGGGCATCGAACAACTGTTGTTCCACTTCACCGGACAAACCGGCTGCGCGGGCCAGGCCACGGTAGATACCCACGTGGCCCAAGTCCATGTGGACATCAGGTACTTCAGCCAATTGCAGCATGGCCAGCATCAAGCTGATCACCTCAACGTCGCTGCTCGGGCTGGCATCGCCGTACAACTCGGCACCCAATTGGATCGGGCTGCGCGAAGACGACAGTGCACGCGGTTGCGCATGCAGCACGCTGCCGGCATAGCACAGGCGGCTAGGGCCTTCGCGACGCAGGGTGTGTGCATCAATGCGCGCCACTTGCGGCGTGATGTCGGCACGAAAGCCCATTTGCCGGCCCGATTGCGGGTCGATGACTTTGAAGGTGCGCAGATCCAGGTCCTGGCCCGCGCCGGTCAGCAGGGATTCCAGGTACTCGATATGGGGGGTCACGACAAACTCGTAACCCCAGCTCTGGAACAGATCCAACACCTGGCGACGCGCTACTTCAATGCGCGCAGCCTCCGGTGGCAGTACTTCTTCGATGCCATCTGGCAGCAGCCAGCGGTCTACCGTTGCCATTACGCCATTCCCCTATGATCCGGGCGGCCAGCCCTCGGCCGAGCCTTGAGTAGAGCAGAAAATACCCGCCCCTTGCATAAACCACGCGCAAGAACGACGTGACGAACGACCTATCACCGGCCTCGTCGGGCACTTTCCTCGAAAAACCTGTAACGCCTGCCGAATCAAACATGCAGACGCAAAAAAGCCGGGAATTTCCCGGCTGCCGCATCATACACCCGTTTTCTGAAAGGATCACCCCGCCAGGCGTTTTAGCCGCCCGACGGGAGTGACACCTACAGAATCACAGGCTGGTTACTTGGACTTTTCCAGGTAGCGGAAGAAGTCGCTGCTTGGGTCCAGCACCATGACGTCGGTTTTGTTCGCGAAGCTTTCACGGTAGGCACGCAGGCTACGGTAGAACGCGTAGAACTCCTGGTCCTGGCCGTAGGCCTTGGCGTAGATCGAAGCAGCTTGGGCATCACCATCACCACGGGCCTCTTCAGACTCGCGATAGGCTTCGGCCAACAGTACACGGCGCTGACGATCGGCATCCGCACGGATACCTTCCGCCAACTCGTTACCCTTGGCGCGGTGCTCACGGGCTTCACGCTCACGCTCGGTGCTCATACGCTCGAACACGCTGCGATTCACTTCCTTCGGCAGGTCGATAGCCTTGACCCGAACATCAACCACTTCGATGCCCAGCTCTTTTTCCGCCATCGTGTTCAGCGAACGCGTGATGTCAGCCATCAGCGCATCACGCTCACCGGATACCACCTCGTGCAGGGTGCGCTTACCAAACTGGTCACGCAGGCCCGACTCCAGACGGCGCGACAAACGCTCGTCAGCAATCTGCTTGAGGCCGGAGGTCGCAGTGTAGAAGCGCTCGGCATCCTTGACGCGCCACTTGGCGTAGGCGTCAACCATCACGGCTTTCTTTTCCAGGGTCAGGAAGCGCTGTGTCGGAGCATCCAGGGTCATCAGGCG
This sequence comes from Pseudomonas sp. RA_5y_Pfl1_P24, assembly GCF_963970945.1. Classification (NCBI taxonomy): domain Bacteria; kingdom Pseudomonadati; phylum Pseudomonadota; class Gammaproteobacteria; order Pseudomonadales; family Pseudomonadaceae; genus Pseudomonas; species Pseudomonas sp. RA_5y_Pfl1_P24. Next base: position 203,245 of record NZ_CAXAOJ010000007.1, on the reverse strand, counting down.
GGCGTCAAACTTACGCACCTGGTTGACGTAGGGAACTTTCACATGCAAGCCCGGCTGGACATCCGCCTGGACCACGCGACCGAATTGCAGCAGCACCGCACGCTCGGTCTGAGCCACGATGTAGAAGCAGTTCCAGGCAGCGATGACCACGACGACGCCCACAATCAGGGCGGTCAGCGATTTATTGCTCATCAACGACTCTCCCTGGTACGTGTTTGCTGTTGAGACAAGTCAGCGGCCGCACGGGCGCTCGCTTCGTTGGCAGCGGCATTGGAACCGGTGGACGGTGCGCCGGTGCTGCTACGACCACCTTCGATCATCTTGTCCAGCGGCAGGTAGAGCAGGTTGTTCTGCCCGCCTTTGCTGCCAGTCACGAGAACCTTGCTGGTGTTGCTGAAGACTTCCTGCATGGTGTCCAGGTACAGACGCTCACGCGTAACTTCCGGCGCCTTGCGGTACTCGGCGACCAGTTTGGTAAAGCGATCCGCCTCACCCTTGGCACGGGAGACCACTTCGTCGCGGTAACCATTGGCATCCTCAAGGATACGCTGGGCCTGACCACGGGCTTCCGGCACGACGCCGTTGGCGTAGGTTTCAGCCTGGTTGCGCGAACGCTGCTCGTCTTCACGGGCACGGATCACATCATCAAAGGCTTCCTGCACTTCGCGCGGCGCGGCTGCGTTCTGTACGTTGACCTGGGTGACGGTAATACCGGTGCGATAGGTATCGAGGAACCGTTGCAGGCGCTCCTTGATTTCGCTGGCCATCAACTCACGACCTTCGGTAAGCACCTGGTCCATGGCGGTAGAACCCACCACGTGGCGCAGGGCGCTTTCAGTTGCGTGTTGCAGGCTGATTTCCGGCTGGTCAACGTTCAGCACGTAGTCCTGCAGGTTGCTGATCTTGTACTGCACGGTCAGCGGCACTTCGACGATGTTCTCGTCTTCGGTCAGCATCTGGCCCTGCTTGGTGTAGGCACGCTCACGCGTGACATTCTCCATGTACTTCTTATCGATCGGCGGGAAGTAGATGTTCAGGCCCGGACCGACGGTTTCGTAGTACTTGCCGAAGCGCAGCACCACGGCTTGCTCCTGCTCGTCCACCACGTAAACGGCGCTGTACAGCCATACGGCCGCCAGCACGACAAGACCCAGGCCAAGCAGGCCATAGCCACCGCCCTTGCTTGTGCGACCGCCGTCGTCACCACCACGTTTTTTCCCACCACCGAACAACCCATTCAGGCTTTCCTGCAGCTTTCGGAAGGCCTCGTCGAGATCTGGTGGCCCTTTGCGGTCGCCATTATTGCGGCGTTTACCACCCCAAGGATCCTGATTATTCGAGTTGCCACCCGGCTCATTCCAAGCCATAGCGCTCTCCATCTGATAAAGCAAAGACGCACCCACGGCGCGCCGACCAATGCTACAGAATGCCTGCCACCGCGGCACAACCGCTTTGGGAGGCTTTTATTGCAAAGTGTGTTGTTCGATGAACTCTGCCGGTATAGCGCCTTCACGGCTGACCAGCCGATTCAGCTCCGAGCGCGGCAATCGAACGGCCAGCAAGCTGACCCCCTCTTCGTCGTGTTCTTCTTTCTGTACCGCGCCCAATTCGAAAAACTGTGCACGCAGTCGAGCAAAACGCTGCGGCAAGCGCAAGGTGCCAACGAACAAATCGCCGCCGAGCAATTCGGCAATGGCTTGTTCAAGCAACTCAAGACCACTGCCATCACGCGCCGATAGCCAGACCCTCTGGGGCTTGCCGTTCTCGTCGCGCTGGATTTGTGGCTCAACCCCTTCAAGCAAATCGAGTTTGTTATAGACCTCGAGGATCGGCAAGTCCTGGGCACCAATCTCGCCCAGCACCAGCATCACCTGTTCAATCTGCAACATGCGATCCGGTTCAGCCGCATCAATCACATGCAACAGCAGGTCGGAATTGCTCGACTCTTCGAGCGTAGACCGAAATGCCTCGACCAGCTTGTGCGGCAGGTGACGAATGAAACCCACGGTATCGGCCAGGACAATCGGCCCCAGGTCGTCCAGATCCAGACGGCGCAAGGTCGGGTCGAGGGTCGCGAACAGTTGGTCGGCCGCGTACACGTCCGATTTCGTCACGTTATTGAAGAGTGTGGATTTGCCGGCGTTGGTATAGCCCACCAGGGACACGGTAGGGATATCCGCACGGGAACGGCCACGTCGCGATTGCTCGCGCTGGCTGCGCACCTTCTCGAGGCGACCCTTGATCTGGCGCAGGCGAACCCGCAGCAGACGTCGGTCGGTTTCGAGCTGGGTCTCACCCGGGCCACGCATGCCGATACCGCCACCTTGACGCTCAAGGTGAGTCCAGCCGCGAACCAGCCGGGTACTCATGTGGTCAAGCTGGGCCAGTTCAACCTGGAGCTTGCCTTCATGGGTACGGGCGCGCTGAGCGAAAATATCCAGAATCAGACCGGTACGGTCGATCACGCGACACTCGAAAACACGTTCGAGGTTACGTTCCTGACTGGGCGTGAGGACGTGATTGAAGATCACCAGATCAGCTTCTTCAGCGTGGACCAAGTCGCGAAGCTCCTCGACCTTGCCGCTGCCGATCAGGTATTTGGCGGTTGGCCGATGACGCGGCACGTTAAAAAACGCAACGGTCTCGGCGCCGGCCGAATTTGCCAACTCCTGAAACTCCTGCGGATCTTCGCGCGCCTCAGGGTCCTGTCCATCCAAGTGAACGAGGATTACTCGCTCACCACCACCGTGGCGCTCAAAGAACAAAGGAGACTCCTATCAGGCGTTACCTGGCTCAGCGTCAACTGCATCTTCACCTGCTGCGCTAGGCAGACGGATTGGACGAACAGGGACGACTGTCGAGATAGCGTGCTTGTAGACCATCTGGCTGACGGTGTTTTTCAGCAGGATCACGAACTGGTCAAACGACTCGATCGTGCCTTGAAGCTTGATACCGTTGACCAGATAGATGGAAACACCCACTTTCTCTTTACGTAAAGTATTCAAGTAAGGGTCTTGTAGCGAATGCCCTTTTGACATGTGCCGCACTCCTTTAAGGATCAATAATAAAAAATCGGAAAATAGATAACTTATGGCCGTCACACCCCCAAGGATAGACGGCTATTGCAAGGACTCAGCTCAATATGGAGACCGTTCCCAAGTATTTCAAGGCGCGTGACAGATTGTCGCTGTCCAGGCTGTCCAGCCAGTGCAAGTCGCTCCAGCTGCGCAACCAGGTGAACTGGCGTTTCGCCAATTGGCGCGTGGCAATGATGCCGCGCTCCTGCATTTCGGCTGACGTCAGCTTGCCATCCAGATGATCCCAGACTTGGCGATAGCCCACAGCACGTATCGAAGGCAACCCTGGATGCAGGTCACCTCTGGAACGCAGTGCTACGACCTCGTCGACAAACCCCTGTTCCAACATAATTGTGAATCTTTGTGCAATTCGATCATGCAGCACCTGGCGATTTGCCGGAGCGATGGCCAGATTCGCCACAGTATAGGGTAATTGTGGCTGTCCAGATGCGCCTGCGTCAGCACTTTGCGCACTTTGTTTCAGCCGATGTTCAGTCATGGTCTGGCCGCTGACACGCCAGACTTCCAAGGCACGCGTGAGGCGCTGGGGGTCATTGGGGTGGATGCGTGCAGCAGATACCGGGTCCACGACCGCCAACTGGTCGTGCAGGGCTTGCCAGCCAAGGCGTACAGCCTCTTCCTCAAGCTCGGCGCGCACCAAGACGTCGGCGGGCGGCATGTCCGCCAGGCCTTCCTGCAAAGCCTTGTAATAGAGCATCGTGCCACCTACCAGCAGCGGAATATTGCCGCGTGCGGTGATTTCGGCCATGGCCGCCAGGGCGTCGGTACGGAAATCCGCCGCCGAGTAGCTCTCGGAGGGATCAATGATATCGATCAAACCATGCGGATACTCAGCCAATAGCGCTTTGGAAGGCTTCGCGGTGCCAATATCCATGTCCCGGTAAACCAGGGCAGAGTCGACACTGATCAGCTCGCACGGCAGCACCTTGGTCAGCTCGATGGCCAGGTCGGTCTTGCCGGCGGCCGTTGGGCCCATCAGGAAGATCGCGGGGGGCAAGGCACTCATCAACGGCCGCGCAAGAACAGTTTGTCCAGATCGTCCAGTCCCATCTGGGTCCAGGTCGGTCGGCCATGGTTGCATTGACCGCTGCGCTCGGTGTTCTCCATATCGCGCAGCAGGCCGTTCATTTCCGGCAGGGCCAGGCGGCGGTTGGCGCGGATGGCGCCGTGGCAGGCCATGGTGCCGAGCAGTTCGTTGATGTGCGCCTGGATGCGGTCGCTGGTGCCGTATTCCATCAGGTCTGCCAGTACGTCGGCGACCAAACGGTTAGCCTCGGCCTGCTTGAGTAACGCGGGAATCTGGCGGATGGCCAGGGTTTCCGGCCCCAGTCGTTGCAATTCAAAGCCAAGCTTCTGGAACACAGCATGGTGCTCTTCGGCACAATCTGCCTCACGCTGGCTGACCGCAAGGGATTCCGGCACCAGCAACGGCTGGCCGCTGAGGCCTTCGCTGGCCATGGCAATCTTCAGGCGCTCGTACATGATCCGCTCGTGGGCGGCATGCATGTCCACCAGCACCAGGCCGTGGGCGTTTTCCGAAAGAATGTAGATGCCCTTGAGCTGCGCCAATGCATAACCCAGCGGCGGAATATCACCGCCACCCTCCGGCAAGGCCACAGCAGCGCCAGGCTCGGCCCCGGGCAGCGGCGCGAAAAACTCGCGATATGCCGCCTGGGCCTCGGCCACTGGCACTGCCGACTGCGGGCGTGGCGTGTATTGGTACTGGTAACCCGCACCCGAGCCAGAACCCGGCGTGGTGTACGACGGCTGCGGCTGTGGCGATTGCAGCAGGTTTGCCGCCAGGCTCATTTCGCCCTGAGGGCCGAACTCACCCGCTTCCGGGCCGCTCGGGCGGACCATCGCCGTCACAATCGGTGCCGACAGTTGATCATCCGGACGCACGTCACCCAAGGTGCGGTGCAAGGTGCCGTAGAGGAAGTCATGCACCATGCGCCCATCACGGAAGCGCACTTCGTGTTTGGTCGGGTGCACATTGACGTCCACCACCGATGGGTCGACTTCGAAGAACAGCACGAACGTCGGGTGCCGCCCATTGAACAACACGTCGCGGTAAGCCTGACGCACCGCGTGGGCCACCAGCTTGTCGCGCACAGCGCGGCCGTTCACAAAGAAGTACTGCAAGTCCGCCTGACTGCGGGAGAAGGTCGGCAAACCGACCCAGCCCCAAAGCCGCAGGCCATTACGCTCGATTTCAATCGGCAGCGCCTGCTCCAGGAAACCCGCGCCACAAATCGCCGACACCCGGCGCGCGCGCGCGGCGTCATCATGGGCTTCATGCAGGCTGAGGATGGTCTTACCGTTGTGGCGCAGGTGGAAAGCCACGTCGAAACGGGCCAGGGCCAGACGCTTGATGACTTCTTGCAGGTGATCGAATTCGGTTTTTTCGGCCTTGAGGAATTTGCGCCGCGCCGGGGTATTGAAGAACAGGTCGCGCACCTCTACCGATGTACCGACCGGATGGGCTGCCGGCTGAACCCGAGGCGCCATGTCGCGGCCTTCGGTTTCCACCTGCCAGGCTTGGTCGGCGTCACGGGTGCGCGAAGTCAGGGTCAGGCGCGCTACGGAGCTGATCGAGGCCAGGGCCTCACCGCGAAAGCCTAGGCTCATCACGCGCTCAAGGTCTTCCAGGTCGCGAATCTTGCTGGTGGCATGACGGGCCAGGGCCAGCGGCAGGTCATCGGAGGAGATGCCGCTGCCATCGTCACGTACGCGCAGCAGCTTGACGCCGCCCTGCTCCACATCGACATCAATGCGCTTGGCACCTGAGTCGATACTGTTTTCCAGCAGCTCCTTGATCACCGACGCCGGGCGCTCAACAACCTCGCCCGCAGCGATCTGGTTAGCAAGGCGCGGGCTCAGCAGCTCAATGCGCGAGCCGCTGTTCAGGGTGGACTCACTCATTACTGCGCCGCCAATTCAGTGCCAGGGATGGTCAACACCTGGCCGACTTTCAACTCATCCGTCTTCAGTTTGTTAGCACTGCGCAAGGTAGCGGCCGACACTTGAAAACGCACCGCCAGCATGGCCAGAGTATCGCCCGGCTGCACGCGATGGTCACGCGGGCCTTGGGCGATTTTCCCCGAGTCACGCAGCCAGGCGATGTAAGTGCCCGGCGGTGGGTTCTGCTGGAAGAACTGGCGAATACCGGCGCTGATGGAGCGCGACAGGGCCTGCTGGTGGCTGGCGCTGGCCAGCTTCGAGGCTTCCTTGGCATTGGAGATGAACCCGGTTTCTACCAGGATCGACGGGATGTCCGGCGACTTCAACACCATAAATCCTGCTTGCTCCACACGATGCTTGTGCAGCGAAGTGACTCGACCGATATTGCTCAAGACCTTCTGGCCGACGTTCAAGCTGGAGGTCAGCGAAGCCGTCATCGACAGGTCGAGCAGCACCCCCGCGAGCATTTTGTCCTTGTCATCGAGGGACACGTTGCCGGCGCCGCCGATCAAGTCGGAACGGTTTTCACTGTCGGCCAACCAACGCGCGGTCTCGGACGTAGCGCCGCGATCCGACAGGGCAAACACCGAAGCACCGAATGCAGCGCTCGAGGGCGCGGCGTCGGCGTGAATCGACACAAACAGGTCGGCGCCTTTCTTACGGGCGATTTCAGTTCGGCCGCGTAACGGAATGAAGTAGTCGCCGGTACGGGTCAGCTCGGCGCGGTAGCCTTTCATGCCATTGACCTGGCGCTGCAGCTCACGGGCGATGGCCAATACCACGTCTTTCTCGTGCTGGCCGCGCGAACCGGAAGCACCTGGGTCTTCACCGCCGTGGCCGGCGTCGATCACTACAATAATGTCGCGCTTGCCTGCCGGGGCCGGTGGCGGCGGTGGCAGTTTGACCTGGGGTTGCGACGGACTCACCGGGACTGCCGGCACCGTTGCCACGCTTGGCGTTGGGGCCGGCGGCGGCGCGGCATCGGCGGCGTTATCGAACAGGTCGACCACCAGCCGGTTGCCATATTGGGCGTTTGGCGTCAGCGAGAAGCTTTTCGGCGTTACAACCTTTTTCAGGTCGATCACCACGCGCAGGTCAGTGGGCGTGCGCTGGGCCGAGCGTATAGAGGTAATCGGGGTGTTGGCAGTGGATACCTTCAACGGCGCGGCCAGGGTCGCGCCGTTGATGTCGATCACCAGGCGATCAGGAGACGTGAGAGTAAAGACGCTGTGCTGGACCGGGCCAGACAGGTCGAACACCAGTCGCGTGTTATCCGGCGCTCGCCACAGGCGAACACTTTTCACCTGTGAAGCAGCCAGAGCATTGACAGTCATTGCCGCAAGCAACACCCCCACGACAGCAACCAACGCGCGAAAGCGCATACCTAACCCCACCAATTATTTGAATTCCAATGCCAAAGCGGCGCACCACGACTGGCCGCGCGCGCTCTGGGGCAACAACTTCAACTGACGTCCGTGCTCATGCGGCGTAATGGTAATGGTCAGGTCCGGCTTTGGCAAAAAGCCTGTGCCTTTATCTGGCCACTCAATGAGGCACAACGCATCTTCATCGAAGTAATCACGGATGCCCATGTACTCCAGCTCTTCGGGGTCTACCAGGCGATAGAGGTCGAAGTGGAAGGCGCGTACTGCACCGATCTCATAGGGCTCGACCAGGGTGAACGTCGGACTCTTCACCGCCCCCGCATGACCCAAACCGCGAATAATCCCCCGCGACAACGTGGTCTTGCCCGCCCCCAAGTCACCTTCAAGGAAGATCAGCCCGGCACCGGCCGTGACCTGGGCGATGCGCTGACCGAAGGCAACCATGGCGTCTTCATCGGCCAGGAAAAGAATTACTTCAGGCACGGCGACTGTTCCTCCAACAATTGACGAATGGCGGGTATCAGATCGCTCGCAGCCAGCCCTCGTCCAAAAGTACCCTGACGGTCCCCCGCCGTGGCGTGCAACCAGACGGCCAGGCAGCTTGCTTCATAGGCATGAATGCCCTGGGCCAGCAGTGCGCCCACCAGGCCGGCCAACACATCGCCGAGCCCTGCCGTTGCCATCGCCGGGTGGCCTTGATCACATCGCGAAACACGTCCGTCTGGGCTGGCAATCAAACTGCCAGCACCCTTGAGGATAGTCACTGCGTTGAATGTCTGGCTCAACGCGCGCGCCACCTTAAGGCGATCGGCCTGGACCTCGGCTGTCGAAATGCCCAACAAGCGCGCGGCCTCCCCTGGATGCGGGGTGATCACGCAGTTGGCCGGCAGAGCCACCGTGCCGGTGGCGAGTTGATTCAAGGCGTCGGCGTCCCAGACCTGCGGCTGCTTAGCGTTTGCGGCAGCAGAAAGCAGGCTTTTGCCCCAGGAGGCGTCTCCGAGCCCTGGCCCGATCACGATGACCGAGATCTTTTCCAGCAAGCCCATTAATTGATTAGCCGAGCTGACCCCCACGGTCATGACTTCCGGCAAACGCGCCAACGCAGCAGGCACATGCTCCAGGCGCGTTGCCAGGGACACCATGCCGGCGCCACTGCGCAAGGCACTTTCGGCGCTCAACAGCGCAGCGCCGCCAAAGCCGCGGTCACCGCCAATGACCAGCAGGTGGCCGAACTGACCTTTATGGGCGTCCGGGGAGCGCGCAGCCAGTTGCGGCAAATGGCCGGGCAACAGGGTCTGTACGTCGGTTATTGCGTGTTTTGTCTGCGGCATGCGTCTTCAAGCTCCGATGTCTGGCAGAATTATACCTATCTAACCTGTGGTTTCCCGTGTCTCATGCCCGCCATTACCTCCGATCTGCCCGCCCTCGCCCAATCAATCAAAGACTGGGGCCGCGAGCTGGGCTTTCAACAAGTCGGCATCAGCGGCCTGGACCTGGCCGAGCATGAGCAGCACCTGCAACGCTGGCTCGACGCGGGCTACCACGGCGAGATGGAATACATGGGCGCCCACGGCAGCAAACGCTCCCACCCCGAGGAGTTGGTGCCGGGCACGTTGCGCGTCGTCTCGCTGCGCATGGATTACCTGCCAGGCGATACGCAGATGGCTCAACTGCTGGCCCAGCCAGAAAAAGCCTACATCTCGCGCTACGCCCTGGGCCGCGACTACCACAAACTGATTCGCAAGCGCGTGCAGCAATTGGCTGACCGCATCCAGGCGCAGATCGGCCCCTTCGGTTTCCGTGCCTTTGTCGACAGCGCGCCGGTGCTGGAAAAAGCCATCGCCGAGCAAGCTGGCCTGGGCTGGATCGGCAAAAACACCCTGGTGCTCAATCGCAAGGCCGGCAGCTACTTCTTCCTGAGTGAGCTGTTTGTCGACCTGCCGCTACCGGTTGACGCCCCTCACAGCACCGAACACTGCGGGCGCTGCACCGCGTGCCTGGACATCTGCCCCACCAACGCCTTTGTCGGCCCCTATGTGCTGGACGCGCGGCGTTGTATTTCCTACCTGACCATCGAGCTCAAAAGCGCCATTCCTGAAGACTTGCGCCCATTGATCGGCAACCGAGTGTTCGGCTGCGATGACTGTCAGATCGTTTGCCCATGGAATCGTTTCGCCCGCGCCACCGCAGAAAGCGATTTCAAGCCACGCCACAACCTGGATAACGCAGAACTGGCCGAGCTGTTTATGTGGGACGAGGATAAATTCCTCAGCAGCACCGAAGGCTCGCCGCTACGTCGCGCCGGTTATGAGCGCTGGCTGCGCAACCTCGCGGTGGGCCTGGGCAACGCGCCGTCGAGCATTCCGGTACTGGAAGCCCTTAAGGCGCGGCGGGACTACCCGTCGGAGCTGGTGCGCGAGCATGTGGAATGGGCGCTGAACCAGCACGCCACCCGCTAGTGCACGTCGTCGTTGTAGACGAACTTGGGCATTTCCCAGTGAAAACGGATCGCCAGCAGGCGCAATAGAAAGCCGCTGAACAGGGTCAGGAGTATTGCCTGTTCGCTGGGCAGATCCAGATAAAGGCACAGCAGGTAAAACCAGGCGGCGAGGAACGACACGCTGGCGTACAACTCGCGGCGGAAAATCAACGGAATGTCGTTGCAGAAGATGTCCCGCAGGATGCCACCGAACACGCCTGTAATCACGCCGCTGACCGACGCGACCAGCATGCCGTGGCCCATTTCCAGGGCGGTCATACAACCGATCAACGTGAACGCCACCAGGCCGACGGCGTCCAGCGCCAGGAACAACGAGCGTAGGTGGCGCATCAGCGGCGCAATAAAGATCGTCACTAACGCCGCGATGGAGGTCAGCACCAGGTATTCCGGGTGCTTGACCCAGGTCAGCGGATAATGGCCTAGCAACACGTCGCGCACCGAGCCACCGCCCAACGCCGTTACACAGGCGATCAGCACCACGCCAAACCAATCCATGCCACGCCGGCCGGCGGACAGGGCACCGGTCATGGCTTCGGCGGTGATGGCGATGAGGTAGAGCATCAGCAGCATGGTGGCGATCCTTGCGATTAGGCCGGCAGTCTAATCATTTGGTGGTGGCACCAAAAGGGGGCACTAGTCGAAAGACCGAGTCGACCCTATCGCAGGACCAGGCGCCACAGACTCAAGCCTTGATGAAATGCTGACGGTAATGCTGCAACTCGGCAATCGACTCGCGAATATCATCCAGCGCCAAGTGGGTGCTGCCTTTATGGAAGCTGTCTTTGACTTCCGGCGCCCAGCGCGCAGCCAGCTCTTTAAGCGTCGACACATCCAGGTTGCGGTAGTGGAAGTAACTCTCCAGCGCCTTCATGTGCGTGTAGAGGAAGCGACGATCCTGGCAGATGCTATTGCCGCAGATCGGCGACTTGCCCTTCGGCACCCATTTTTCCAGGAAGGCGATGGTTTCAGCTTCGGCTTCGGCCATGCTGATGCGGCTGTCGCGCACGCGCTGGGTCAGGCCAGAGTTGCCGTGAGTGCGGGTGTTCCACTCATCCATGGTGGCCAATACGGCATCGCTGTGGTGGATGGCGATCACCGGACCTTCGGCCAAGGTGTTGAGGTTGCTGTCGGTGACAATGGTCGCCATCTCGATGATGACGTCAGTGTCGGGGTTCAGACCGGTCATTTCCAGATCGATCCAAATCAGGTTCTGTGGGTTTTGCATGGCTTGATTCTCTTGGCACCTTGGCGTAGCTGCGCAGTTTAGCAGGCAGGGCCGTGCTAGACTCGCGACCGTTTCACCTAAACCTTTGCATTATCGACACGGAACACCAATGGCCAAACGCCAGCTCAATCGACGCCAAAACTGGCGCATCGAAAAGATTCAAGGTGAGCGCGCCGCACGCGCCGCCAAACGTGAATCCTCCGCCGTAGAAGCGCTCGAGGGCGGCGACCTGGGGCCCGAACAGACGGGCCTGGTGATCGCGCACTTTGGTGTGCAGGTCGAAGTCGAGGCGCTGGAAGGCGAACTCGCAGGCTCGGTCTCCCGCTGCCACCTGCGCGCCAACCTGCCTGCGCTGGTCACCGGCGACAAAGTGGTCTGGCGTGCCGGCAACCAGGGCATCGGCGTGATCGTCGCCCAGTTGCCGCGCAACACCGAACTGCGCCGCCCCGACAGCCGTGGTCAACTCAAGCCGGTAGCGGCCAACGTCGATATGATCGTGATCGTGTTCGCGCCGTTACCTGAGCCGCATGCCAACCTGATCGACCGCTATCTGGTAGCAGCCGAACATGCCGGCATTCGCCCGCTGTTGCTGCTGAACAAATTCGACCTGATCGACGAGCAGAATGCCCCGGCGCTAAATGCGCTGCTGGCGGTCTACCGCACGCTGGGTTACCCGGTGCTGGAAGTCTCGGCGCATCACGGTAACGGCATGGAACAACTGCAACAGCAGTTGGACGGGCACATCAGCGTGTTCGTTGGCCAGTCGGGCGTGGGTAAATCCTCGCTGGTCAACAGCCTGTTGCCGGAAGTCGACACCCGCGTGGGCCCGCTGTCGGAACTGTCCGGCCAGGGCACCCACACCACCACCACCGCGCGGTTGTTTCACTTCCCCGGCGGCGGTGAGCTGATCGACTCCCCAGGCATCCGTGAATTCGGCCTCGGCCACGTCAGCCGCAGCGACGTGGAAGCGGGCTTCATCGAATTCAATGACCTGATCGGCACCTGCCGCTTCCGCGACTGCAAACACGACCGCGAGCCAGGCTGTGCGCTGCTCAAGGCGCTGGAAGATGGCCGTGTGCAGCAGCAGCGGATGAACAGCTATCGGTCGATTATTGCGAGTCTGCCGCAGAGCACTCACTAAACTGCTCCCCGAAGGTAGATACAACAAGGCCGCGATCATCGCGGCCTTGTTGTATGTGGACATCTACGAACCCGTACCAGGCACCGTAGGATCCTTCACGCCACCATCATCAAACAAATTCAGCTTCTGACGCAGCTCATGCGCCGGCAACGGCTCCTGCCCTGGCGGTATGGCGTTCGGGTCGGCCGGTACTTCACCCGGCGCACCTGCGCCTGGGGTGGGTTGCGGCGCCGGCGGCTGATCACCTTCAATCGCACGCTGGGCCTTTTTGGTCAGCACCACGATATCGATACGGCGGTTGGACGGGTTTAACGGGTCTTGATGATCAAACAGCTGCGAGGAGGCAAAACCCACCACGCGTGCCACTTGCGGGTCCGGGTAGCTGCCGGCCACCAACACGCGGCGTGCAGCGTTGGCGCGATTGGCCGAGAGTTCCCAGTTGCCGAAGTCGCCCTGGACCGCATACGGCTGGGCGTCGGTGTGGCCGCTGATGCTGATCTTGTTCGGCACCGTTTTGATGGTGTCGGCCATGGCCAGCAGGATGTCTTCAAAGTACGGCTTCAGGCGCGCGCTGCCGGAGTCGAACATCGGCCGGTTGGCCGCGTCGATGATCTGGATGCGCAGGCCTTCAGGCGTGATTTCGAACGAAATCTGATCCTTGAATTTCAGCAGTTGCGGGTTTTCCTCAACCTTGGTCTGCAACTCTTGAAGCAACAGCCCAAGGCGTTCCTGCTCGACCTGCTCAGCCATGGATTCGACAGTGTCGCGCTCGATCGGGATTTTTTCCTGCGGCGCTTCGGTCTTGACCTCTGGGTTAATGGTGCGCTCAGGCGCCAACTGCGGGGAACCGCCCAGGTCGATCACGAAAGGCGTGCCGCTTTCCGAGAAACCAATCGGGTCTTTGAAGTAGCCGGCGATGGCGATTTTTTGTTCGGGGGTGGCGGTGGACATCAGCCACAGCACCAGAAAGAACGCCATCATCGCCGTCGCAAAGTCGGCGAAAGCGATTTTCCAGGCACCGCCATGGTGCCCCGCAGCGAAGCGCTTGACGCGCTTGATGATTATCGGCTGGCTGTTTTCCATGGCTTAGCGACCGCGAACCGCTTGTTCCAGCTCGGCGAAGCTTGGGCGATGTTTCGGGTACAGCACCTTGCGACCGAACTCCACCGCCAGCGAGGGCGGCACGCCGGAAGCGGAGGCTACCAGGCTGGCTTTGATCGATTCGTACAGGTTGATTTCTTCCTTGGCGTCATGGGCCAGCGAGGTGGCCAGCGGGCCGAAGAAGCCGTAGGCCGCGAGAATACCGAAGAAGGTACCTACCAGCGCCGCACCCACGTGCATACCGATGGCTGCCTGGTCGCCTTCGCCCAGGGAGGCCATGGTCACAACAATACCGAGTACCGCCGCAACAATACCAAAACCCGGCATGCCGTCGGCGATGCCTGTCACCGCGTGAGAGGGATGCTCCAGCTCTTCTTTAAGGCTGAACAATTCCATGTCGAACAGGCCTTCCAACTCATGGGGGGCCATGTTGCCGGAGGACATGATGCGCAGGTAGTCACAGATGTAGGCGGTCATGCGCTCATCTTTGAGCACGGCCGGGTACTTGGCGAAAATCGGACTGGCCGAGGCGTCTTCGATGTCGGCCTCGATGGCCATCATGCCTTCGCGGCGGCTTTTGTTGAGGATCTCGTAGACCAGCCCCAATACCTCCAGGTAGAAGGTGTGGGTGAAGCGCGAACCGAACATGCTCAGGGATTTCTTGACCACGTGCATGGTCATGTAGCCAGGGTTCGCCTGCAAGAATGCGCCGAACGCCGCACCACCGATGATCAGCACTTCGAAGGGCTGGATCAGCGCAGCAATTTTACCGTGGGACAGGACGTAGCCACCTAGCACACTTGCGATGACGACGATGATGCCGATAATTTTAGCCATAGGAGATGAGTACTTGCGCCGTCGGGTTCATGGACATATTGGGGGGGAACTGAAAACTCTTGTTCCTCTTATCGGCAAAACTGCGCCAGACTATAGCCCGTTAAGGCGAAAAGCCAGTTCGGCCCGCTCCGGGCGTGTTGACCGCAAGTGATGATCGCGCCCCAATCATGGCTAATGAAACGACAGTCCCAACTGCAAAACCTACTTCTCTCGCCGCTTGGATCAAGCGCCTGGACGATGTGCTGCTGCCTGTTCCCCAGGCCAGCCACGACCGCGTGTGCAAAGGCATCCGCGACAGCCGCAGCTCATTACGAGATATTGCCGAGCTGATGCAAGACAGCCCGGCCCTCGTGCTCAGCGTGATGCGCGAAGCCAACAGCCACACCCATGGCAGCCTGGCGGAACCGGCGGAAAACCTCGAAGTGGCACTCAACCGCCTGGGCCTCAAGCGCGCCGAGGAACTGTTGGCGCGCCTGCCTTCGGTGCCCGCCAACGAGATTCCCGTGGCGCTGCGCCAACTGTTGTTGATAAGCCAGCACGCTTCGCAGCAAGCCAACGGCTTGTTTGGCAGCCGCCTGGCACGACTGTGGCAGGACATTCACTGGGGCAGCCTGCTGTTTCTATCGCCGCTGTGGCCGATGGCGGTCGCCTACCCCAAGCTCCTGGAAGAATGGGAGCTGCGGGTTATCCACAAAGGCCAGCCAGCCCGTCAGGTCGAGCAGGAATTGTTCGGCGTGCGCCTGCTGGACCTGTGCGTCGGCCTGACCGAAGCCTGGCACCTGCCGATTTGGGTCTCCCAAGGCTACAAGCTGCTATTGAGCGAACAGCGCTTGCTGGTCAAGGCGTTGCATATCGCCCGCGAAGATGACCCGCTGCACCATCAGCAATTGCTCGACGCCGAACCCAACCTGCGCCGCTGGCTGAACCAGCCGGCCAATACCGTGTTGCTGGCCAACGGCTTGGCGATGTCGGCGCAAGAGTCCTGGACCTGCCCGCACACCGAGCGCTGGCAGCTCCTCACTGCGCTATACCTGCAGCAACCCCTGGGCGAGTTACAGCAACACGTCCATCAACAAGCCGTGACCAGCGCCCGCAGCACGCTGATGCCCGACCTGTGGCACCCGGCGCTGTCACTGATCTGGCCCTGGCATGTGCAGAAGATTCATCGCGGCCTGCTGCCGGCACCGCCGCCTACCGCCGAGTCGCTGGCCGTCTGGCGTAAACGTTGTACAGAACTGCTGGTAGAGCCGAGCCGTTTTGCCAACGCGATGCACCTGACCACCTGCGCCAAGGAGGCCCTGGTGGCCAGTGGCATGCAACGGGTCATGCTGCTGATGACTGATCGCGCCCAGAGTACTTTGCGCGTGCATCAGGTCGACGGCCTGCCAAAGGACGCCGCTAACCTGAGCCTGGACGTGGTCAACAGCACACTGCTGCAGCGCCTGCTGGAAAAGTCCGCGCAGGTGCGTCTCAACCCTGAAAACCACGCCCAGTTCTCAGCCTTGCTGCCACCGATCCTGCGCCGCCTGTTTACCGGTGAACACCTGCTACTGCGCTCCTTGAGCTGCAATGGCAAGGTGGTGATGCTGATGGTGGCCGACCAGGGCGGCGGACCGTTCTCGGAAACCACCGTGCAGGCCTTCGGCAAAACCGCCCAATGCATCGAGAAAGCCCTGCTCTGCTTTACCAACCGCAGCGCCTGATGCTTGCGCTACAATCGCCCTCTTTATATCGCCTACATTTGTGCCCAGGAGACCTCACATGCCTGACTTCTCTGGCTTGCCGCTGGTGATCGAACCCAGCGACCTGCTCGGTCAACTGGATGCCGAACACCTGATTCTGGTGGACCTCACCAGTGCCGCCCGCTACGCCGAAGGGCATATCCCCGGCGCGCATTTCGTTGACCCCAAGCGTACCCAATTGGGCCAGGCGCCGGCACCCGGCCTGCTGCCCAACAAGGCGGACCTGGAGAAGCTGTTCGGCGAACTGGGCCACACCCCGGACGCGACCTACGTGGTCTACGACGATGAAGGCGGCGGCTGGGCCGGGCGGTTCATCTGGATGCTCGACGTGATCGGCCATCAGAAATACCACTACCTGGATGGTGGCCTTCTGGCCTGGCTGGAAGAGGAACGCCCGGTCTCCACCGATGTACCCGCCCCGGTCGACGGCCCGGTCAGCCTGACGCTGCACGAAGGCCCCACCGCCACCCGTGAATACCTGCAAAGTCGCCTGGGTGCTGCCGACCTGGGCATATGGGACGCACGCGGCCCGCTGGAATATTCCGGTGAAAAAGTCCTCGCCGCCAAAGGCGGGCACATCCCCGGTGCCGTGAACTTTGAATGGACTGCTGGCATGGACCCGACACGCAATCTGCGTATCCGCCGCGACATGCCGCAGATCCTCGAAGGCCTCGGACTGACCAAAGATAAAGAAATCATCACCCACTGCCAGACTCACCACCGCTCTGGCTTCACCTACCTGGTGGCCAAGGCACTCGGTTATACGCGAGTCAAAGGTTATGCCGGTTCCTGGGGCGAATGGGGTAACCACCCCGACACCCCCGTCGAGATTTAAGGTTTAAGGACAGTTATGAAAAAGCAGTTGTTTATCCTCAGCCAGTACTTGCTGCCACACCACTTGCTATCGCGCCTGGCCGGCTGCATCGCCGAGTGCCGCGTGCGCTGGTTCAAGAATGCCTTCACCACCTGGTTCGCCAAGCGCTATCAAGTGGACATGTCCCAGGCGCTGGTTGAAGACGTGACCGCCTACGAGCACTTCAACGCCTTCTTCACCCGCGCACTGAAAGACGGCGCGCGCCCACTGGATCAAACCCCAGGCGCGGTGTTGAGCCCAGCCGATGGCGCGGTCAGCCAGCTCGGCCCGATCGAACATGGCCGCGTGTTCCAGGCCAAGGGCCACAGCTTCAGCGTGCTGGAGTTGCTGGGCGGCGATGCCGCTGTAGCGGCGCCGTTCATGGGCGGCGATTTCGCCACCATCTACCTGTCGCCAAAGGACTATCACCGGGTGCACATGCCACTGGCCGGTACCCTGCGCGAGATGGTCTACATCCCGGGCCGTATCTTCTCGGTGAACCAGACCACCGCCGAAAACGTACCAGAGCTGTTTGCACGTAACGAACGTGTTGCCTGCATTTTCGACACCGAACGCGGCCCGATGGCCGTGGTTCTGGTGGGCGCGATGATTGTGGCGTCCATTGAAACCGTGTGGGCCGGCTTAGTGACGCCGCCGAAGCGTGAGCTGAAAACCTTCCGTTATGACGAAGCTGCGCGCGCGCCGATCCACCTGGAAAAAGGTGCGGAGCTGGGCCGCTTCAAACTGGGGTCGACGGCGATTGTGCTGTTTGGGCCGGATCAGGTGAAGTGGGCGCAAGAGCTGGTGGCAGGTACGCCGGTGCAGATGGGCCAAGGCATCGCTGCACCTAAAGTCTGACAAAAAACCCAATGTGGGAGCAAACCCGCTCCCACATTTTCTACCGCATTTATTCAGTTACAGCTGACCGTCGCGATCGCGGAAGCCCAGCAGATACAACACCCCATCCAACCCCAGGGTCGAAATCGCCTGCTTCGCCGACTGCTTCACCAACGGCTTGGCGCGGAACGCCACACCTAACCCGGCAATCGCCAGCATCGGCAAGTCATTCGCCCCATCGCCCACCGCAATGGTCTGCTCCAGACGCAAACCTTCCTTGTGAGCCAGCTCCTTCAGCAGATCTGCCTTGCGCTGTGCGTCGACAATCGGCTCCACGGCCACGCCAGTCACCTTGCCATCCACCACTTCCAACTCGTTGGCGAACACGTAGTCGATGCCCAGCTTGGCCTGCAATTGCTTAGCGAAGTAAGTGAAGCCACCCGACAGGATGGCGGTCTTGTAGCCCAGGCGCTTGAGTTCGGCGAACAGGGTTTCTGCGCCTTCGGTCAGGCGCAGGGACGCACCGATGGAGTCCAGCACGCTGACGTCCAGACCTTTGAGCAGCGCCAAGCGCTCCTTGAAGCTGGCGCGGAAGTCGAGTTCACCGGCCATGGCGCGCTCGGTAATTTCCGACACCTGCTCGCCGACGCCAGCAGCCTTGGCCAACTCGTCGATAACTTCGGCTTCGATCAGCGTGGAATCCATGTCGAACACCGCCAGGCGACGGTTGCGGCGGAACAATGAGTCTTCCTGGAAAGCGATATCCACGTTCAGTTCCTGCGCCACGCTGAGAAACTCGGCGCGCAGAGCTTGCGGGTCGGCTGGCTCACCGCGTACGGAGAACTCGATGCAGCCCTTGCCCTTGTCAGCGGGCGTGTCCAGCGGCATGCGACCCGACAAACGGTCGATATGGTCGATATTCAAACCATACTGCGCAGTGATCGAGCTGACACGCTGCAATTGCTCAGCGGTGACCTTGCGGGTCAACAGGGTCACGATGTGGCGCTTTTTGCCCTGGCCGGCCACCCACTGCTGGTAATCGGCTTCGGACACTGGGGTGAAACGCACCTGTTGATCCAGCTTGTACGCCGTAAACAGGATGTCCTTGAGTACCGATGACGCCTGTTCAGTGCTCGGGATCTCAACCAGAATGCCGAACGACAAGGTGTCGTGGATGACCGCTTGGCCGATGTCGAGAATGTTCACACCACCCTGGGCCAGCACACCGGTAATGGCTGCGGTCAGACCTGGGCGGTCTTCCCCCGTGATGTTAATCAGGACAATTTCGCGCAAGGCGCACCCCCAGGCTGGAAAAAAACCGCATTCTACCCACTTTCAGTGACCATCGGGCACAGCCAGCGCTTTGCCGGTCCTAGGGCTGTCGCTATACTGCGCGTCAACTTCACGGACCAAGAGCCGAGCGCAAGTGAACCGGCCCACGCCAGTAAAACCCGATAACTTCTTCCTGCTGATCTTCCGGGCACTGCGCCACCGCCGTGTACCGATCGCATTACGCATCGCCAGCCATAACGTGATCCTGGTCGCCCTGGCCCTGGTGATCTACGCCTGCGTGATGGGTTTGCAGTTCAAACAGGCCATGCACGAGCAAGCCGACGCCCTGGGCGAGAGCCTGACCACCCAGACCGCGACCTCGGCGACTGAGCTGCTGGTGTCCAACGACATCCTCAGCCTCAACGTGCTGCTCAACAACCTGACCAAAAACCCGCTGGTGGCCCATGCGGCCATCTATAGCGTGGACAACCGGATCATGGCCGAAGCGGGGCAACGCCCGAAAAACGGCCTGCTGGGTGAAGCCGAAGGGCTCTACCAGAGCAATATCACGTTTCAGGATGTAAAGGCCGGCCAACTGCGCATCAGCCTGGACATGCAGCAATTCCAGCAGCCGATGACCATCAGCCTGCAAAGCATGGGCATCCTCAGCGCGATCCTGCTGGCATTGGCCCTGGCGTTGAGCCTGCGCCTGGGCCGGCACATCTCTACGCCGCTGATGCAACTGCGCATCTGGCTGCGGGACATCGATGAAAACACCCCGGCCACTGATCGCCAGGATGAAATCGGCGACCTGGCCCGCCAACTGCACGCCAGCTTCGCCCCGGAACCGATAGTGCGTGAGGTTGAACCTGAGCCTGAGTTCGACGATACGGACTACGACGACGAGCCCGAATTTGAAGTGCAAGACGCTCCGGTAGCGGGCTTGAAGCCTGCCACCCGCCGCGCGTTCAAAGCTGAAGAAGACGATCTGGACGACGAAGACCCGTTCGCCGACCTGCGCGACACCTCGGCAAGCGCCCCGGCCATGGCGCCAAAACCGGCCCCGATCAAGAGCAAGGAACCCCAGTACAGCGCCGTACTGGCTGTGCAACTGGGTGCGCAGGACCAACTGCGTCGCCTGCCCCGTGCGCGCCTGACCGAATTGCTGGAACGCTACCGTGACTGTCTCGACCAGGCCGCTTCGCTGTACCAGAGCGAACTGCACACCCTGAACGATGGCAGCACGCTGATGTTGTTCCACAGCGAAGACAGCGGCGAGGACTACCTGACCAACGCTATCTGCTGCGGTGAACTGCTGCGCGCCCTGGGCCACGCCCTGCAAATCGAAGTGGCTGACAGCGGCATTACCCTGCAATTGCAACTGGGCCTGACCGTAGGCGACGACCTGTTCGGCATGAGCCAGATCGACCTGTTGCTGACCGAGATCGCCCAGGACGCCTTGGCCTTATCGCAACATAGCCGCAATTTGCTGCTGGTGGAGCGCAAGATCAGCGAAGACACGCTGATCCGCCAACGCGCACGCATCCGCCCGATTGCCAGCCCAGAGGGCGCCAGCTGCGTGGAGCGGTTGATGGAGCCGTATCCGTCGATGCTGGAGCGGCAGTTGGCGCGGATGCACGAGACCCGCACCAAGAACTAACGCGCTCAGTCAAATCGTGTACAAACAAAAGGCCCGCTGAGTCAGCGGGCCTTTTGTTTGTGCGCGATTCAGATCAGAACCTGAACACTTCCATATCTGTACGAATCGGCACCGCCATCGGCATCTTCGGCTTCTGCGGCTCTGCCGGTTTGGCCTGTGCCGGGGCACTTTGCTTGCGGGGTGCCTCGGCGATCGGCGGCTGGTTGGCCAACGGCTTGAGCGCCACCGACAATTGCTGCGCCAGATGCTGCAGCAGCACACCCTGGGCCTGGACCTGGGACGCAGTGGTGCCGGCGTGTTCTTCCTGCAGATGCACGATGCGGTTATCGCGCACCTGGCCACGACGGTCGATCAAGCGCCATTGCGCATCGAGGATCGCCGGTTGCGATGTACCAGAGTCAAGCCGGGTAATAGTCAGCAACACCTGCACATCCGGGCTAAAACCGGTGGGCGCAGGCGCGAGTACAACACGCTGGCTATCCAAATGCCCCGCCACCTGGCGCAGCATCAATTGGCTGATGTCGGAGGACAAACTGCCCGCCCAGCGACCATCGGTGGAACCTCGCAGGCTGCCGTCGTTTTGACGTTGCAGCAGTGTTTCGCGTTGCAGGTAGTCGGCTACGACCACCGGCCCCAACAAAACGGCCAGGCCAGCGCTCTGTGCTGGCTGAGCCGGACTTCCGCTGTCCAGTTGGTACAGCGACACAGGCTGATGTGTGCTGCAACCCGCCAACCCCAAAAGGCCAGCGAGCACGAAAATAAAAGGAAGGCGTGGAGCAGTCATCATCCCATCCAGGTGGCTGCCACAAGGCGAACCACAATGTAATACTAAAAATAACCTAAACACGCTCGGCCACGCCGGCGCTGGAAAGGCCATATCATCCGTGAATATGCGCCATGACTCCAGCGCCAAAGCGTCGATCTACGCTTTAAATCGTAGATCGAGGGCTCTAAACCGCCTTAAACAGGCGTTTCCACCAATAAAGCATCCACTCGCTGGAAGCCACGTGGCAATTTGTTACCACGACGACCGCGCTCGCCCTTGTAATGTTCAAGGTCGTCAGGGCGCAGCGACAGGGTGCGTTTACCGGCTTGCAGCACCAGCGTGGAGCCTTCTGGTATGACAGCAATGTCGGTCACGTACTCTTCGCGGCTGGCAACCCGCTCGCCGGGGATACCAATAATCTTGTTGCCCTTGCCTTTACCCAGTTGCGGCAGGTCGCTGATCTTGAACACCAGCAAGCGCCCTTCGGTAGTGACCGACGCCAGCCAGTTGCTCTCGCGGTCGTCCACCGGCCGCGGGAGGATCACCTTGGCGTTGTTCGGCAGGTTCAGCAGGGCCTTGCCCGCCTTGTTCTTGGCCTGCAGGTCTTCACCCTTGACCACAAAACCGTAACCCGCGTCAGACGCAATCACGTATAGCGCATCGTCGTCCGGCAGCAGCACGCACTCGAAATTCGCCCCAGGCGGCGGTGTAAGGCGCCCAGTCAACGGCTCGCCCTGCCCCCGTGCGGATGGCAAGGTGTGGGCCGGCACCGAATAACTGCGCCCGGTGGAATCGATAAACACCGCAAACTGGTTGGAACGCCCGGCCGCAGCGGTCTTGAACCCGTCGCCAGCCTTGTACGACAAACCAGTGGCGTCGATATCATGCCCCTTGGCAGAGCGAACCCAACCCTTTTCCGACAGAACGACGGTGATTTTCTCGTTCGGCAGCAGCTCGGTCTCTGTCAGAGCCTTCGCTTCGGCGCGTTGCACGATCGGCGAACGGCGGTCGTCGCCATAGGTTTCGGCGTCTTTGATCAGCTCGCTGCGCACCAGTTTCTTCAGCTTGGCTTCACTGCCAAGCAGCGCTTGCAGCTTGGCTTGTTCCTTGAGCAGCGCGTCTTGTTCGTCGCGCAGCTTCATTTCTTCCAGTCGCGCCAACTGGCGCAAGCGGGTGTCGAGGATGTAGTCAGCCTGGATCTCGCTCAGCTCGAAACGCGCGATCAACTCGGCTTTCGGGTGCTCGGCGGTGCGGATGATGTGGATCACTTCATCCAGGTTGAGGTAGGCGATCAGCAAGCCGTCCAACAAGTGCAGGCGGCGCTCGACCTTATCCAGGCGGAATTGCAGGCGGCGGCGCACAGTGTTGACGCGGAATTCCAGCCATTCCACCAGCAGATTGCGCAGGTTTTTCAGCTGCGGCTTGCCATCCAGGCCAATGATGTTGACGTTGACCCGATAGCTCGACTCCAGGTCCGTGCTGGCGAACAGGTGCTGCATCAGCACTTCGTGGTCGACCCGGCTATTGGTCGGGATGATCACGATGCGGCATGGGTTTTCGTGGTCAGACTCGTCACGCAGGTCGGCAACCTGCGGCAGTTTCGACGGTTTCGCCTGCATCAACGCGGCGATCTGCTCCAGCACCTTGGCGCCCGACACCTGGTGCGGCAGCGCGGTGACAATAATGTCGCCGTCTTCAATGTGGTACACGGCGCGCATGCGCACCGAGCCTTTGCCGGTTTCGTACATCTTCAGCAGGTCGGCACGCGGCGTGATGATTTCCGCTTCGGTCGGGTAGTCCGGGCCCTGGATATGCTCGCAGAGCTGTTCGACCGTGGCTTTCGGCTCATCGAGCAAACGCACGCAGGCCGTGGCAACTTCGCGCAGGTTGTGCGGCGGCACATCGGTCGCCATGCCGACCGCAATACCGGTGGTGCCGTTGAGCAGGATATTCGGCAAACGTGCCGGCAACACCAGCGGTTCGTCGAGGGTACCGTCAAAGTTCGGACCCCAGTCTGCAGTGCCCTGGCCCAGCTCGCTGAGCAACACTTGCGAATAACGCGACAGGCGCGCCTCGGTGTAACGCATGGCGGCAAAGGACTTGGGATCATCCGGCGCACCCCAGTTACCCTGGCCGTCCACCAGGGTGTAGCGGTAGCTGAACGGCTGGGCCATCAGCACCATGGCTTCGTAGCACGCCGAATCGCCGTGGGGGTGGAACTTACCGAGCACGTCACCGACGGTACGCGCCGACTTCTTGTGCTTGGAATCGGCATCCAGGCCCAACTCACTCATGGCGTAGATGATGCGCCGTTGGACGGGCTTCAGGCCGTCGCCGATATGCGGCAAGGCACGGTCCATGATCACGTACATGGAGTAGTTGAGGTAGGCATTTTCGGTGAAGTCAGCCAGCGACCGGCGTTCTACGCCATCTAAGCTGTCTGCGAGGATGTCACTCATGCGGGCCTCATCATTGTCGGGTAAGGCGCAGCGGAACTGCCGCTGCGCCGGGTCAATTCAAAAAAACAGCGGTTCATGGCTGGGCGCTCCAACCACCGGCAGGGGCGGCGAAACGATAGACCACGGGGCGCTTTTCACCATCGGCACGCGGGCCGAAATTGTTGTCGATGCCCAGCCAGGCACCTTCTGCGTCCACCACCAGGGCTTCAGCCAGGCCGTAAGGCTGGGGATAACGCCGCTCGGGCGTCAGGGTTTCGTCGGCAAACGACCAGCACCGCTCGACCTTGGCCGTGACCGCATCACGCCGGCAAATCTGGAACGCATTGCGCTCCAGCGTGAACAGCTTGCCGTTGAACAGCGCCAGGTCGGCGAAATCCTTGGACACCGCCTTGGCGTTAGGGAACTGCGCCGGTTGTACTTCCTGGCCGGCCTGGCTCAACAATACACAGGGGCCGTCACAGTCCCACAAGCTTTGCGGACGCTTGATCGAAATCAGGCCGCGTCTTTCACGCTCGGCTGCCAGCCAAACCTGATTGCCCTCGGGATTGATCGCCAACCCCTCGAATAACGCATTAAAGTGCAACAACATGCCGCTGGCTCGCGCTTCACGCACCATGCCCGGCGCGATCTTCAACCACTCAGGCGCGCCCGTCACTGGCACTTGCAGCACCGCCGCATGGGCTTCACTGACAATGTAACGATTACCCACGGCATCGCAGGCAATGCCTTCAAAATCCAGGTCGCCGCCACGAATGAACGAGGCGGCCTTGGTGCGCGAACGCAACCCCCACGGCAACCCGGATTCCGGCACCGGTGGCACGTCGATCTTCACAACCTCGGCTTGCCAGGTCGGTGCGCTGATGTCCAGGCGGTAGATCTGGTCGTCATCGCGGTCGGAAACTGCCCACAGCTCGTGACCGCAGATGGCCAGGCCCGACAGGTTACCGCCGCGCATGCCGTCCACTGGGTGTTCGGAGAGAAGCTTGAGCTCTGCAACGGGCGCGGCGACCACCTTGGTGGCCGCCAGCCCGCTCAACATCAGGATCGCCAGGGCGAAACCTGTGCGCATCAGCCCAGCACCTCGGCCAGGTTGCCTTTGGATTCCAGCCAGGACTTGCGGTCCGGCGCGCGCTTCTTCGCCAGCAGCATGTCCATCATTTCGGACGTGGCGGCATAGTCTTCCAGGGTCAACTGCACCAGGCGCCGAGTGTTCGGGTCCATGGTGGTTTCGCGCAGTTGCGGTGGGTTCATTTCACCCAGGCCTTTGAATCGCGTGACCTGCGGCTTGCCGCGCTTCTTCTCGGCCACCAGGCGGTCGAGGATGCCATCGCGCTCGGCTTCGTCCAGGGCGTAGTAAATCTCCTTGCCCAAGTCGATACGGTACAGCGGCGGCATGGCGACGTAGACGTGGCCGGCATCCACCAACGGGCGGAAGTGCTGGACGAACAGCGCGCACAGCAACGTGGCGATGTGCAAGCCGTCGGAGTCGGCGTCGGCGAGGATGCAGATCTTGCCGTAGCGCAGCTGGCTGATATCGGCCGCGCCCGGGTCGACACCGATGGCCACGGCGATGTTATGCACTTCCTGGCTGGCCAGGACTTCGCTGCCATCGACTTCCCAGGTATTAAGGATCTTGCCGCGCAACGGCAGGATCGCCTGGAACTCCTTGTCCCGCGCTTGCTTGGCGGAACCACCGGCGGAGTCACCTTCCACCAGGAACAGCTCGGAGCGCATCGGGTCCTGCCCCGCGCAATCGGCCAGCTTGCCCGGCAGTGCCGGGCCTGCCGTGACGCGCTTGCGCTCGACCTTTTTACTGGCCTTGAGACGACGGCCGGCGTTGTTGATCGCCAGTTCCGCCAGGGCCAGGCCCAGCTCAGGGTGCTCGTTGAGCCACAGGCTGAATGCATCCTTGACCACACCGGAGACAAACGCTGCCGCCTCACGGGATGACAGACGCTCTTTGGTCTGGCCGGAGAATTGCGGCTCCTGCATCTTCATCGACAGTACGAACGCAATGCGCTCCCACACGTCTTCCGGCGCCAGCTTCACGCCGCGTGGCAGCAGGCTGCGGTACTCGCAGAATTCGCGCATGGCATCCAGCAGGCCTTGGCGCAAACCGTTGACGTGGGTACCGCCCTGGGCCGTCGGGATCAGGTTGACGTAGCTTTCCTGCACGCTGTCGCCACCTTCCGGCAGCCACAGCAGCGCCCAGTCGACGGCTTCTTTATTACCGGCCAGGCTGCCGCAGAACGGCTCGTTAGGCAGGCGCTCGAAATCGCTGACGGAATCTTCCAAGTAGGAGCGCAGGCCGTCTTCGTAGTGCCACTCGACCTTCTCGCCGGTGCCTTTGTCTTCAAAGGTCACCAGCAGGCCTGGGCACAGAACAGCCTTGGCTTTAAGTACGTGCTTGAGGCGGCTGATGGAGAACTTCGGCGAATCAAAGTATTTCGGGTCCGGCGCGAAGTACACGCTGGTGCCGGTGTTGCGCTTGCCAACGGTGCCGATCACCTGCAGGTCGGTGGCTTTGTAGCCATCGGCGAAGGTCATCTCGTACTCGTTGCCGTCGCGCTTGACCTTGACCCGGACGTGGTTCGACAGGGCGTTGACCACCGAAATACCCACACCGTGCAGGCCACCGGAGAATTGGTAGTTCTTGTTGGAGAACTTGCCGCCAGCATGCAGCTTGGTGAGGATCAGCTCGACGCCCGACACGCCTTCTTCAGGGTGAATGTCCACCGGCATGCCGCGACCATCGTCGGACACTTCCAGGGAGTGGTCAGCGTGGAGAATGACGTGCACCGACTTGGCGTGCCCCGCCAAGGCTTCGTCGACGCTGTTGTCGATAACTTCCTGGGCAAGGTGGTTCGGCCGACTGGTGTCGGTGTACATGCCGGGGCGTTTGCGCACCGGGTCGAGGCCCGAGAGGACTTCGATGGCGTCGGCGTTATAAGAGCTAGCGCTGGGAGTGGCCATGGGGTCTCGTCGTGAGTCGTTCGATTAAAAAATGACCTGCGACTTTACAGTGCTGCAAAGTCGAAGGATTGATACTGATCTGCGCCAATCCCGGCAAAGCTCAGCAGCGCCGGTAATTGCTGGGCGAACCCCTGGTAACCATGGTCGCCACCGGCCTGGATGCGCAAGGCACAGGCCCGGTAATACTGTTGGGCGAGGCGATAGTCCAGGGTTTCGTCCCCGGTCTGCAACCACACCTGATAACGCGCGGCGTCCTGGGGCGCCGGGACTTCCAGCTCCGCCAGCGCCGTCACGTGGTCGTGGGTCAGTTCCCAGGTTTCGTCGGTGTAGAGGTTCTTTTGGGTGCCCAAATAACCGTCGAACATCCGATGGGGGCTGACCGCAGGGTTCACCAGCAGCGCCTTGAGGCCATGGCGTTCGGCAAGATGGGTTGCATAGTAGCCGCCGAGTGAGCTGCCGACCAGCAGTGGCCGCCCCAGTTCAGCGATAGCGGTTTCCAACTGGGGAATCGCCTGACGGGGATGGTGATGCAGCGCCGGAACCCGCAACTGGCCGGAAAGGCCGATGGCCTCCATCACGGTGATCAACTGGCTGGCCTTGTTGGACGCCGGCGCGCTGTTGAAGCCGTGGATATACAGGATCGAAGCGGACATGCCGGGCTCTCCGTGACGTGGCCAAAGAGGCGCAGTTTACAGGGATCGGGGTGGTGTGTGAGTCCCCTATCGTCCAGCCGCTGCAGAACCAATGTGGGAGCGGGCTTGCTCGCGAAGGCGCTGGGTCAGCAAATACAGATGTCGACTGTTACACCGCATTCGCGAGCAAGCCAGCTCCCACATTTTGATCAGCGTTTACCGCTTTTAATAGCCGTTGCTGCCGTAATCCACGGTAAATGCAAAATCCTCGACCCGCTCCACCCCCGTTTCCAACCGTCCGTCGGCATGCAAGCGCAACCAGCGATACCCCGGCGCCTGCTCGCTGACCTTGAAATCCTCGCTGCCCGGCGCGAACTGGATGCAAGTGGACGGCGACGCCAACAGCCGCACGCCGTTGCGATCGCGGTCGATCTCCTGGTGCACATGGCCCCAGAGCACCGCCCGTACCTGTGGAAAACGGTCGAGCACGGCAAATAAAGCATCGGGATTGCGCAGGCCAATGGGCTCCATCCAGGCGCAACCGATAGGCACCGGATGATGGTGAAAGCACACCAGATGATGCCGATTCGGCGCTTCGCTCAGGGCCTGGGCGAGCAATTGCAGTTGCTGGTCTTGCAGATAGCCCGGTACCGAACCGGGTACCGCCGAATCCAGCAAGGTAACGCGCCAGTTACCGATATCGACCACCGGCTCCAGCAAGTCGCTGTGCATGGCGGCGTCGGCCATGATCTGCGGTTCGTCGTGATTACCGGGAATCCAGCGGGCCGGGGCACCGATGGGCGCGGTCATGTCGCGAAATTGCTGGTACGACTGCAATGTGCCGTCCTGGGATAAATCCCCCGTGGCCAACACCAAATCAATCCGGGGCTGCTGCGTTTGCACCAGCTCGATCACCCGTTGCAGGCTTTCACGGGTATTCATGCCCAGCAGCGTGCCATCGGCCTCGGCAAACAAATGGCTGTCGGACAGTTGCACCAGCAAGGCTGGCGCATCAGGACTCACAGTGGATACGCTCGGCAAGGCGCTCTCCCAAGGCAATCACAGGAATGGACGTTTGGCGTGATTATGCTGGGGCAGGACACAAAGAGGAAACCCATGAAGCGGACGCAGTTCACATCTACCGCACAGCTTCGAACTCATGGCCCAGGGCCAGGCAGTGGCTCAACCATTCACCGAGGAACACATTGAGCTGTGCTTTCTCATCGGGCTGGTGCATGAACACGTTGGGGTAAGGATAGATGCTGCGAAAGCGTCGCGCATGTTCGGCGCTGATCACTTCGGCCATGCGCGCATCATGGTAGACCTGCACTTCCAGCTGCGGCACCGGCAGCCATGGCAGGCTGTGTTCCTGGCGCACGCGCAGGGTGGTGGTGTACGGGCAGTTGACGATGACGTCCAGGGCCAGCACGCCAAGCATCTGGTCGCCATGGGTCACGCCGATGCGCCGAGCCGCAGGGGCGTGGCGCATGTCGGGGAGCAAGCGCATCAGCCGCGCATAGTTGGCCTCGCAGGCGGCTTGCAGCCCGATCAGGTCGACTCGATAACGTTCCCGTGCCTTTACTGCCATAACCCCCTCACTTCCGCGCGATTAAGCGCAAGCCATTGCAGGGCGATGATGCTGGCTGCGTTGGAAATTTTGCCGTCACGCACCGCTTGCAGGGCATCTTCGAAAGCCCATACGGTGACGCGGATATCTTCAGCTTCTTCTTCCAATCCATGGACGCCACCTACACCGGTGCTGTCGCAACGGCCCAGGTACAAGTGCACATATTCAGTACTGCCGCCGGGCGAAGGGAAATATTTGGTGATCGGCCACAACGCAGAGAACGTCAGCCCAGCTTCCTCTTCGGCTTCGCGGTGTGCAACCTCCTCCGGTTGCTCGTCCTTGTCGATCAGGCCGGCGACCATTTCGATCAGCCAGGGGTTGCCGGTACGGCCCATGGCGCCGACGCGAAACTGTTCGTTCAACACCACTTCGTCGCGCTGCGGGTCGTAGGGCAATACGCACACGGCATCATGGCGCACAAAGACCTCGCGATTGATCACTCGGCTCATGCCACCATCAAATTTCTCGTGACGCAGCTGCAGGCGGTCGAGCTGGTAGAAGCCCTTGAAAGCATTGTCGCGCTGAACAATTTCAATCTTGCTCGGCGTCGATTTCGCAATGTCCGTCATATCCTTCCTCGTTAGCCTGTGCAATTCGCGCCATCCTAACGCGCTCACGCCGGTTGGTGCAGCCCCTTTCCAGTTGCCGGGATAGACGGCGAGCGTCAAACTCAGGGGAGCGTTCTCAATTAGTTTCCCCGTCGCGGCGGGGAAACTAATTGAGAACGCCCCCCTGATTAGCTTAGTGGCGAACTGACTGCCTTGCCGGTAGTCGAAGCTCCACAAATTTCGCTCTTATCGTTAGACGAAGGACACCCATGTCGCTTTTAAAAATCGCCTCCGTGGCCTGCATCGCATTGACCCTGGGTGCCTGCCAAAGCCTGTTCCAACCGAGCTTTAGCACACCGCTGGAAGCCACCCGCGACGCTACCGAGCAGAGCAAGCCGGGCTGCGCCAGCACCGATTGCCCGCTGGTGAATATCGACACCGTGCACTTTGCCAAGGAACCCAAGCTGGACGCTTTGATTGAACAGCGCCTGCTGGAAATGACCCAAACCGACCCGCTGCCGACGAGCCTTGCGACGTACAGCGAGCAGTTCCTGCGTACCGCTGCACCGCGCAATAGCATGTATTTGCAGGCCAAGGTACGGGAGCAGCATGACGGTCTGGTGATCATCGAGCTGTCCAGCTACCTGGACCAGGGTGCTACCCACGGCGAACCAGGCCGTGCGTTCATCAACTATTCGCGCCAGCAGCAAAAGGTGCTGACCCTGACCGACATGCTGTTGCCGGGCAAGGAGGACGCGTTCTGGAAAGCGGCCCAGGTGGCCCACAACAGCTGGCTGATCAGCACCCGCCTGAGCCTGGAGCCGGAGTTTGTGAAAACCTACCCCTTCCAGAAGACCCCGAACGTGGCGCTGACCTATGGTGGCGTGATCCTCAAGTACCCGACCACCACGATCGCCCCCTATGCCCTGGGCCATGTCGAGCTGCAGATCCCCTACTCGCGCCTGGACGGCATCCTCAGGCCTGAGCTGGTGCCCGCACGCCGCTGAAGATCCGACTCAGGATCAACTGCAACAGCCCTGCCAGCACCAGTGCCGGCAGGGTCGCGCCGATGTCCGGATACAGATTGGCCAGCAGGTGGTAAGTCGCGATGCCACCCAGCCAAGCCAATAACGCCGGCCAGCGCAGGTTGGCGATTGCGCCCTGGCCACGGCGGCGCAGGATAAAGTGATCCACCAGCACCACGCCAAACAGCGGCGCAAACACCGAGCCGATCAATAGCAGGAAATTCTGGTACTGAGCCAACGGTGCAAAGCAGGCGATCAGGGTGCAGATGACGCCAATGGCCAATGCCAGGTGCTCGACCTTCAAGCGCAACAATATCCCGCTGGAGACTGCCGCCGAGTGAATATCGGCAAAGGCGTTTTCCGACTCATCCAACAGAATCAATAAAAGCGGAATGCCCAGGCCCGCCCCGGCCAAGGCCAGCAATAGCGCATTCACTTCACCGCTCGGCGCAAATGCCAGGGTGTACGCCACGCCCAGGCTCATCAGCCATAAATTACCGATAAAGAATCCAAGCGCAGTGCCGCCGAACACGCTTTTTGCGCGTTTGCCGAAGCGTGAGTAATCGGCGATCAGCGCCAGCCATGAGAGTGGCATGGCGATGGCGATATCGAAGCCCACGGCAAACGGCATCGAGCCGTCTCCAGCCTGGGCCCAGAGTGCAGCGAGGTCGGCTTTGGCGAACAGGTTCCAGGTGAGCCACACGCAGGCGGCAAGCAACAGCCAAATGCCCCATTTGCGCAGGATTTGCCGCACAAAAGTCAGTGGGCCGCTGACGGCCAGCAGGGTCGCCAAGCCGCCGAAAAACAGGGTCCATAACAAAGGACTGGCTAGCAGGCTGCCGTCGCTGAACGCCCGCGCGCCCAACAGGCTGGCAGCGTCGCGCATCACAATGATTTCAAACGAGCCCCAGCCGATCAGTTGCAGCAGGTTGAGCAGCGCCGGTAGGCTGGCGCCTTTGGTGCCGAGGCTGAGCTTGAGGGCGGCCATGGCGGACAGGCCGGTGTCACTGCCGATCACGCCGACGGCGGCCAGCAACAGCACACCGACCAAAGTGCCGAGGAAGATCGCCACCAAAGAGCCCGACAAGCCCAGGCCAGGCGCAAGCAATGCGCCGGTTTGCAGGACCATCAGGCCGATGCCAAGGGAGAACCAGAGGGAGAACAGGTCGCGGGCGCCGAAGACGCGCTTGTCAGCGGGGACTGCGATGTCCGGGGAGTAGGTGCTGGGTTGAATGCTCAAGGGGGTTATCTCTGAGGGACACTTTGTTGTTTGGGAGATCGCTATCGCGGGCAAGTCGAATCGTCGCACCCACACTGGAATGCATTCCAAATGTGGGAGCCGGTCTTGCCCGCGATGGCGGCGGCACAGTCACCGCCGCCTCTGGATCAGACCTTCTTGTACAACTGACTGCCTTCCTGCTTGAACCGCTCCGCCTGCTCCGCCAACCCCTTGGCTACATCGACATCCACCGCTTCAATGCGCTGGTTGGCCGCGTACTCACGCACTTCCTGAGTGATTTTCATCGAGCAGAACTTCGGCCCGCACATCGAGCAGAAATGCGCGACCTTGGCCGAGTCCTTCGGCAGCGTTTCATCGTGATACGAACGCGCGGTGTCCGGGTCCAGGCCGAGGTTGAACTGGTCTTCCCAGCGGAACTCGAAGCGCGCCTTGCTCAAGGCGTTATCGCGGATCTGCGCACCTGGATGGCCTTTGGCGAGGTCAGCCGCGTGCGCAGCGATCTTGTAGGTGATGATCCCGGTCTTCACGTCATCCTTGTTTGGCAACCCCAGGTGCTCCTTGGGCGTGACATAGCAGAGCATCGCGCAACCGAACCAACCGATCATCGCCGCACCGATGCCGGAGGTGATGTGGTCGTAACCCGGCGCGATGTCAGTGGTCAGCGGGCCAAGGGTGTAGAACGGCGCCTCGTCGCAGCACTCGAGTTGCTTGTCCATGTTTTCCTTGATCAACTGCATCGGCACATGGCCAGGGCCTTCGATCATGGTCTGCACGTCGTGCTTCCAGGCGGTCTTGGTCAGTTCGCCAAGGGTTTCCAGCTCGCCGAATTGCGCGGCGTCGTTGGCGTCGGCAATCGAACCGGGACGCAGGCCATCGCCAAGGGAGAAGCTGACGTCATAGGCCTTCATGATTTCGCAGATTTCGTCGAAATGCGTGTAGGTGAAGTTCTCTTTGTGGTGCGCCAGGCACCACTTGGCCATGATCGAGCCGCCACGGGACACAATGCCGGTGACGCGCTTGGCGGTCAGCGGCACGTAGCGCAGCAACACGCCGGCGTGAATGGTGAAGTAATCGACGCCCTGCTCGGCCTGCTCGATCAGGGTGTCGCGGAACAGCTCCCAGGTCAGGTCTTCGGCGGCGCCGCCGACTTTTTCCAGGGCCTGGTAAATCGGCACGGTACCGATCGGCACCGGCGAGTTGCGGATGATCCACTCGCGGGTTTCGTGGATGTGCTTGCCGGTGGACAGGTCCATCACGGTGTCCGAGCCCCAGCGAATGCCCCAGGTCAGTTTCGCCACTTCTTCTTCGATGGACGAACCCAGGGCGCTGTTGCCGATGTTGCCGTTGATCTTCACCAGGAAGTTACGGCCGATAATCATCGGTTCCAGCTCGGTGTGGTTGATGTTGGCCGGGATAATTGCACGGCCACGGGCGATCTCTTCACGCACGAATTCGGGGGTGATGATCTTCGGCACGCTAGCGCCAAAGCTGTAGCCGGCGTGTTGCTGGTCGAGCAGGCCACTGGCGCGGGCTTCTTCAAGCTTCATGTTTTCGCGGATGGCGACGTATTCCATCTCAGCGGTGATGATGCCTTTGCGCGCGTAGTGCATCTGCGTGACGTTGGCGCCGGCCTTGGCGCGGCGCGGGTTCTTCACGTGGGCGAAGCGCAGCGCGGTCAACTCGGCATCGCTGAGGCGCTGTTGGCCGAAGTGCGAGCTCAGGCCGGGCAGGCGCTCGGTGTCGCCACGCACTTCGATCCACGGCGAACGTACATCGCCCAGGCCTTTGCGCACATCAATGATCACGTTAGGGTCGGTGTAGGGGCCGGAGGTGTCGTAGACGACGACGGGCGCGTTGATTTCACCGCCGAAATCGGTGGGGGTCACGTCCAGGCTGACTTCGCGCATCGGCACGCGGATGTCCGGGCGAGTGCCCTGCACGTAAATTTTTTGCGAGCGGGTAAAAGGTTGCACGGAGCCGGAGTCGACCTTGGCCGATTCACTCAGGTGCACGGTGTTTTTCAGTTTTGTACTTTTTTGTTCTGTGCTCATCACGGGCTCTCCAACTTATCCAGGCGGTGGATTTTTGTCGGAGCGAACCTGTGACGGATGGACGCACTGAAACCAGTGCTGTGCTTGGCGCACGAGGGCTGTTCGATTGTCGAACAACATCCCGGACGAAGCACAAGAGGACTCGCCGGGTGACGAGAAATCTTGTTCCCTACGCAGGCGCTAACCTGATCAGGTTCAACGGGATCCGGTATTTACCGATCTCAGCCTTCCAACAAGGCACCCCGACAAGAACGCAGCCAGTCTAGACCATGCCGTGGGCAAATTGCCAACACCCGAGCATTCAGCGTGATGAATGGCGCAATTACAGGATTGTTGTGCAGTGACAGCGCTACTACACTCGGCAACTGCCTCAAGGCTTGACGCTAGGGATTACTCGTCTTAGCTTTGAGCACCAAATTATAATCGTAATATTCAATCTAGGGATTGCCCATGCTGCGCAAACTTTCACTGGCGCTCGCCGTGTCTTGTGCAACCAACGGAATGGTCTGGGCAGCTGAAGCGCCCCTGTCGACCAAAACCGACTTGGTCAGCGTCTACCAAGAAGCTGTAGACAACAACGCCGACTTGGCCGCCGCCCGTGCTCAATATGGCGCACAAAAGGAAGTGGTGCCCCAGGCCCGCGCCGGGCTGCTGCCTAACCTGTCGGCTGGCGCCGATTCCAATAATGTGCGCAATGAATTTGATCAACCCGCCGCCAAGATCGACCGTGACGCTCATTCCTGGCGCGCGACCTTGAGCCAACCGATATTCCGTGCCGACCGCTGGTTTCAATTGCAAGCCGCTGAAGCCGTCAACGAACAGGCCGCGCTGCAACTCTCAGCCACCGAACAGAACTTGATCCTGCAAAGCGCCGAAAGCTACTTCAGTGTGCTGCGAGCCCAGGACAATCTGGCGACGACCAAAGCAGAAGAAGCAGCGTTCAAGCGCCAATTGGACCAATCCAACGAACGTTTCGACGTGGGTCTGTCGGATAAGACTGACGTACTGCAATCCCAGGCCAGCTATGACACGGCGCGCGCCAATCGCATTGTCGCCCAGCGCCAGGTGGATGATGCTTTCGAAGCGTTGATTACCCTGACAAACCGTCAGTACAACTCGATCCAGGGCATTGTCCACACGTTGCCGGTGCTGCCGCCGGCACCGAACGACGCCAAAAGCTGGGTCGAAACGGCAGGTCGCCAGAACCTCAACCTCCTCGCCAGCAACTACGCCGTCACCGCCGCCGAAGAAACCCTCAAGCAACGCAAGGCCGGGCATGCTCCAACCCTTGATGCGGTGGCGCAATACCAAAAGGGTGACAACGATGCCCTCGGCGCCAGCAACCCCAACGCTTTCGGCCCGGACTATCATGGCGACGCCTCGCGCCGGACCATCGGCTTGCAGTTGACTATCCCGATCTACAGCGGCGGCCTGACCAGCTCGCAGGTGCGTGAATCCTACTCGCGCCTGGGCCAGACCGAGCAGCAACGCGAAGGCCTGCGCCGCCAGGTAGTGGAAAACACCCGCAATCTGCACCGTGCGGTAAACACCGATGTGGAACAAGTACAGGCGCGCCGCCAGTCGATCATCTCCAACCAGAGCGCGGTGGAAGCCACGGAAATCGGCTATCAGGTGGGTACGCGCAACATCGTCGACGTGCTGGAATCACAGCGCCAGCTCTACGCCTCGGTGCGCAACTACAACAACAGCCGCTACGACTACATTCTCGACAACCTGCGTTTGAAGCAGGCAGCGGGCACCTTGAACCCAGGGGATCTGCAGGACCTGGCGCGCTACCTCAAGGTTGACTACAACCCGGATAAAGACTTCCTGCCACCAGACCTGGCCAAGGCCGCAGCCGAACAGCTCAAGGCCCGCCCGAATAATTAAGCACACCGCATGACCCATTTGCGAGCTGGCTTGCCTGCGATGCAGACGCCTCGGTACTTCTGGTACACCGAGGCGATGCTATCGCAGCCAAGCCAGCGCCCACATTTGATTGGTGTTGTCAGCGGGCAAGCAGTTTGTCCAAACCATCCAGCAAACGCTTGAGCGCGCCCTGATTGGCCTGCATCACCTTAAGGCCAGCCTGGGCCATCTTGCGTGCATCCTGCGGTAGCTCGAACAGCTGGCGCACGGCTTCGGCCAGTCCTTGGGCATCATCCACCTCTAGCAACGCCCCGGCTTCCCGCATCATCGCGGTGATTTCGAGGAAGTTGAACACGTGCGGCCCCATGATCACGGGTTTGGCCAACGCTGCCGGCTCCAAAGGGTTGTGCCCACCGGTCGCCACCAGGCTGCCGCCAACAAACGCGCTGTCGGCCAACGCATAGAGAAACAGCAGCTCACCCATGGTATCGCCGAGCAACACTGACGTTTGCGCGGTAACCGGTTCGCCGCTGGAACGGCGCACGGTAGCAAAGCCTTGCTGCTCGCACAGTTCAAACATCGGGCCGAAGCGTTCCTGATGGCGCGGCACCAGAATCAGCAACGCGTTGGGATAGCTGTCGAGCAGCTGGCGATGGGCAGCCAGCACCACGTCATCTTCACCTTCGTGGGTGCTGGCGGCGATCCACACCGGACGCTCGCTGGCGCCCCATTGTTCGCGCAACGCAGCAGCTCGCACCGGCAACTGGGGGTCGATGGTCAGGTCGAATTTGATCGAGCCGGTGACGTCGACGGTTTCCGGACGAGCCCCCAGGCTAAGGAAACGCTGGGCTTCGGTTTGCGTCTGCACGGCGAACAGGCTCAGCTCAGACAGCATCGGCGCCGTCAGCTTGGCGAAGCGCCCGTAACCCTTGGCCGAACGCGCCGACAATCGCGCGTTCGCCAACGCCACTGGGATACCGCGCTGGGCGCAAGCGTGGATATGGTTGGGCCACAACTCGGTTTCCATGATCACCGCGAGTTTCGGCTGCACACGATCAAGAAAACGCTTGGCCGCATACGGCAAGTCATACGGCAAGTAGCAGTGCTGAATGCGCGGCTCGTTGGCGAACAGCGCCTGGAGGCGCTCGGAACCGGTGGGCGTCATGCAGGTGACGGTGATTGGCAGCTCTGGATAACGCGCAAGCAACCCCCGAACCATCGGCGCAGCAGCGATGCTTTCGCCCACCGACACCGCATGCACCCAGATCCCGCCCGGTTGCATCACCGGCAAGCCATAGGAAAAGCGCTCGCCGACGCGTTTGGCATAGGCCGGCGCCTTGCGCGCACGCAACCACAGACGTAAAGCCACCAACGGCAGCGCCAGGTAAAACAGACAGCTGTAGAGAGTTCTATTCATGGCGCCGGAGTTTATCGGCTTTTTCAGTCGATCGCCTGCAAGCACTCAGCAAAACGTTTGGCCAGGAAGCGCGCGGCGGGCCCCAAGTGCTCGTCGCGGCGCCACACCAATTCCACCACCAGGGCCGGCGGCGTCCATTCGCTGTCCAATTCGACCATTTGTTGCTGATAAGTCGGGTACTGCACGATATGCCGGGGCAGCCAGGCCCAGCCAAGGCCACTCATCAGCCATTCGGCCAGCACGTAGAAGCTGTCGGCGCGCCACACCAGCGGGCTGGCGGCTTCACTGCCGGGGTAAACGCTGGTCTGGGTCGACATCAGCAGTTGGCGAAATTGCGCAAGGCGCTGGCAATCCACGTACTTTTCCTTGGCCAGCGGGTGATTGACACCGCATACCGTGACCATCTCCACACTGCCGACTACTCGCCGCTCGAGTGCTTCGGGGATCTGGTCGTGATAGAACAACAGGCCCAGGTCCGCCTTGCGCTCCACCAACTTGCGCGCGACATCACCCTGGGCGGCGCTGGACAGTTGCACTTCCAGGAGCGGGTACTGCCCCGCCAGCGCCTCAAGGCTATCGAGGACCGGCTGGAACAACATGGCTTCATCCTGAGCCAGGCGCAAGCAAGCCTCCTCGCCGCGCGTCAATGACAGCGCCCGGCCATTGAGCCGCTCGCATTGGCGCAGCACTTCGCGTGCTTCTTCCAGCAACACGCTGCCGGCTTCAGTCAGCCGCGGTTGGCGGCCACTGCTGCGCTCGAACAGGCTGACGCCCAGGTCCGCCTCCAGCATCGCAATCGCGTTGCTGACTGCCGATTGGGCCTTGCGCTGCTCACGCGCCACCGCCGAAAACGAACGCTGCTCGGCGACGCTGACAAATAGGCGCATCTGCTCCAGATCCCACTGCACGCTCATGGCTCAACCCATCTCTAATTCGGATAGGTAATGACTTTACCCCATCTGATAAAACTCTAAAATGCCAGCCTTATCTGATTGCTTTACCCCGAGGATTGACCCATGAACGCCGCCTACTATTACTTGGCAATCGCCATTTGCTCGGAAGTGATCGCCACCGTTTCGATGAAGGCCATCAAGGGCTGGAGCACGCCAATTCCCCTGCTGCTGGTGATCGTCGGTTACGGCGTGGCATTCTGGATGCTGACGTTGGTGGTGCGCACGGTACCGGTCGGCGTGGCCTACGCGGTGTGGGCCGGGATGGGCATTGTGATGGTGAGCATCGCGGCGCTGTTTATTTATGGGCAGAAGCTGGATATCCCGGCGGTGCTGGGAATGGGCCTGATTGTGCTTGGGGTTGTGGTGATACAACTCTTTTCGAAAACAGCAGGGCATTGAGGCGATAGCCAGCGGCAAGTTTCAAGCTACAAGCGGCAAGAAAAAGCAACGCGGTTCGCTTCTAACTTGCCGCTTGCAGCTGATAACTACCAGCTGCGCGCTATACTAGCGCTCCTTTTTCTACGCCAGAGGTCCCGCGCGCATGCCTATTTCCACCGACGTTCTGATTGTCGGCGCCGGGGTTGCCGGCCTCTGGCTGAATGCGCGCCTGCGCCGCCAGGGCTTTTCCACGGTGGTCGTGGAAAGCGCCACCCTGGGTGGCGGGCAAAGCGTGAAGTCCCAGGGGATCATTCACGGGGGTGCGAAATACGCCCTGCACGGTGCCCTTACCGGCGCTTCTGAAGCGATTGCCGATATGCCGCGCCGCTGGCGTGAAGCGCTGGCAGGTAACGGTGAGCTGGATTTGTCCGGCGTACGCTTGCTGTCCGAGGCCCATTACCTGTGGTCCCCCGGCACGCTCGCTGGCAACCTCACCAGTTTCTTCGCCAGCAAAGCAGTGCGCGGCCGTGTCGACCAGGTCAAGGGCGATGACCTGCCACCCGCCCTGCAAGACCGCCGCTTCAAAGGCAAGGTCTATCGCTTGGCCGAACTGGTGGTGGATGTACCGAGCCTGATCGAACGCCTGGCACAACTGGCCGGCGACGGGTTGCTCGCCGGGCAACAGATTGAACCGTTGCTGGAAGGCGACGCGCTGGTGGGTTTGAAGGTCGACGGTCGCGACATTCGCGCCCAACGCATCGTGTTGAGCGCCGGCGCCGGCACGGCAGATTTGCTGACCGCGCTGGGCATCAGCCAGCCAGCCATGCAAAAACGTCCATTGCACATGATCATCGCCAAAGGGCCCGGCCTGAAGCCGTTGTACGCCCACTGCCTCGGCGGCGGCACCAAGCCACGCATCACCGTCACCACTCACCCGGCGGCTGATGGCAATTGGGTGTGGTACATGGGCGGCGACATTGCCGAAGCCGATGGCGTGGCGCGCACCCCACAAGAACAGATCGCCACCGCGCAGAAAGAGCTTGCTCAGCTGTTGCCATGGATCGACATGAGCCAGACCCAGTGGACCACCCTGCGCGTCGACCGTGCCGAACCATTGCAATCAGGCTTATCCCGCCCCGACAACGCCTTCATCGCCGAGCAAGGCCGGCTGCTAGTGGGCTGGCCGACCAAGCTGGCGTTGGCGCCTGACTTCGCTGATCGGGTGATCGACAGCCTGGCGCGTGATGGCATCCGCCCAAGCGCCAGCGAGCCACTGCCCGCGCTGCCAAAACCCGCCATCGGCGTACCTGCCTGGGAGCAACTGTTGCCATGAGCCTGCCAACCCTGCACGACCTGCATCGCCCCTTGGGCAGCACCGGCCTGCTGGTCTCGCCGCTGGGCCTGGGCACCGTCAAGCTGGGTCGCGATCAAGGGGTGAAATACCCCAGCGGTTTCCAGATTCCCGGTGACGACGAGGCCCGTATGCTGTTGCGTCAGGCCCGTGAACTGGGCATCAACCTGATCGATACCGCACCGGCTTATGGCATGAGTGAAGAACGCCTGGGGCCGCTGCTGCGGGATCAGCGCAAGGACTGGGTGATTGTCAGCAAGGTCGGTGAAGAGTTCGAGAATGGCGCGTCCAGCCACGACTTCAGCGCGGTTCATACGCGGATGTCAATTGAACGCAGCCTGAAACGCCTTGAAACTGATTTTATCGACCTTGTGCTGGTGCATTCCGACGGTAATGACCTGCATATCCTCAACGACTGTGAGGTCTACCAGACCCTGGCCGATCTGAAAAAGGAAGGCAAGATTCGCGGTTTCGGGTTTTCCGGCAAAACCGCCGAAGGCGGTGTGAAGGCTCTGGAACAGGGCGATTGCGCGATGGTCACCTACAATTTGAACGAACAGGCCGAGAAAGCCGTCATTGAGTATGCGGCGGCACACGGCAAGGGCATCCTGGTGAAAAAGGCCCTGGCCAGTGGTCACGTATGCCTTGCGCCTGGAGTGGATCCAATTCGCGCCAGTTTCACGTTGTTGTTTGCGCAAACCGGCGTCGCCAGTGCTATTGTCGGGACCATTAATCCGCTGCACCTGGCCCATAACGTGGCGACCGCTGCCCAAGTCATTCGTCAACTCTGATGCCGCCGACGCGGCCGACCCCGTCGCAAGAAGGAGCCGACATGGCGCGTACGCTCATAAGAAAAAACCCCAGCAATTTCAAAACACTGCCGCTGCACGTCGAAGCCACCCCCGAAGGCCTGAGCTACCAGAGCGTCGGCATGCCGCTTAACTTTGCCCAGACCCTGCAGCGGCGCAAGCCGGTGGAGGTGGCAGACCCCGAGCGCTTCGCGCTCGAACTGGCCAATCTGGGGGTTTCGGTACGCCTGACCCTGCATTGGCAGAACCGCGATTACTGGGTGCTGGTACGCCAACGCCGGCAGGACCGTGGCGATGTGGTGCTCAAGCTGATTTCCGGCTACGTGCCCGCCCATGAACTGAACCTGCCGCTGCACACTGCCATCCAGGAAATTGCCGAAGAGTGCCTGCTGGAGACGCCGGAAGGCTGGCTCAGCGGGCGCTTCAATGACACCTGGCTGCCGGCGCCCTACTCGGCCGCGCTGCATTACCGCGAAGCGCTGCCGTTTCGCCTGAGCCCCTTGTCCGGCGCTGCCCGCCCGGTGCGTTGTGCCACAACCCAGTTGATCGAACGCCCGCGTGCCTACGTGCACTTGCCCACCGCATCGCTGCAATTGATTTACGACCTGCGCCTGGAAGTGCCCAAGGAAGCCAAATCCCTGAGCCTGTTCCATGTGGACGAGCGCCTGGAAGGTGATCAACTGGTCGCGCGCCTGGACCGCAAGCGGCCGGACCTGTACCTGATGCCACTCAAAGACGGCCAACCCTTGGCCGAGCTGTACACCGTCAAGAAGGACCAGCTGTATCCAGCGAGCACCCGGGGGTTGTACCTCGCAGAAAGCTTCGCCCAGCAGGAAGGCTGGGTGGTGCGTGAGGAGCGGATTCGCTGGAAGGATTGGCTGCGCCAGCAAGGGCTCGCGGTGCCGGAGAAAGAATCGAAATTGAAGCGCTTGGCAAAGCGGGTGCTGCGCAAAATCGTGCCGAAGAAAAAAGCCAAGGCTTAACACGAACCAAATGTGGAAGCGGGCTTGCCTGCGATACACACACCTCGGTGCATCAGGTAGACCGAGCTGATGCCATCGCAGGCAAGCCAGCTCCCACAATTGATTGCGTTCAGCCTTTGAGCAAGCGCTCCAGACCGACCTTCAACGGGGTAGGCTCCGGCAGTGTGAAGCTCGCCAACAACCGCTGGTTGTTCGCCCGCGAATGCCGGATATCCCCGGACCGCGCCGGCCCGTAAGTCACCGCCGGCAACTTGCCGACTATTTCTTCCAGGGCTTGCAGCACTTGGCTGAGGGTGGTGGTGCGGTTCCAGCCCACGTTGATTGCGCCCAAAGGTGCGGCGGGCGCTTCTACGGCCTGGACCAATACGTCCACCAGGTCTTCCACGTACATGAAGTCACGGGTTTGCTCGCCATCGCCAAACACGGCAATCGGCACGCCTTGCTGCACGCGCTCGCTGAAGATACTGATCACGCCCGAATACGGCGATGACGGATCCTGGCGCGGCCCGAAGATATTGAAGAAGCGCAAGACCACCGGCTCCAGGCCATGCTGGCGGCGGTAGAAGTCGAGGTAATACTCACCGGCCAATTTGTCGGACGCATAAGGCGTCAACGGCGCCTTGGTGGTTTCTTCGTCAATCGACGCGCCCTCGCCATTGTTGCCGTAGACGGCAGCGCTGGAGGCATACACCACACGCTTGACGCCAGCCTTGCGCATGGCTTCGCAGACATTCAAGGTGCCGACGAAGTTGCTCTGGTGCGTGCTGACCGGATCATCCACCGATGCCTGCACCGAGGCCACCGCCGCCAGGTGCACCACCGCTGCCGCGCCGACAGCGGCACGCGCCACCAGCTCGGCATCGGCCACATTACCTTCAAG
Organism: Pseudomonas sp. RA_5y_Pfl1_P24; assembly: GCF_963970945.1. Lineage (NCBI taxonomy): Bacteria > Pseudomonadati > Pseudomonadota > Gammaproteobacteria > Pseudomonadales > Pseudomonadaceae > Pseudomonas > Pseudomonas sp. RA_5y_Pfl1_P24. The sequence continues at coordinate 160,672 of NZ_CAXAOJ010000007.1, read as the reverse complement.
CAGTTCGACGCGCGGATCGTCCAACGGCAGGTTGCTGCGCTTGCCGGTGGAGAGGTTATCCAGCACCCGCACGCTGTAGCCTTTAGCGAGCAGCCCATCGACCAGGTGCGAGCCGATAAAGCCTGCACCACCGGTGATCAGTACCCGTTTACTCATTGTTGCGTATCTTTTCGACGATAGCCGTAGTCGAGCTGTTCTCAACCAGGCCCAGCACTTTGACCGTGCCGCCGTAGGCGCTGACGATATCCGCCCCCACGACCTGGTCGACGGAGTAGTCGCCCCCCTTGACCAGCACGTCCGGCTTGACCTGGGCCAGCAGGTTTTCAGGGGTCGCTTCAGGGAAGCTGATCACCCAGTCCACCGCGCCCAAGCCTGCCAGCACCGCCATGCGACGGTCGACACTGTTGATCGGGCGGCCAGGGCCTTTGAGGCGGCTGACCGACGCGTCGTCGTTGACCGCGACGATCAGGCGATCGCCTTGGGCGCTCGCCTGCTCAAGGTACGTCACATGACCAGCGTGCAGGATGTCGAAGCAGCCGTTGGTGAACACAATGCTTTCGCCGTGGGCACGGGCATCGTCGATCGCCAGCAGCAATTGCTCAATCGTCAGCACACCGCGTTCCGAGCCTTCGGAGCGCTGGATCGCGCGACGCAATTCCGGTGCACTGATAGCTGCCGTACCCAACTTGCCGACCACGATGCCCGCTGCCAGGTTGGCCAGGGCCACCGCATGGGGCAGTTCTTCACCGGCCGCAATCGAGGCGGCCAGGGTGGAAATCACTGTATCGCCGGCGCCGGTGACGTCGAACACTTCACGCGCTCGCGCCGGCAGGTGCATCGCCGGGTGGCCCGGACGCAGCAAGGTCATGCCGTGCTCGCCACGGGTCACCAGCAAGGCGCCCAGGTCGAGATCGGCCATCAGCGCTGCGCCCTTGGTCACTAGGTCGTGCTCGTCGGCGCAACCACCGACGATGGCTTCGAACTCGCTGAGATTCGGCGTGATCAGGCTGGCTCCACGATAAATCGAAAAGTCCTTGCCCTTGGGATCGGCCAGCACCGGGATGCCTTTGGCCTTGGCGGCCTGGATCAATACCTGGTGATTCTTCAAGGCGCCTTTGCCGTAGTCCGACAACACCAGCACCTTGATGCCTTCGAGCAGCTCGTCAACCTGGCCACTGAGGGCCAGGGCGTCGGTGGTGAAGGGTTCTTCGAAATCAATACGCAGCAATTGCTGGTGACGGCTCATGACCCGCAGCTTGACGATGGTCGGCTGATGGGCAATGCGCTGGAACAGCGCGCGCACGCCAGCACCGCGCAGGCTGTTGGCCAGGCTGTCGGCGGCTTCATCGTCACCGGTCACACCCACCAGGGAGGCCGGGGCGCCGAGGGCGGCAATATTGAGGGCAACGTTGGCAGCGCCGCCTGGGCGGTCTTCGATTTGCTCGACCTTGACTACCGGTACCGGCGCCTCAGGGGAAATCCGTGAGGTACCGCCATGCCAGTAACGGTCGAGCATGACATCGCCGACCACCAAGACAGGGGCTTGATCGAATCGCGGCATGGACAACTTCATGGAGCAACCCACATACAAAATGAACAGGGGCGCGATATTAGCACAGGGTGAGCGCCGCCTAGTTCGAGAGCTTTATCCGGGAGGCATCACAGGCTACATCTGCTCATTTTTTAAACAAAGCAGCCAGGATGTGGTCCACCGCATCGGCCAGTTCGACCTCATCGGTGTTGACTTCGCAGTCGGCTGCAAGCGGCGCTTCGTAAGGGCTGTCCAGTCCAGTGAAGGCCTTGATGCGCCCGTCCAGCGCCGCACGGTACAACCCCTTGGGATCGCGCCGCGCGCACACGTCAAACGGGGTGCTGATGTAGACCTCGAAAAACTGCCCCGGGCCGAACAGTGCCTTGGCAGTCGCGCGATCGGCGCTGAACGGAGAAATCGCCGAGACGATCACGATCAATCCCGCGTCAACCATCAGTCGCGCCACCTCGCCAATGCGCCGGATGTTTTCCTTACGCGCCGCATCACTCATGCCCAAGTCATTGCACAACCCCGTGCGCAAGTTGTCGCCATCGAGCACAAAGGTATGCCGCCCTTGCTCATTGAGCTGCACTTCCAGGGCGTTGGCCAGGGTCGACTTGCCGGACCCGGACAACCCCGTCAGCCACAGGCAGCAAGGCTGCTGGTGCTTGAGCGCGGCGCGCGCGGCGACCGACAACGACAAGGCAAAGGGGCGAATGGAGGCAGAACCACGGGAGAGCGACGGACTATTCATAACCCAGGACCTCGTAGTCACGTTGATAAGCACGCCGGACCAAGCGGCGCGTACGCAGGGTGCAGAAGTCCCTGACCGGCTCGCTGCGCCGCCCGAGTGAAACATTGAGATGGGGCAGCGAAGACGTTACGCCGAGGCGGTCGCACAACTGCTGGAAGTCTTGCTCCAGGGACTCTTGGCGACCCAGAAAATCCATGGCCATTTGCCCCATGTGATCGACCAGGAAGTCGGTCTGGGGAGCAAAGTGCAGCTGGCGGCGCAGGTTTTCCGGGCACAGCCAGTGGGCGACGAAATGGTCAAAGTCGCGGTAGCTGCATATCAGTGCCTGTGCCTGCAGGTCGCGGCGGCCCAAGTGGTTGCTGCGCAAGTAGGTGTAGGCCGAGTAGGCGCGCTCCAGCGGGTCACGCACAAAGGCAAATTTGAAACTGCGTTGGCAATGTTCGGGGAATTGTTGCTGATACCAGTAATACGGCAAATGCCCTGGCCAGCGCCCATCGAGCAACGCCGAACAGACGCTGCTGCCGGCGCATTTGGGTACATGGATAAACACGCAGTTGTGTCGTTCGAAAGCAGGCGGAAGTGCCGTCACCCCAGACAACGATTTGTTCACCGCCTGGCGATCCACCACTGACAAACGTCCCAGCAAAAACACCCGTTGGGGTTTGGGAAGCAGTTTCCAGAACAGACGTTGCAACATTCCATTACCCACGCAAGAAGGTTAGCCCTCTCGTTCGTCATTCGAATCGAGAAGGCCAACATAACAAACGATAGGCTGCGAATTATTTGGCTTTGGTCAAGCCGTGTAAGGGGCTTGATACAAACGCCGGGGCGCATTGCGCGCCCCGGCACATCAGGTGATGTTAGCCGTGACGGGCTCATCCAGGCCCATGGCGTGCAGCCGCGAGTAATAGCCGCCCAGGGCCAGCAGTTCCACATGTGTACCACGCTCGACAATTTCACCGTGGTCCATCACCAGAATCTTGTCGGCTTTCTCGATGGTGGACAGTCGGTGCGCGATAACCAGGGTGGTACGGCCCTTCATGACTTTGTCCAGCGCAGCCTGAATGTGGCGTTCGGACTCGGTGTCGAGCGCCGAAGTCGCTTCGTCCAGGATCAGCAACGGGGCATTTTTCAGCAGGGCGCGGGCGATGGCCAAGCGCTGACGCTGGCCGCCGGAGAGCAGCACGCCGTTTTCACCGACTTCGGTGTCCAGGCCTTTGGGCAGTTCGGCGATGAAGTCCATGGCATAGGCATCGGCGGCGGCTTTTTCGATGTCGGCACGCGGTGCATCCGCCAGGTCGCCGTAGGCGATGTTATTGGCCACGGTATCGTTGAACAGGGTCACGTGCTGGGTCACTTGGGCCACATGCCGGCGCAGGTTGCGCAGGCGGTAGTCTTCGATCTCCACCTCATCCAGCAGGATTTCGCCGGTTTCGTGGTGGTAGAACCGCGGAATCAGGCTGGCCAGCGTGGACTTGCCACTGCCTGAGCGCCCTACCAGCGCAATCATCTGCCCAGGTTCCGCCGTGAAGCTGATGTTCTTCAGCACTTCGCGCTCAGCACCCGGATAGGTGAAGCTCAGGTTGCGCACGTCCAGGCGACCGCTGACGCGATCACGCTCCACGGTACCGCTGTCGACTTCCGGCTCTTCATCCAGCTGTTCGAAGATGCTTTCGGCACCGGCGACGCCTTTCTGGATCGTCGAGCTGACTTCCGACAACTGACGGATCGGCTTGGGCAGCAGGCCCGCAGCGGTGATGTACGCCACTAGATCACCCGCGGTGGCGTCGCCGCGCAGCAACAGCACCAGGAACATTAAGGTGGCCATGGCCGTGTAGATCACCAGTTGCAGCATGGGCGTGTAGACCGCACCGGTCTTGTTCATGCGCAGCTGTTTGTCGGTGTTGCTTTGGCTGGCGGCGGCAAAACGGCGTTCCTCGTAGCTTTCGCCACCGAAGCTGCGCACCACGCGGTAACCCTGGATGGTCTCCGAGGCCACGTGGGTGACATCGCCCATTGCCACTTGGATCTTCTTGCTCTGCTTGCGGAATTTCTTGCTGGTGCTGCCGACCATGATGGCGATCAGCGGCAGGATCGCCAGCATCACCAGGGTCAGCTTCCAGTTCATCCACAGCAGGTAACCGAACAGGAACACCACCGTCAGACCTTCGCGGATCACGACCTTGATCGCATCCGTGGCGGCGCCGGTGACCATGGTCACGTTAAAGGTGATGCGGGAAATCAGGTGCCCTGAGTTATGCGTATCAAAATAGCGATTCGGCAGTACCAGCAGTTTGTTGAACAGCTGGACCCGCAGGTCATGCACCAGGCCAAGGGAGACCTTGGCCAAGTAGTAGTTGCCGAGGAAAGAGCCGAGGCCTTGCCACGCGGCGATCAGGATGATCAGCAGCGGCACGGCCATCAGCAGCTTGAGGTCCTTGAACAGCGGGATCTTGGGCAGGAACACCACGTCGGGATTGCTCAAGCCATCCACAAAGTACTTGAGGATCCCGGCGAGCATCGGCTGGGTGGAAGCAAAGATCACGAAGCCCAAGATACTCAGCATGAACATGCCGATGTACGGTTTCACATAGCCCAGCAGCCTGAGATAAATTTTCAGGCTGGATTCCTGGTCCGCTTTGGGCGGTGCGTCACTCATGTGTCGAGCTCACTGATTGGGTAGGACGCGAACTTTATCACATGCATCGGGGTTGGCCCGAGCCCAGACCAAGACACTGGCCAGCGCAATCGGCAGCCACGAGATAAACCACTCGGCCCGCGGGGTGCCCGTTAGGCTGGCCGCATCGAACTGCATGGCCAGGAACGAAAACATCCACATACCGATGATGCCTTTGCCATAGAGCGTGTCGCGGGCCTTCCAGGCTTGCCACAACACGCCAAACCACAGCCCGCACCACAACAGCAGGCCGGGCAGGCCCAGTTCGATCGCGACGTGGGAGAACAGGTTGTGGGCGTGATCGAAATAAAGACCGTCGGCAAATACCTTGTAGTCGCCACCCAGGCCCAAACCGGTCCACGGGCGCTCGGAAATCATCTGGACGGCCGCCATGAAGATCTGCGGCCGGTAGGACACACCACGGGCCAACATCAGCGATTGCATGGCGAAGAACACCGCCAGCGCCGCCACGACTGCCGCGATAGCGATCACGGTGGTGCGTCGGTCACGGCACCAGGCCGGCATCGCCACGACGGTCAGCAGCAAGGCCAGTGCGGCACCGCGGCTTTGGCTGAGCACCACAAAGAGCCCGAGCAGCGCAATGGACACCGCCCACGCCACCTGCATCCAGCGCCCACGCGGCAGCCAGTGCAGCAACCAGACGGCGGCCAGGCCAATCACATAGGCGCCCAGGATCGGATGGGACAACTGCCCCAAGCCCTCGATTCGCGCACTCCAGGCGTTATGCTCAAGGCCATAGAACTTGATGATCGTCACCAGCGAAGACAGGGCCAGGCCGAAACCACCCCACTGCATCACGCGAATGACTCGCTCGGTCTGCCCGCAGGCCAACACCGGAAAAAAAAGCAGGAACACGCCGATGTACAGCAAGCGCTTGGCCTCGCGCGAAGGGTCTTCGGCATTGGTCCACGACAAACTGACTGCACCCCAGACGGCAAGCGCCGCAATCATCAGGCACATCCAGCGCTGTTCACGCCAGACTTCCTTGAGGCGCTCACGCGCCGACCAGGCAAACACCATGGCGGGCAACCAGAGAAACAGCGTCAAACCTTGTTGATAAATCTTGTTGGTCGGCGCGAAAGCAATCGCCAGCAAAAACCAAAGTAACCCGAAAATCATCCATATCTGCGCCCAACGACTTACTTGCATCACCCGCTCCTGAATACGTACAACCCGCCAACCCGGCATGGTTAAAACCCAAAACTTTCGGCATTATTACCGATCACTGTGCCCGCGACTCCCACAAGGCTTTCCGACGATGCAATGTTCAAGGCTTCCCCAAGCCGATTTAAACGCGATGATTGAAGGTGCCCGAATCCTCGAACAGGACAGCTACGGCCCCAAAGTCTACCTGTTGGCCGACGGGAATATCCTAAAACTGTTTCGCCGCAAGCGTCTGTTTTCGTCAGCGCTGTTGCGCCCCTACTCCAAGCGATTCATCGACAATGTGGCGCAATTGCAACAGCGTGGCATCCCCACCGTGACCGTACTCGCATTCTTTCAACTGGCCGCGCCCGGCATGACCGCCGTACTGTATCGCCCGCTGCCGGGTGAAACGCTGCGTCAGATTTCCAACAAGGAAGGCTATGACTGGCAATCGAACCTCGATCCGCTGGTGGCGCTGATCCGCCGCTTGCACGGTGCGGGGATTTACTTCCGCTCCCTGCACCTGGGCAATATTGTTGTCACACCGGATAACGAAATGGGGCTGATCGATGTGGCGGATATGCGCTTTTTGCGCGCGCCGCTGAGCCCGGAACTCGCACGGCGCAACTTGCAGCACTTTGCACGTTATATTGCACGCGAGAAGCTGAACGAACGCTTTCCAATGCAGGCACTGGAGCAGGCGTTGCTAGCGGCATGAAAACAGGCGCTGGGAGGTTTCACTGAAATCTTTCCAGGCTTGGTCCGGGGCCAGCGCTTGCGCCTGAGCCTCCAGTACTTCCTGGATCGATGTGGCGAACGCACGCTCCATCAGACTGCCCCAGGCCTGCACATCGTCTGACGGCGCGTACCAGCCCGCATTCGCCAGTTGCTCGCGAAACACGGCCAATTCGCTGGTCAGAACGGGCACGCCCGCCATCACCGACTCTTGCAGGATCAACCCCAAGCCTTCTTGCGTCGACGGAATGGCGACCCAGTCGAAGGCCCGGTAAAGCGTCGCGGCGTCCGGCAGATGGCCCGGCAACGAAACCTTGCCCTGCAAGCCGAGCTGTTCGATACGCGCTTCCAGGGTCTGCCTAGCAGCACCCTCGCCGATAATCACCAGCCGCGCATCCGGCTGCTGGGCCGACACGCCGGCAAACGCGTCCAGCAAACAGCCAAAACCCTTGCCGTCTACCAGCCGGCCTACCGCCCCCAACACGGGCGAGGCGTCCAAAGACAGGCCCAGGCGAGACCGCGCCTGCGCTCGAGAAAGCGCAGCCGCACGGAAAGCCACCGGATCGAAAGCGCTGCGCAGCACTGTCACGGGCCGCTGCAGGTAACGCTCAAGCGAGTGAGCCAGGGTTTGCGAAACAGCCGCCAAGGTCAGTTGCGTAGCCGGAAACTGTTCGAAGAGCTTCTGATCCGCCCGGCGCATGCGCGTGACGCCATGGAACACGACGACGGCGCGCACATGTGGCAAGTGCTTGAGCACCGGCAACATCACCCGGGCCACACCAACCCCGTCCAGCAGCACAACTTCCAGATCGTCAGGCAGCGCCTTCTGAAAACGCGCGCGCATCCAGGGTGCCAGCAACTTCCAAAGGTGCCGCCCCTTGAGCTGGGCGGAGGAGAAGTTCCATTCCAATGCCGGCGCGCTCTCATCCGAACCGCCTTGAAGCAACCAGGTAGCGATCGGTGCCCGGCAAATGGCGTGGGAAAGTATCTGTTGGTGAACCTTCTGCACCGAAGCGAATGCAGAACCACCGGCCCACATGATGTTGAGGATACTCATCTGAAAAATGACCTTTTGCGGCGTTATGGTGGCTTGCTGTATGTACTTAATGGATCAACCAGCCGATACCGACACCCAGTGCCAACATGACTGCCAGCTTGATCCGCTCTCGCCGCTTGCGCCGCGCCTTGGTCAAGCGCTCTTCTGCCGTCGCCACATGCAAACCGAAACCCGTGTGCAAAACCGCATCGCCTTCCAGTGTCACGGCCGCCAGGTTCAGCTGCGCGTAACGCTTGGATAGCCCCTTCTCACCCTCGAATCCGGCGTAGGGCGCGCACAAGCGATATTCCTTGATACGCCGCAACCCGGGATTCAGCGAAAAACCCTGCCACTCAGGCTTGTCGGACAGCAGGGGATAACACGGCACCCCGCCAATCACCTCACGTGGCCCCAGATGGATATAAGGGCTGTGCACCTGCAAGTCATAAACGTAGTTACGCAACCACACCTGCAAAATATCGGGTCGCTGCTCCAGTACCGCCTTGGAGTCTTCGACAAAGCCTGGTCGATAAAACGCCCAATCATCCTCGCAATGGAATATGTAGGGGGTCTTGACCGACGCGTAGGCCAAGTCGACGGATGCCAACTGCCCAAGCTTCGGGCGGTTGATCAGGAAATGGCAATGGCCGTGCCAGTGCGGCGGCACCGCAAGGCGCACGGCTTCATCGCCAGAGTCTTCGGTAATGAAAACTTCGCGGATATCCGCCGTATTGAACAGATCGAAGCTCTCGAGCGTCCGCTTCAATAAATCGAAGCGACCACAACTGGTCACCACGAGCGTTATGTCGCTTTGATCGGAGAACTGCATTCAAGCCTCGATAATATCATATAGCCACTATTTGCGGCCATATCTGACCGATATTAAACGCCCACCTTCAGACGCAACCTTTCCAGCACATTCAATGGCGCACGAGGCCGCAAGGGCGGCTCGAGGACTTCGACAATACGCTGGCCGATACGGGCGAAACCGAACTGGCCGACGGCCAAGTCCTGCCCACTGCGCGCGATGTCTGCCGCCAACTGCGGGTTGGCCCGCAGCACGGCCAGTTTTTCCTGCAACTGCGGGATGTCCTTGTAGAACACCACATTGACCATGTCTTCGAACCCGAGGGCCGCGTTTTCCTCGGCTCCCTGATCGAAGGCCAGCAACACGCAACCACAGGCCATGGCTTCGAAGTTCTTGATCATGTACTCGCCCATGCCCACATCGGCACTGACGAAAAAACGAATCCGGTTGAGGGTCGCGCAGTATTCCTCACCCGATTTGGTGCGCGTCACCACCAAAGGTTCAACCCGCGCCAGTTCATCGAGCAGAGCCTTGCGACCACTATAGGCCACGCTGTTGGTACTACCGACAAACGCCAGTTCGATATCTCGTTCACGATCCTGGGGCTGTAGCAGTGCCTGGTCATAGCCCTTGGGCACGAACACCGCATCGAAACCTTCGGCGCGCAGGCGCTCGGTCACCATGTAGCCTGAACTGATCACGCGAACCCACGGCAAGCGACGGTAGTGGGCGCTGAATTTGCCGGTGTACTTGCAGGGAATGTAGTTCTGGTAAGCGTCGTGCTCGAGGATCACCAGGTTTGGGATCGTACGGATAAACCCGGCCTGGCGGATTTCCTGCTTGAAGCGCAGGAAGAACACAATACGGTCGTAACGGGTCACGTCGACTTCGCGCCGAAAGTAACCGCGCAGGTTGCGCTGCTCATCGCTGCTCAACCAGCGGATATCACATTCGCAGTGCTCGGCCACACCTTCGTACAAGCGGTCGAGGATGGCGCGCTGCTCTTTCTGCACCAGAAACAAGACTTTCATTACTTATCCTTTCCCAAACGCCAGAACAACTCATGCCGTCGTACGGCCTTACGGAAAAATTCGTTCTCACCGTAGGGCGATTTCGCGCGACCTGCCAACACCCGCTGCAACCAGCGTCGCACACAGCGCTTGAACGGCGGTGCCGGCTGCAAGTCATGCATCATGCCCAGCGCCATGGCCTTATCACGCTGCTGCGCCAACGTCAGCGGCAGGTTGCACGGCAGCAACTCCACGGTCGCGTCGAACAACGGTGGCAACGCAATACCGGCTCCGGCGTCGCCCATTGGCCAACGATCATTGTCATGCAAGTGGTTGGCATAGCCCAGCACAGTGGTCGGCTGCCACTCCAGCCCTTGCAGCGCCTCCATCACGGCTTGCTGCGCACAGACATGGTCTGGATGCGGGTCCAATACCGGATGCGGCAACACGATCACTTCCGGGCGCGCCATTAACAGTACTTGGCGCAGGTCGGCCAACAGATTGTTCCAGGTGGGCAGGCCGTCGCTGTCCGCCGGTAATGGAAAGGGGTTGAACTGACGGAATGGCCGCACGTCCGTCAGCTCTGCCTCGCGGGAGGCGAACGGCAGGTCCGGCGCGGCCTGCATCGCCTGCAACTGCAGGCAGAAATAGCCCAGCTGCACGCAGTGGGCCTGGGGCACTCCCGCCCAGAGCGGCACGGCGATGCTGTCCCAGGCACGCAGGCGGCCTTTGATGCGCGAGGCTTCGACCGCGTCCAGGCCCATCTGCTCATAATGCTCGGCTTCGATTTCACCTGCCGTCAGGGTGACGATCCAGGGATTTTCAGCCTGGCTGTACAGGCCGAAGGCCGCCAATTCAGCATCGTCGGCGTGGGGCGCGATCACCATTACGCGCTGTGCGCGGTAGTCCGGATGGGTCCAGGCCCACAGACGGGGCGTGCCGAGCAATCGGCAATGGCGACCGCGCAACGTTAAGTCGCTCAGCGCCAAACCGCTGAGGTTCAGGTAACGCACACCGTTGACGCCACGCTCAAAGGTTTGCCGATCGTCCACCAGCTCGACGCTCGGGTCAAAAAAACGGCCCAGCCAAGTGCTTTTGACCTTGATCGCCATCACCATCGTCGCGTCCGCGTCTACCGGCTGATCCAGCAGCAAGCGCCCATTTTCCAAGCGCACGCCCGCCAGCTCGGCATCCGCCGCAAACCGGTACTGGTAATCTTCATTCGGCGCGTAGAACAGGTGGTCGGCAAACCACGCTTCATGGGCCACCCAGGCCAGCAGGGCCAACAGCAACGGTAACCACCAGACCACCAGGATGCCGACCAGCAACAGCAGCAACACACCAATGATCAGCGCCGTACGCTTGTTGCGCCGGTGACGTTTGAGCAATTGCTGCTTGCGGGTCATACGCTGAATACCTGCACAGGGTTGCACCAACGGTCCTTGTATTCGCGGTCGGCGCGACCAAAGGAAAAGCGCAGTGGCTTGCCGACTTCGCGTGCCTGCTCCCAGGCGTTCTGGGTATTGAGAAAGCTCAGCACGCTGCCGGGGCTAAAGGCGCGAGTTTCAGGATCGACCCCACCGTTGACGTACTCCACACTGATCCATTGCGGCGACTCGACCCGATACACCAACTGGATTGCGATGGGTGCGTCATTCAGAAAAATCACCGAGCCGATCAACCACTCGCGCATCAGCTCGATCACCTCGGCCATGCGCTCGGCGCCTGTGGCGGTGAAGCCCCAGCGGCGCAGGAACAGGTCACAGTAGATGGACGCCAGCTCCGCACTGGAAAACTCACTGACCGACCGCACCACGCCGCCCGCCTCTTCCAGCAAACGCAGTTCGCGGCGCTGGTTGTAGCGAAACTTCTTCGACAGTTCTTCGGGCGTGCGCGCCATGGCCAACTGCTCGGCCTGGAGCTTGAGGCCGCTGAAACGCCCTTCGTTCAGCGCAGACAGGTAGCGCGCACGCTGCCTCAGCGGCGCCTGCGCGTCGGCGGCGGCCGGCAGGATCAGCTCGGCATTGCCCAGATCGAACAGGCCTTTCTTGCCACTGCGCTTAAGTACATCCTTGGACAGCGCCAGGTCGCGCCCCCAGGTGGCAATGCACGCTTTGAGCTCACCCGCCTGCTCCCAGGCCAAGTAACGCACCGGAATCTGCGCCAACCCGGCCAGGCGTTCGATCACTTGCGGATGCGTCGCGACGCTGCCGCCAAAACGCTGCCAGGCCTCGCTGTATGCAGGCGCATCGACGACGGACCAGCCGCGCTCGCGCCAGCCTTGAAATCGATTGAGCATCAAGCCCTCGCGGTCAGTTCAATGACATGCGGCAGTTGCCAGAAAGTAGCGCGCACCGCCTGATCCGAGAATCGTGCGTGCAGGCGCTCCAGCATTAACTCGGCGCACTGGCGCTGCTGCTGCTGATCCATCGCAGCCAAGTGTCCCAGCCCTTGGGCCAGGTGCTCGCCGTCGCCGAAGGGAAACAGGATACCAACGCCCTCAACCACTTCCCGCGCGCCGCCACAGGCGGTGGCGAGCAAGGGGACGCCGGCCGCCATGGCTTCCAGCAACACCATGCCAAAGGGTTCGTGGTCGGAGCTCAACGCAAACACATCAAACGCACGGAAATAGCGACGCGCCTCCGGCACCTGGCCGAGAAACACAACCTTGTCGGCAATCCCCAGCTCGCGCGCCTGCTCTTTCAGGTCCTGCTCCAGGCGCCCGGTGCCGAGGATCGCCAGACGACTTTCAGCTGGTAACGTTGGCAATGCCAGGGCAAAACCTTTGAGCAGCGTGGCCTGATCCTTGTCCGGGTGCAGGCGGCCGACATTGCCGACCACCCACTCATCCGGCGACAAGCCAAGGGCGTCGCGCGCCTCATCCTTCGAAACCTGCTGGGCCTGCAGGTTTTCGACATCAATGCGGTTGTACAAGGTCTGGATACGCGCCGCCGGCCATTTCGGCAGGCAGCGACGGATGTCATCGCGCACGGCATCGGAGACGCCCAACAAGCTCAGGCGCTGGCGGAAAATCGTTGCAAACAGCCGACGCCCCCGGCGCTGGTAGTCGCCAAAAGCGTGATGCACGCCAATCACCTGCAAGCGCGTGGCGAGCAGCGCGATGTAGATCGGCTTGGCGCGGTGCGCGATGCAGAAACTGAAGTTGCGCGACGCGGCAATCTTGCGCATCTCGGCGATGGCGCCCAGCTTGAGGCCACGGATGGCCTTCGAGCTGTACTCCATGAACAACACTTCATCACTGGCGCAACCGGCCGCCACCTCAGGGTCGGCGACCCCGGTGAGAAACACAGTGGTCACCTTGTAGCCTGACCCTGCGAACAAACTGGCGTACTGCCGCGCGCAATCGAGGAATGGCCCGTCATAGCCGTGGCAGAACTGCAGGACGTGGCGGTCAGCCGAGCGCGTCATAAGGGTCCACGCCATCCTTGACGACCAGGATGTCTTCCATGATCAGGTACTGCAGGTCAGAGCCGAAGAACATGTTCAGCGCGTCGGTCGGCGAGCAGATCATCGCTTCGCCACGACGGTTGAGCGAGGTGTTCAGGGACACGCCGTTGCCGGTGAGCACTTCCAGCTCTTTCATCATGTCGTAGTAGCGCGGGTTGTATTCGCGCTTGAGCACCTGGGCGCGGGAGGTACCATCTTCATGGACCACTTCCGGCACGCGGGTCTTCCACTCTTCGGACACTTCAAAGGTGAAGGTCATGAACGGCGCCGGGTGATCGACCTTGATCATCTGCGGGGCCACGGTGTCGAGCATCGACGGGCAGAAAGGCCTCCAGCGCTCGCGGAACTTGATCTGGTGGTTGATGCGATCCGCCACACCGGTGGCGCTCGGGCAACCGATGATCGAACGACCGCCCAGGGCACGCGGACCAAACTCCATGCGGCCCTGGAACCAGGCCACCGGGTTGCCGTCGACCATGATCTTGGCGATGCGCTGTGGCATGTTCTCGATCTTGCGCCAGTTCGGCTTGCTCTCGTGCTTGGCGCACGCGGCAATCACGTCTTCGTTGCTGTAGGACGGGCCGAGGTAGACGTGTTCCATCTTCTCGACCGGCACACCACGGGCGTGGGACACATATGCCGCCGCACCGACCGCAGTGCCGGCATCGCCCGACGCCGGCTGCACGAACAGCTCTTTGACGTCGTCACGGGCGATGATCTTCTGGTTCAGCTTGACGTTCAGCGCGCAACCGCCGGCGAAGGCCAGTTTGCCGGTGTCCTTGAGGATGTCGCCCAGGTAGTGGTCGATCATCTGCAGGGCCAGTTTCTCGAACAGCGCTTGCATGCTGGCGGCGTAGTGGATGTACGGCTCGTCGGCGATATCGCCTTCGCGCTTTGGGCCCAGCCACTCGATCAGTTTTGGCGAGAAGTAGAAGCCCTTGCCCTTCTCTTTGTAGCGGCGCAGGCCGATGACGTTGGCGTAGTCGGTGTTGATCACCAACTCGCCGTTCTCGAAGGAGGCCAGGCGCGAGAAATCGTACTTGCTGGCATCGCCGTACGGCGCCATGCCCATTACCTTGAACTCACCGTCGAGCATCTCGAAACCGAGGAACTCGGTGATCGCGCCATACAGGCCACCGAGGGAGTCTGGATCGTAGAATTCCTTGATCTTGTGGATCTTGCCGTTTTCGCCGTAGCCGAAGAACGTGGTGGCGTACTCACCTTTACCGTCGATCCCGAGGATCGCGGTTTTCTCCTGGAAACCAGAGCAGTGATAGGCGCTCGAGGCGTGGGCCAGGTGATGTTCAACCGGTTCGATCTTGATTTTCTTAGGATCGAAGCCCAGTTGCTCCAGGCACCAGACGATCTTGTTGCGGTAGCGCTTGTAGCGACGGTTGCCCATCAGGATCGCGTCGAGGGCGCGGTCGGGGGCGTACCAGTAACGCTTGGCGTAGTGCCAGCGCGCCTCGCCGAACAGGCTGATCGGGGCGAACGGGATCGCGACCACGTCAACGTCGGAAGGCTTGATACCGGCCTGTTCCAGGCAGAACTTCGCCGATTCGTAAGGCATGCGGTTCTTTGCATGTTTGTCGCGTACGAAGCGCTCTTCTTCGGCGGCCGCGATCAGCTTGCCGTCGATATACAAGGCTGCGGAAGGATCATGACTAAGGGCGCCGGACAGGCCAAGAATCGTCAATGCCACAGGGGTCTAGCCTCTTTTAGTCTGCATGCAGGCGGGTTACGCCTGAAAAAAGTGTGCCCCCTGCCTGGGCAGGAAACAGCTAAAGGGCGGGATTATAGCTTAAAAGCAGTGGGGAGCTGTTAGCGACAAGCGTCAAGAGGGATCAGCGGAAGATCTCGATGCTGCCGTCCCTATTCTGGCGGTAAATGGTGTAGGGCAGCACCAGGGTGTCCAGCACGCCGGAGGCGACGAACTCCACGGCGAGGATAGGCAACACGCTGCCCCCATGGTCTATCAGGCTCTTGTCCTTAAGGCTCTTGTCAGACGCTGGCTCGCCATTGAGCGTGCAAAACCCGTAGATCACCCCGCTGTAGATGCGCGGCACGTTTTCGCAATGGCTGCGTGAGTCCTTGAGGTTCTGGCTGGTCACGGCGTCGGGTCGGAAGACGGTATTGATGGTGCCGCAACCGGCCAGCGAAAAAGACACCGCAACCCACAAGACTTTCGACGTAATCCTCATGACCCCACCCTTTTGACCCTTCAGCCATTGTTACTGCCAAGGCTGGCCACGCTAACATCACAACGGATGGCGACCCAGGGCGGGAACACCGATTCGCTGCGTAAGACGATTCCTAAATGATAAAACTCGCCTGATTCACTAAACTCGCGCCCCTTTGCGCGTTTACCTCCCATGCGCGCCACGGATTCCGGCTGACTGATGAACACCCTCGCCCGCTTCACCCTGTTGCTGCCAGGCCTGCTCACGCTGAGCAATACGGCACTGGCCGATGACACGCCTTTGGTCCTCGACCCGAGCGTGGTCAGCGGCTCACGCAGCGCCAGCCCGACCTTCGACCTGCCCTACTCGGTGGACGGCATCAACCGTGAACAGATCAGCGACGGTCAACTCGGCATCAATGCCTCCGAAGCCCTCTCCCGCGTGCCCGGCCTGGTGGTGCAGAACCGCCAGAACTATGCTCAGGACTTGCAGATTTCCTCCCGAGGCTTTGGTGCCCGCTCGGCATTCGGCGTGCGCGGCATCAAGCTGATCGCCGACGGCATTCCGGCCAGCACGCCGGACGGCCAGGGCCAGGCTGCCACCTTCAACCTCGACACCGCCGAGCGCATCGAAGTACTGCGTGGGCCGGCAGCCACCCTGTATGGCAGCAATGCCGGCGGGGTGATCCAGATGTTCTCCCGCGACGGCGAAGGCCCGCCGCGCATCGGCGCCGAAACCCTGGTGGGCAGCAACGGCCTGAACAAAAACCACCTGACCGCCGAGGGCGCCACCAACGGAGCAGGCTTCGTGATCGACGCCTCGCGCATGGACACCAACGGCTACCGCGACCACAGCAGCGCGCGACGTGACCAGACCTTTGCCAAGCTCAACTTCCAGCCGGATGACGACAGCAAGCTGGCGCTGATCTACAGCAGCCTGGAGCAGAATGGCACGCAGGACCCGCTAGGGCAGACGTGGTCAGCGTACAAGGCCGATCCACGCTCGGTGAGTGCGAATGCGCTGACGTACAACACGCGCAAAAGTATCGATCATCAGCAATTGGGGATGAATTACGAGCGCTATATCGGCGATGCGACGTTGCAGGTGAATGGGTATACGGGACGGCGGAGTGTGATTCAGTATTTGTCGATTCCTGACAAGTTCGCCAGTGGCGTGAAAAACCCCGCCAATGCTCGCGGCGGTGTGGTGGCTTTCGACCGCAAGTTCTACGGCGGTTCCGTCCACTGGCTGCAACCCATCACCAGCACACCCGGCGACCTGACGCTAATCGCCGGCCTCGACTACGACCGCAGCGAGGATGATCGCCAAGGCTATTCCAACACCGTCAACGGTGTGCACGGAGTCAAAGGCGCACTCGGCCGTGATGAAATCGACACCGCCACCAGCCTCGACCCGTTCGTGCAAGCCAACTGGCTACTGGGGGACTGGACCCTGCAAGCCGGCCTTCGCCACAGCACCATGAAGATGGACGTGGACGACCACTTCCTCAGCGACGGCAACGACAGCGGCAGCAAGACCTACCAGAAAAACACGCCATCGGTCAGCGTCATGTACGCGTTTACGCCTGACTTGCACGGCTACGTGAGCGCCGGCAAAGGTTTTGAAACGCCGACGCAAGCTGAATCCGCCTATTCAAGCAACTCGAACAGCTTCAACTTCGCGCTCAAGCCATCGGTCAGCAAACAGTATGAAGTCGGCTTGAAAGCACGTGTCGGCCAGGACACCCGCATCAACGCTGCCGTGTTCCAAATCACCACCGAAGACGAGTTAGTGGTTCAGCAATCCAGCGGCGGTCGCACGACTTACCAAAACGCCGGCCGCACCCTGCGCCGCGGTTTCGAACTGGGCCTCGAAAGCCAGCTCAGCGAACAGTGGAGCAGCAGCCTCGCCTACACCCGCCTGCAAGCTACTTACGACAGCGACTTCGTCAGCGGCGGCAGCACCGCCGTCGACAAGGGCAACTACCTGCCCGGCGTGCCGCAAACCACGCTGTTCGCCGAACTGAACTGGAAGCCCCGCGACTGGGTCAGCACCGCCATCGAAGGCATTTACCGCAGCAAGGTCTACGTCGAGGACACCAACAGCCAACACGCCGCACCGGCCTACAGCGTGTTCAACTGGCGTGCGCGTTTCGAGCAGAAGGTCGAACACTGGACCTTCCACCAGACCCTGCGCCTGGATAACCTGCTCGACCGCCAGTACGTCGGCTCGGTGATCGTCGGCGATGGCAACAACCGCTACTACGAAGCGGCACCGGGTCGCTCGTGGTATGCGGGTGCGGGCGCGGAGTACCAATTCTGATCAGCGCGCCGCGCACAAAACGCGATGCGGGCGGTCGAAAGGCCCTGATCCCCCTCTAGCCTGCAAGGAACGCTCATGAAACACATCGCGATTATCGTCGCGCTAGGCTGGGGTTCAAGGTGAAGGAGCGCAATCGCACTACCGCCGAAGAGGAGCGCCTGCTGTCCCGCGATTCGACCTGCGTCGTGGAACGCGAACTGGCGGCCAGTACACTCAACTCGGCGCTGAGCGGCAATGCCAAAGCACTCAATTGCACCGCCGCTGGCGATCAATACCACGCCACCAGCACCGTCATGTACCTGGAGGACTACGGGTACTTCTTCGCCAGCCAGGACAATATTCAGAACAAGTTCGACATTCGTACGACGCTGGTCAAGGCTCAGTAACCGGCCTTCAGGCCTCGAGCTGTTTGGGCAGGCGCTGATCAATCAGTTGATACAACGCACTGTCCTGCGGCCAATTACGCATGAACCGCGCGCGGTCCCTGGCAAACGCCGGGGCGAAGCTGGCTTGGGTGCTGTGTTGGCGCATGGCATCCAGGTCGATCAACGACCAGCGATCCTTGTCCCAGAACAGGTTATGCCCCTTGAAGTCGCCATGGCTGATGCGCTCGCGGATCAGCTCGGCGAACAGGCGATCCAGGGCGAGCAATTCGTTTTCCGGCGCGTCACCGTTCTCAACGTAAGGCGCAAAGCGCTCGATGATGTCCGGCCCCGGCAGGAATTCGGTAATCAGGTAAGCGCGACCGCGCAGGCCGAAAAAGCGCTTTTCCAGCACGGCCAGCGGCTTGGGCGTAGCGATACCGAGGAACACCAGGCGATTGCCTTCACGCCAGGAATGCCAGGCACGGCTTGGGCGCCAGAAGCGCTTGAACCAGTGAGCGAAGCTCTTGATGTTGTAACGTTTGATCACCAATGGGCGACCCGCCACTTCGGCCTTGGCCACCGTGGCGGTTCCACCGGTCTTGTACAAGTGGCCCTGCTCGAGCAAGGCATCGGCCTGTTCCAGCACCGGCAGCATCGCGACTTCTTCCTCGCGACGGGTTACACGCAGGGCAAACGGCCCGCGCAGCACACTGAACAGCGTGCATTCGCGACCGACCTTGTTGAGAAAGTCCTTCAGGCGCCAAGCGCTGACCTTGCGCACCTGCTTCTCCAAGGCCTCCAAGGGCAACGCGTGCTCGCCGTTGCCCAGCAGGTAATACACCAGCAGCTCTTCGTTAAACGGCTCGAGATGCTTCGGCAATTGGGCGAAAAACACCCCAAGGTTTTCCAGTACGCGGTTGCGCGACAGGGGCTTGCCCGCCTCTTCCACGCGAATCCCGGCACCATCGATCAAATACAGCTTTCCGTCCCGACGCAGCAAGTTGTCCAGGTGCAGGTCTTCCTGCCACAGGCCTTTGGTGTGCATCAGGGCAATCGCACCCAATGCCTCGGCAAGCACCGCCGTTTGCTCGTCGACCAAGGGCGGCAGGCCTTCGACCGCGTGCCAGGCATCCGCCAAGCTCTCGGCGCCTTCGATAAATTCGAACAACAGCCAACCGCCCTCGCCGTCCTGCAAGCCATCGGCCAGCAACAACGGTGTGGTCAGGCCTTGCTCGGCGAGCAGGCGCACCCCGTTGAGTTCACGCTGAAAGTGCCGCGCCGCCTTGCTGCCCACCAGCAACTTGGCCAGCACCGGACGCCCGCGCCACACCGCTGCGCCTACGTAGCGCTCGCCCGGCAGCACACGCAACAGGCTCAGCAGTTGCAATTGGCCTGGGCCCGCCGCATCGACCAGCTCAATCGTCAGCGGCAGGGTGGGAGTACGGCCGGCGGTTTTCAGCTCGGACAAACGCATCAACGGTTTTCCTTATGGCTACGACGGGCGCCAAGGCGCTGGAACCAAGTGGCGACCAACTCGCTGCCCTCAGGCTGTTCCAGATACGCCGCCAACAGTTGGCAGACCTGCGCATCGGACCATTGTGGTGCGCGACGCAACAACGGCTCCAGATCCTTGACCCGATCACGCCAGCCGAACAGCAGCGGGCGGGTTTTCTCCAGGTCGATCAACTGCGCGGCATAACCGTCACCGGTGGCCCGCAGGAAAATATGCTTGGGGTAGAAACAGCCATGCACCTGGCCGACGCTGTGCAGTCGGCGTGCGAGTTGGCCACAGGCCAGCAGGATCGCACGGTGCTGGGCATCGCTCAGTGAAGGCCACTGCTCCAGCAACGAATCCAGGTCATTCCAGCCGTCCAGGGCGCGGGTCAACAGCATCGCGCGGTGTTCGCCAGCGACTTTGCGCTCCCCGTAGAACGCCGCTTGCAAGGCCGGAATACCGAGCTTGCGGTAACGGCTGATATTGCGGAATTCGCGGGAGAAACTCGGTTCGCCAAAGGGGCGGTGCAGGCTGCGCGTCAGGTAATTGCTCTGGCGCTTGAGGTAGTAACCGTGGCCGTCGAGCTCCAGGCGAAACACGCTGCTCCAGCCGCCGCGACTGGTATTCGGCTCGTCCACCGCATCCAGTTGTTTGGCCCACAGGGCATCGAACGTCGCCAGGCCGTTGCGCTCCAGCAGCGCACGGTCTTCAGCCGCCAGGAAATCACTCATTCACGTCCCTCGAAAAACTTCACCACGTGGCGAATACGCTGCTTGTCCGAAGCACTCAGGTGCCGGCGCTGACGGTACTGCATGTAGAAGCGCAGGCGCTGAGTGGCGGACAGGTGATACTTGGCCACCTTGTCCAGGCAGGCCAGGTCTTTGGTAATACGGTACTTGAGCCAGAAGCCGCGCCAGAAATCGCCGTTGGGGCAATCGATCAGGTACAGGGTGGTCTGGTCGTCGATCAGCAGGTTGCGCCACTTCAAATCGTTATGGGTAAACCGATGATCGTGCAGGGTGCGCGTGTATTCAGCGAGCTGGCGGCTCACCGCGCCGACCCACTTCGGATCGCGCAGGCGTGCATCATTACGCTCGGCCAGCACCGACAGGTCTTCCGTCCTCGGCAACTCGCGGGTGATCATCGCACCACGGTCGTAGGCCAGGCCTTTGCGTTCCAGGCCCCAGGCAACCACGTCGGCAGTGGGAATGCCCCACTTGGCGAAGCGCTTGAGGTTCTGCCATTCGGACTTGACCCGGGGCTTGCCCAGGTAACGCCGCAAGCCTTTGCCGGCGCCGACGTAGCGCTTGACGTAGTAATTGACCCCGCCGCGCTCCACCCGGACCACCTCCGACAGCGGGTCGCGGGTCAGTCGCTCGCCTTGCAGGGCAAAGACGGCTTCGAGGCTTCCAAAATCATCCGCCAGGTGGGAGTAGGCAGGCTCCAGAATCCAGCCCGCCATCAGATTGCATCCCCGTAACGTTGCTTGCGCGCATAGAGCTTGTCGGCCTTGCGCTGCATCAGGCTCAACGACGCCGATTGCTCGGCCAGGATCTGGCGCAGCGGTTGGCGGAAGTAGCCCTTGAGAAAGCGCAGCTTGTCGCGGCGGGTCAGGCCGATTTCCAGCGCTGAGTAGTACAGCGCCGACAGGTCCTTGTCGCGCCAGCGCAGCGGCAGATGGGCCCGCAATTGGGCACGGTGCAGGTCGATCACCGACAGCTTGATCGTGCTGGCATCAATGGGCTTCGAGGTGTCCAGCAGAAAGTGGCACAGGTAGCAGTCGCGGTGATTGACGCCACCTCGGTGCATATCACCGACCATGCGCGCCAGCTCAGCCGTCAGGGCGTGGCGCAACGCAGGCGCAGGCGGCTCGGCCACCCAATTGATCGTCAGGTCTTCCAGGCTGATCGTCGGCGCCAGCTCTTCGGTGATGATGAACGAATGCTGGTCCGCCGGGTTGCTGCCCTTTTCGCCGAACGCCACGCCGGTCATGGTCGGCACACCCAGTGCCTGCAAACGGTGGATGGCGTCCCACTCCAGGCCGGCGCCGAGCACCGGCAACTTGGCGGTGATCAGGTTCTTGAAGATTTCCGCCCAACCAATGCCGCGATGGATTTTCACGAAAAACGGGCGGCCATCGACCTCGGTGCGCAAGGTGCGACGCGCCGCCAGCTCACGGAATACCTGGCCTTGCAGTTTCTCGACTTCGGCAAAGGCATCAAGCCCGGCCCACAACGTCTTGAACGGTTCGGCAAGAATCAATTTCATCGTTTTGGCTCCGCCAGAATCACATCTGCCGCGTGCTGCGGCATGCTGTAGAGGTCGGCCGTCTCGGCGAAGGCCAACCCATTGCGGCTCCAGGCCGCGCGCTGTGCAGTGTCGGTGAGCATCTGGGCCAAATACTGGTTCAGCTGCGTTTGTTCAAACGGCTCATCCAGTACCAGGCCGCTGTCGGCCTCATGGATGTAGTGGGCATAACCACACACCGCCGAGACCAGCACCGGCAGCCCGGCCACCAGGGCTTCGAGCAATACGGTGCCAGTGTTTTCGTTGTACGCCGGGTGGATCAACAGGTCGGCGCCCAGCAGGAAGCGCGGGATATCGCTGCGGCCTTTGAGGAACTGCACGTTATCGCCCAGCCCCAACGTGGCGCTCTGCAACTGGAGTACTTTGGGGTCGTCCTGGCCGATTACAAACAGGCGCGTGCGTTTTTTCAGCTCCGATGGCAAGGCGGCCACGGCCTTGAGGCTGCGGTCGACGCCCTTGGTCTTGAAGCCGGAGCCTATCTGCACCAGCAACAGATCGTCTGCGCCCAGGTTGAATTCCTGGCGGAAACCTTCGCGAATCTCGGCGGCGTTCGGCGGCGCGCGCCGGTCCTGGGCAATGCCCGGCGGCAGCAAGTGGAAGCGTTCCAGCGGGGTGTCGTAATGCTTGATGAACAGCGGCTGCTGCACTTCGGAAATCATCAGGACTTCGGTCTTGGCATCCTTGGCAAACACCGCGCGCTCGTACTCGGCAAAGTGGCGATAACGGCCAAAGCTTTTGTACAGCGAATGGCGCAGGTTTTGCGCCTTGTCTTCAAAGCAGCCGTCGGCGGCGTAGTACACGTCCAGGCCAGGCATTTTGTTGAAACCAATCAGGCGGTCCACTGGGCGCTTGGCCAGGTCGGCCTCCATCCAGGCGCTGAGTTTCTCGTTGCGCCGATGGTTGAAGAACGCCTTGACCGGCGCCACCAGCACTTCGAAACCGGGCGGGATATCGCCTTCCCAGATCAGCGTGTAGACACGAATCTGATGGCCGCGCTGCTGGCATTCCAGGGCGATGCGCATGAAGTCACGCTGCAGGCCGCCGAAGGGGAAATATTTGTACAGAACAAAAGCCAGTTGCATCAGTGCAGCTCCTCAGCCAATAACAACGTGCTCAGTCGGCTTGCCACACGCTCAGGGTTCAGGCGCGTGAAGCACAGGGGCGACTCGCGCGTGATGTCGAACCGACGCAGGTCGTCGGCCGTCGGTTGATAGGTACAGTGCTTTTGCAGGCAGGGCGCGCAGGGGAAGTCGCTGGCCAGGTGAATCTGGCCCTTGCCATAGGCACCCGTGAGGCCAGGGTTGGTCGGGCCGAACAGGGAAATGGTCGGCACGTCCAGCGCAGCAGCCAGGTGACCGAGACCGGTGTCCACCGCCACGCAGGCGCGGGCGCCGGCCAATACGCGGGCGACACCGGCCAGGTTCAGCTTGGGCAGCACTTCGGCGTTTTGCAGGCCCTGGGCCAAGCGTTCGGCGCGGGCTTTTTCGGCGGCGTTGCCCCAGGGCAATTTCACGTCCACACCCAGGCGCCCCATGCGTTCGGCCAGCTCGCGCCAGTAGGTTTCGGGCCAGTGCTTGGTGTCCCATGTGGTGCCGTGCAGCAGCAGGACGAAGGGCTTTTTCGGCGGCAGGCCGAGCAGCTTGTCGACGATCAGGCCATAGTCGCCCAAGCCTTTGGGCAAGTCATAACCCAGCGCCACGGCGAACAGTTGGCGCAAACGCTCCACCGCATGCTGCCCGCGGGCCACGGCCAGGCGCCGGGAGTAGAAGCGTGCTGCGAACGGCTCGCGGGCCGAGTGCTTGTCGAAGCCGGCTACCGGGGCACGTACATAGCGGGTCAGCCAGGCGCTTTTAAGCAGCCCTTGGGCGTCGATCACCAGGTCGTACTTGGTCGACTGGACCTGCTGCTTGAAGCGCCGCCATTCGCCACTTTTGAGGGTCTGCCAGATGTTTTTGCGCCAGCGACGAATTGCCACCGGGATGACCTTGTCGACCGCCGGATGCCAGGTGGGAATCTCGGCGAAGCCTTCTTCCACGACCCAGTCGAATTGAATGCCGGGGATCGCCCGCGCTGCGTCGGTCAGTGCCGGCAACGCGTGGATCACATCGCCCAGGGATGAGGTCTTGATTACCAGTACGCGCAAACTATCGGACCTCGACCACAGAGCCCTGCAACCGCTGCAAGGCTTCGTTCACCGGTTGCGGCAGCAATTGGCGCATGCAGTTGTAGTGACCGAAACGGCAAGTGCGCTCAAAGCACGGACTGCACTCCAGGCCCAGGCGCACGACTTCGACCTTATCGGCCAAAGGCGGGGTGAAACCAGGGGAAGTGGAGCCGTACACCGCCACCAATGGGCGGTTCAGCGCGGCGGCGACGTGCATCAGGCCGGAGTCGTTGGACACCACCGAATCGGCGCAGGACAGCAGGTCGATGGCCTCGGCCAGGGACGTGTCACCACTGAGGTTGACCGACTCTTCGCGCAGGCCGGGAATCAGGCGCTGGCGAATATCTTCACCCACCGGATGATCCTTCTTCGAACCAAACAACCACACCTGCCAACCTTCGCGGATCTTGGCCTCGGCGACCTTGGCGTAGTGTTCCGACGGCCAGCGCTTGGACTCGCCAAACTCGGCCCCTGGGCACAGCGCCAGGACCGGGCGGTCGAGTTGCAGGCCGAACTTGGCCAGGGCGGCGTCGCGGCTGACCGGGTCGATCTGCAGGCTCGGGCGCGGATACGGCTTGGGCAACTCTGCACCCGGCTCATACGCCAGGGCCATGAAACGCTCGATCATCAGCGGGTAGCGGGCTTTGTCCAACCTGCGCACATCATTGAGCAGCACGTAGCGAAACTCGCCGCGCCAGCCGGTGCGTTTGGGGATGCCGGCAAAATACGGCACCAGCGCCGACTTGAGCGAGTTGGGCAACAGGATCGCCTGGTTGTATTCGCCCGCCAGGGATTTACCGATGCGGCGGCGGGTCGCCAACTCCAGGGCACCGTGACCGAGCGGGAAGCTCAAGGCCTTGCGCACCTCGGGCATGCGCTCAAGGATCGGCCGGCTCCACTCAGGGGCGAGCACATCGATCTGGCAGTCTGGGTAGCGCATGCGCAGGCACTGAAACAGTGTCTGCGCCATCACCATGTCACCGACCCAGCTGGGCCCAACGATCAGAATATTCATGTAGTTTCCACAAACGATGCGGGGAGGCTTATGCCTCCCCGCCTCGATAATGACTATAAGACCGGGTTTGTGTGAACACCGGTTTGTGTGGGAGCGGGTTTGCTCGCGAAGGCATCACCGCGGCCCGATAGACAGACCGCAGCGCCTGCTCCGCGAGCAAGCCCGCTCCCACATAAAGCCGGTTTCCACATCAGATCGGCGTCGCTCAATTCATCAAGTTTCAGCTTAACCCCAGTTCTTTCCAGATTCGCATCACCTGGCGCCGCTCGTCGGCGAACTGATCCCCGGCCACCGTACCGGCCTCGTTTTGCAAGGCCTGGCGGTGCGCGGCGGAACGGTAGGCCTTATACACCTCACGCAGCAGGTGGGCATCGGCGGCGGGCATCAAGCCCACCTGCTCCAGGCCTTCCAGAATGCGGATATTGTCGGTATAGCGCAGCAACGATGGATGTTGCGCAGACCATGCCAAAGCCGCGTATTGCACCATAAATTCAATATCGACGATACCTCCGGCGTCCTGCTTGAGGTCGAACGCCGCCGTGGCTTCGAAGGCATTGGCGCCAGTGCCGGCCGCCGTGGTCTTGGTACCCAGGTTGTCACGCATCTTCGCGCGCATCTCGCTGACCTCCTGGCGCAGCTTGGCCAGATCCCGCTCCCGACCCAACACTTTAGCCCGGACCCGTTCGAACCCATGCCCCACATCCTGGCTACCGACCAGCACCCGCGCACGGATCAATGCCTGGTGTTCCCAGGTCCAGGCTTCATTTTGTTGATAGCGATCAAACGCTCCCAGTGAACTGACCAGCAGCCCGGAGGCGCCGGAAGGCCGCAGGCGCATGTCCACTTCATACAGCTGGCCGGAGTTGGTCTGGGTGGTCAGCAGGTGAATGATCCGCTGGCCCAGGCGCGTGAAGAACTGCGCGCCATCAATCGGCTTGGCGCCATCGGTTTCGGCCTGCGGGTCGCCGTCGTGGATAAACACCAGGTCCAAGTCCGAACCATGCCCCAGTTCGATCCCGCCGACTTTCCCGTAACCGACAATAATGAACCCAGGATCGCACAGCGTACCGTCCAACCGCTGCGGCGAGCCGTGGCGCGCGACGGTCTGGCGCCAGGCCAGGGCCAGCACTTGCTCGAGGATGGCCTCGGCGAGCCAGGTCAGGTAGTCGCTGACTTTCATCAGCGGCAAGCTGCCGGCGATTTCAGACGCGGCCACGCGCAGGCGGTGAGCCAACTTGAAGTGACGCAAGGCTTCCATCTGTTGCTCAAGGTCGTCCTCGGGGATGCGCGTCAGGCGCTCGCGCAGCTCAGCCGCAAGCTCCGGCGCCAATGGCGGCTTGAACAAACGGCCTTCGTTAAGCAGTTCATCCAGCAGCAGCGGGAAGCGTGTGATCTGTTCGGCGATCCACGGGCTGGCGGCGCACAGGGTCAACAGGCGACGCAACGCGTCGGGGTTTTCCGTGAGCAGCACCAGATAGGCAGAACGCCGAGCGACCGCTTCCACCAGCGGCAACACACGCTCCAGCACCAGGTCGGGGTTGGCGTGTTCGACAGACTGGGCGAGCAGACGCGGGATAAATGCATCCAGGCGTTCGCGACCCAGGCGCTGCATGGCACGCAGCTGGGGGCTGCTGCGCAGGCCGGCCAACGCTTTGAGCGCCTTGGTCGCGTCAGTGAACCCGCCTTCGGCCAATTGGCGGCAGGCCGCTTCGTCGTCTTGGGATTCTTCCCACAACGGCAACCACTCACCGCCCACTACCAGTTCGCTCTCTTCACCCTCTTCTTCGTCTGGATCGGCAATCACTTGGCGGAAATGCCAATCCACGCGCCCGCGCCAGTACATCAGGCGCTCATGGAACGCGGCCCAGTCGGCGAACCCCAGCATAAAGGCAATGCGCGCCTGATCTTCCGGGTCGTCCGGGAGCATTTGCGTCTGGCGGTCGGCAATCGCCTGGATCGCATGTTCGGTATAACGCAGGAATTCGTAGCCATTGCGCAATTCGGCGATCACCGCCGGCGGCAGGTAACCCTGACCCTCCAGGGTGCCGAGCACCTTGAGCAGCGGCCGCTGTTGCAAGCTGAGGTCGCGGCCGCCATGGATCAGCTGGAAGGCCTGGGCGATAAATTCCACTTCGCGGATACCGCCAGAGCCCAGCTTGATATTCTCGGCCATGCCTTTGCGCCGCACTTCCTGCTGGATCAACTGCTTCATGGTGCGCAGCGCTTCGATGGCGGAGAAGTCCAGATAGCGCCGATAAACGAACGGTCGCAGCATGTCGAGCAGTTGCGCACCCGCCACCTGATCGCCCGCCACCACCCGCGCCTTGATCATGGCGTAGCGTTCCCAGTCACGACCCTGGTCTTGGTAGTACTGCTCCAGCGCATTGAAGCTGAGCACCAACGCGCCCGCGGAACCGTAGGGGCGCAGGCGCATATCGACGCGGAACACAAAGCCGTCAACCGTCATCGGGTCGAGGGCCTTGATCAGTTTTTGACCAAGGCGGATGAAAAATTCCTGGTTGTCCAGGGAGCGTTTAACACCGACGGTTTCGCCGCCTTCGGGATACGCGAAGATCAGGTCGATATCCGACGACAGGTTCAGCTCCACCGCGCCGAGCTTGCCCATGCCGAGGATAACCATGTGCTGCGGCTCGCCGCTGCGCCGGCCGGTAGGCGTGCCGAACTGCGCGCAGTGGCGCTGGTACAGCCACTGGTAGGCCTGGTCGATGCTCGCGTCGGCCATGTCGGAAAGGTCACGGCAGGTTTGCACCAGGCCCGCCTGGCGGGTCAAATCGCGCCAGATGATGCGCACTTGCTGGCGAGTACGCTGGCGACGCAACACACGGCCCAGCTCGTCTTCTGTTTCGGCTTGTTGCACTGCGCCAGCAATTTGCCCGCACAGCTCGCCAGGGGCGAAACCCCGGTCCAGCTCGCCCCAGGCCACCAGCTCGAGCAACATCAAAGGGTCACGAACACTCTGTTCAATGACGAAATCACTGGCGGCGCACACGCGGACGAAATCGGCCCACCGTTGCGGCGTCCACGCAGAAAGTCCATGATCGTCGTCCAGCGCGGCCACGGCGTCACGAAATGACTGCTCGGCCCGCTGGGCTTTTGGCAAGAGAATGGCCGGCAGTTCGGCCAGCATTGGAAGGCTCATGGTCTATCCTTGATCAGCGCGTAAATGGCTTGTTGCTGTGGACGTGATACTGGCGCTACATGAAGGACTGTCGAACAAAGGTTATAAATAGCTGAAAATCTATAGTTGTTGGCAGGGAACATTAAACTTCCACCTTTTCTTGTTCGCAAAAGATCAACAATAACGATTATGCTCACCAGCCAGACCGAGCCATACGCTCAGTCTTGTGTAGTTTTACTACTCGTATATACATTCGAAAGGCTGAAATGGCCGACGACTTGTAGTAAAACTACAGGACGCCGAAGCAACCTTCGGCCATCCAAGAATTTATGTCGTCTGCCCACAAGGCCAGTCGCAAACTTCAGGCAACCGATTCTGGTAGCCTTTCCGCCCTGGAGCAAGCCATGCAAGACCTCGATCCCGTCGAAACCCAGGAATGGCTGGACGCCCTGGAATCGGTTCTCGACAAAGAAGGCGAAGACCGTGCTCACTACCTGATGACCCGTATGGGCGAACTCGCGACCCGCAGCGGCTCGCAACTGCCTTACGCCATCACTACGCCATATCGCAACACCATCCCCGTTACCCACGAAGCACGCATGCCTGGCGACCTGTTCATGGAACGCCGCATTCGCTCGCTGGTACGCTGGAACGCCATGGCGATGGTAATGCGCACGAACTTGAAAGATTCTGACCTGGGCGGTCACATCTCCAGCTTCGCTTCCAGTGCAACTCTTTATGACATCGGCTTCAACTACTTCTTCCAGGCCCCGACCGAGGAACACGGCGGCGACCTGATCTACTTCCAGGGCCACACCTCTCCAGGCGTTTACGCCCGTGCGTTCATGGAAGGCCGCATCACCGAAGACCAGATGAACAACTTCCGCCAGGAAGTGGACGGTGGCGGCCTGTCGTCGTACCCGCACCCTTGGCTGATGCCTGATTTCTGGCAGTTCCCGACCGTTTCCATGGGTCTGGGTCCAATCCAAGCGATCTACCAGGCACGCTTCATGAAGTACCTGGAAGCCCGTGGCTTCATCCCTGAAGGCAAACAGAAGGTCTGGTGCTTCCTGGGCGACGGCGAGTGTGACGAGCCGGAATCCCTGGGCGCCATCTCCCTGGCTGGCCGCGAGAAGCTCGACAACCTGATCTTCGTCATTAACTGCAACCTGCAGCGCCTCGACGGCCCGGTTCGCGGTAACGGCAAGATCATCCAGGAACTCGAAGGTGTGTTCCGCGGTGCTCAGTGGAACGTGACCAAAGTCATCTGGGGCCGTTTCTGGGACCCACTGCTGGCCAAGGACGTCGACGGTATCCTGCAACGTCGCATGGACGAAGTCATCGACGGCGAGTACCAGAACTACAAAGCCAAAGACGGCGCATTCGTGCGTGAACACTTCTTCAACACGCCAGAACTCAAGGCGATGGTTGCAGACCTGTCCGACGACGAGATCTGGAAACTCAACCGTGGCGGCCACGACCCGTACAAGGTCTACGCGGCGTACCACGAAGCGGTCAACCACAAAGAACAACCCACCGTCATCCTGGCCAAGACCATCAAGGGTTATGGCACCGGTGCCGGCGAAGCGAAGAACACTGCCCACAACACCAAGAAAGTCGATGTCGACAGCCTGAAGTTGTTCCGCGACCGCTTCGACATTCCGGTCAAGGACGAAGAGCTGGAAAACCTGCCGTTCTTCAAGCCTGAGCCAAACAGCGCCGAAGCCCGCTACCTGAGCGAGCGTCGCACTGCACTGGGCGGTTTCGTGCCACAGCGCCGCGCCAAGAGCTTCAACATCCCGACACCACCGCTGGATACCCTCAAGGCGATCCTGGACGGCTCGGGCGACCGTGAAATCTCCACCACCATGGCCTTCGTGCGGATCCTCGCGCAGCTGGTCAAGGACAAGGAAATCGGTTCGCGCATCGTCCCGATCATCCCGGACGAAGCCCGTACCTTCGGTATGGAAGGCATGTTCCGTCAGTTGGGCATCTACTCCTCCGTCGGCCAGCTCTACGAGCCAGTCGATAAAGACCAGGTGATGTTCTACAAGGAAGACAAGAAGGGCCAGATCCTCGAAGAAGGCATCAACGAAGCGGGCGCCATGAGCTCCTTCATCGCTGCCGGTACTTCGTACTCCAGCCACAACCAGCCGATGCTGCCGTTCTACATCTTCTACTCGATGTTCGGCTTCCAGCGTATTGGCGACCTGGCGTGGGCAGCAGGCGACAGCCGTACCCGTGGCTTCCTGATCGGCGGTACCGCCGGCCGGACTACGTTGAACGGCGAAGGCCTGCAACACGAAGACGGTCACAGCCACATCCTGGCTGCCACCATCCCGAACTGCCGCACCTTTGATCCAACCTACGGCTATGAGCTGGCGGTGATCATCCAGGACGGCATGAAGAAGATGACTGAAGAGCAGCAGGACGTTTTCTACTACATCACCGTGATGAACGAGTCCTACCAGCAACCTGCCATGCCGGCCGGTGTTGAAGAAGGCATCATCAAGGGCATGTACCTGCTCGAAGAAGACACCAAGGAAGCGGCGCACCACGTGCAGCTGATGGGCTCCGGCACCATCCTGCGTGAAGTGCGCGAAGCGGCGAAGATCCTGCGTGAAGAGTTCAACGTCGGCGCTGACGTGTGGAGCGTTACCAGCTTCAACGAGCTGCGTCGCGACGGCCTGGCCGTAGAGCGCAGCAACCGTCTGCACCCAGGCCAGAAGCCTGCGAAGAGCTACGTCGAAGAGTGCCTGGCCGGCCGCAAAGGTCCGGTGATCGCCTCTACCGACTACATGAAGCTGTTTGCTGAACAGATTCGCCAGTGGGTCCCGTCCAAGGAATTCAAAGTCCTGGGCACCGACGGTTTCGGCCGCAGTGACAGCCGCAAGAAGCTGCGTCACTTCTTCGAAGTTGACCGTCACTTCGTGGTGTTGGCAGCCCTGGAAGCCTTGGCTGACCGTGGTGAGATCGAACCCAAGGTGGTGGCTGACGCTATCGTCAAGTTCGGGATCAACCCGGAAAAACGCAACCCACTGGACTGCTGAGGAGATTTTTTGTGAGCGAACTCATTCGCGTACCTGACATCGGCAGCGGTGAAGGTGAAGTAATCGAGCTGTTTGTGAAGGTCGGCGACACCGTCGAAGCCGACCAGAGCATCCTGACCCTGGAGTCGGACAAGGCGAGCATGGAAATCCCTGCTCCCAAGGCCGGCGTGGTCAAAAGCCTGAAAGTGAAGCTGGGCGACCGCCTGAAAGAAGGCGACGAACTGCTGGAACTGGAAATCGAAGGTGCCGCTGATGCGGCCCCTGCTCCGGCGGCTCCTGCTGCCGCTGCTGCACCTGCACCGGCTGAAAAACCTGCTGCCGAGGCCCCTGCGGCCCCGGCGGCTGCCCCTGCCGCCGCCAGCGTTCAGGACATTCATGTCCCGGACATCGGCTCGTCGGGCA
The DNA here is from genome assembly GCF_963970945.1 of Pseudomonas sp. RA_5y_Pfl1_P24. Classification (NCBI taxonomy): domain Bacteria; kingdom Pseudomonadati; phylum Pseudomonadota; class Gammaproteobacteria; order Pseudomonadales; family Pseudomonadaceae; genus Pseudomonas; species Pseudomonas sp. RA_5y_Pfl1_P24. The sequence continues at coordinate 129,047 of NZ_CAXAOJ010000007.1, read as the reverse complement.
AGGCCAAGATCATTGAGCTGCTGGTCAAGGTCGGTGACACTGTCGAAGCCGACCAATCGCTGATCACCCTGGAGTCCGACAAGGCCTCCATGGAAATCCCTTCGCCGGCTGCCGGCGTGGTGAAAAGCATTGCAGTGAAGTTGGAAGATGAAGTCGGCACTGGCGACTTCATCCTCACGCTGGAAGTGCAAGGCGCTGCACCTGCTGCCGCTCCAGCACCGGCCGCTGCTCCAGCCGCCAAAGCTGAAGCTGCACCGGCTGCCGCTGCACCTGCACCTGCTGCAAAAGCCGAGGCCGCACCGGCCCCTGCGGCTGCCGCACCTGCGCCAAGCGGTGCCAAGGTTCACGCCGGTCCAGCCGTGCGTCAATTGGCCCGTGAATTCGGCGTTGAGCTCAATGCCGTATCGGCAACCGGCCCTCACGGCCGCGTGTTGAAGGAAGACGTGCAGGTCTACGTCAAATCCATGATGCAAAAAGCCAAGGAAGCGCCGGCTGCCGGTGGCGCTACCGGTGGTTCGGGCATTCCGCCGATCCGCACCGTGGACTTCAGCCGCTTCGGCGAAACCGAAGAAGTGCCGATGACCCGCCTGATGCAAATCGGCGCGTCGAGCCTGCACGCGAGCTGGCTGAACATCCCGCACGTGACTCAGTTCGACCAGGCCGACATCACCGACCTGGAAGCTTTCCGCGTTGCGCAGAAAGCCGTGGCCGAGAAGGCTGGCGTGAAACTGACCGTGCTACCACTGCTGCTCAAGGCGTGTGCGCACCTGCTCAAGGAACTGCCGGACTTCAACAGTTCGCTGGCGCCAAGCGGCAAGGCAATCATTCGCAAGAAATACGTACACATCGGCTTTGCCGTCGACACACCGGAAGGTCTGCTGGTACCGGTCATCAAGAACGTCGATCAGAAGAGCCTGCTGCAACTCGCTGCCGAAGCCGCTGCGCTGGCTGCCAAGGCCCGCGACAAGAAGCTCACCGCAGACGACATGCAAGGCGCATGCTTCACCATCTCCAGCCTCGGTCATATTGGCGGCACTGGCTTCACGCCAATCGTCAACGCGCCGGAAGTGGCGATCCTGGGTGTGTCCAAGGCCACTATCCAGCCTGTGTGGGACGGTAAAGCGTTCCAGCCTAAGCTGATGCTGCCGCTGTCGCTGTCCTACGATCACCGCGTGATCAACGGCGCCGCTGCTGCTCGCTTCACGCAGCGCTTGAGCCAACTGCTGAACGACATCCGCACCATCCTGCTGTAAGCCTCAACGGGCCTCCTCCTCACCGAGGGGGCCTGGCTGCACCGATTTCCGAGCGCCACGCTCGTCCCTCAACCCCGCCACTTGGCGGGGCTTTTTTTGCCTGTTCCCCGGCAGGAAGCTGGATAAAGAAGACAGGTTTGTACACCTTCCATCATTCCGATTGAAGAAACCCCTCCCGCGGCCGATAACACCCTTATAGCACTTAGCCTTCATCCTCTCTTGTCAGCCCGCGCCGCATGATGCAACCTTGCCGCAGGCAACAGAAAAGAGGGCGTAAGCCCGGCGCCGTGCGCGTTATTTCAAATGAGTCTGCCCCATGAAAAGCCAACCCGATGTCGCCCGAATGGCGGCCGAGGTAGTGACGCAGTTACCGGTGCCTTCGCGCCTCGGTATGCTGCGTTTCGAGCGGCTGAATGAGGCAAGCTGGGCCCTCCTTTACCTCGACCCCAATTGCGAGCGCCAATTCGGTGTGTCGGCCGTTGAGCTGTGTGACCAGCTCGGCACGCCCTACGCCAGCCTGATGGAACCCCAGGCGCGCTATGAACTGCACGACACCATCCAGCAGCAACTGGCCCTGAGCCCTCACTACTTGGTGCGCTATACCCTGCATACCAATGATGGCCCGCTGAGCCTGCTGGAAATGGGCGAAGCCTTTAAACAACACAATCGCCACCTGCTGCGCGGCTACCTGATGGTGGTCGACGGCCTGTTCAGTGAACTCCCCGCTGCCGTGCCCACGGCAGACCTGGAAAACCAGAACAGCCGCCTGCAGATCGCCCTGGAGCTCAACCAGCGCGCCCAACAGGAACAGTTGCAACACCTGGAGCGGGTGCGTGCCCAGCAGGAGTTGATCCTGCTGCTGGCCCGCCAACGCTACACCACCAATAATTCGTTGCAAGAAGCCGCTGAGCTGATCACCCGCAGCGCCTGCGATATCTACCAGATCGACTGCGCAAGCATCTGGAACCTCGAAGGCCAACGCCTGGTGCCCATCTCGGCCTACCACCGCGACCACCAGCAGCACCACCTGCCCGGCTCCATTGACGCAAGCTGCTTCCCGGATTACCTCGAAGCCCTGCACACCAGCCGCGCCATTGACGCCACCAACGCCTTGCGCGACCCGCGTACCTGGGAAATGGCCGAGAACAAAGACATTAACGCCATGCTCGACGCGAGCATCCGCGTCGATGGCCAGGTCGTCGGCGTTTTGTGCCTGGAACAAAGCAGCTGCACGCGCGCCTGGCAGGCCGATGAAATTGCCTTTGCCGGCGAACTGGCCGATCAGTTCGCGCAAGTCATCAACAACCACAACCGCCGCACTGCCACCAGTGCCCTGCACTTGTTCCAGCGTGCAGTGGAACAAAGCGCCAACGCGTTTTTGCTGGTCAACTGCGACGGCGTGGTGGAGTACGTCAACCCGAGCTTTACCGCGATCACCCAGTACAGCGCCGAAGAAGTCCACGGCCACCGCCTGGCCGAATTGCCGGCGCTGGAAAACTTCAGCGAATTACTGTTCGACGCACCGTCGAGCCTGGCCAAGAGCAACAGCTGGCAGGGCGAATTCAAAAGCCGGCGTAAAAACCTCGAACCCTACTGGGGCCAACTGTCAATTTCCAAGGTCTATGGCGATAACCGTGAGCTGACGCACTACATCGGCATCTACGAAGACATCACCCAGACCAAGCTGGCCCAGCAGCGCATCGAGCGCTTGGCCTACACCGACAACTTGACCAACCTGGGCAACCGCCCCTCGTTTATCCGCAACCTGGATGAACGCTTTGCACGTGACAGCGACAGCCCGATCAGCCTGTTGCTGGTGGACATCGATAACTTCAAGCGAATCAACGACAGCCTTGGCCACCAGACCGGTGACAAACTGTTGATCAGCCTGGCGCGCCGCCTGCGCAACAGCCTGAGCGCCAGCGGCAGCCTGGCGCGCTTTGCCAGTAACGAGTTTGCAGTGCTGCTCGACGACATCGATTTGGAGACCGGCCAGCAGGTCGCCAGCCAACTGCTCGCGACCCTCGACAAACCGATGTTCGTCGATAATCAGTTGATCAGCGTCACCGGCTCCGTGGGCCTCGCCTGCGCGCCGCTGCATGGCCGCGATCCGCAAACCCTGATGCGCAACGCCGGCCTGGCCCTGCACAAAGCCAAGGCCAACGGCAAACACCAGGTGCAAGTGTTTACCGAAGCCCTGAATGCCGAAGCCAGCTACAAACTGTTCGTGGAAAACAACCTGCGCCGCGCCCTTACCCAGAACGAGTTGGATGTGTTCTACCAACCCAAGCTGTGCCTGCGTAGCGGTCGCCTATTGGGCATGGAGGCGCTGCTGCGCTGGAACCACCCGGAAAAGGGCATGATCCGTCCCGACCAGTTCATCAGCGTCGCTGAAGAAACCGGGCTGATCATTCCCATCGGCAAATGGATTGCGCGCCAGGCCTGCCGCATGAGCAAGCAACTGAGTGCCGCCGGCATGGGCAATCTGCAGGTGGCGATCAACCTGTCGCCCAAGCAGTTCTCTGACCCGGACCTGGTCGCGTCGATTGCCACGATCCTCAAGGAAGAACAACTACCGGCCAACCTTCTGGAGCTGGAGCTGACCGAAGGTTTGCTATTGGAAGCCACCGAAGACACGCGCTTGCAACTCGATCAGCTGAAAAGCTTTGGCCTGACACTGGCCATGGATGACTTCGGCACCGGTTACTCGTCGCTGAGCTACTTGAAAAAATTCCCCATCGACATCATCAAGATTGATCGCAGCTTTATCCACGAAATCCCGGATAACCAGGACGACATGGAAATCACCTCGGCGGTGATCGCCATGGCCCACAACCTCAAGCTCAAGGTCGTGGCCGAGGGCATTGAGACGGCCAAGCAACTGGCGTTCCTGCGCCGGCACCGTTGCGATGTCGGCCAGGGCTACCTGTTTGACCGGCCGATCCCCGGCGCAGAGCTGCTCGAGAAGCTCAAACGCTATCCGCGCGGGCCAATCGCCTGACAGCGCTGTAACACTCGGGCACACTGGCGGTCTGACTTCTTATCCAATTCAACCTGACTGAGAGGACTGATCATGGTCTTGCGCTCGGAAATTCTGGTGAACAAAAACGTGCTGCCTACTCAAGAACAAGCTTTGCCTGGTCGTGAAACCCCAATGACGCTGCCAGAGACTCATTTCGTCAACGGCAACCCGCTGCTGGGCCCGTTCCTCGATGACGTCGGTTTTGCGATCTTCGGCCTGGGTTGTTTCTGGGGCGCCGAGCGCAAGTTCTGGGAGCGCGATGGCGTGGTCAGCACCGTGGTGGGTTACGCCGGCGGCTACACGCCGAACCCGACCTATGAAGAAGTATGCTCAGGCCTGACCGGCCACAGCGAAGTAGTGCTGGTGGTATATGACCAAGCCAAAGTGAAATATGAAGACCTGCTGAAGATGTTCTGGGAACTGCACAACCCAACCCAGGGCATGCGTCAGGGGAATGATATTGGCAGCCAGTACCGCTCGGTGATCTATGCGACCACGCCGGAGCAGTTGGCGGCGGCGCAAGCCAGTGCTGATGCCTATCAGGCTGAATTGACCAAGGCCGGCCTGGGTGAGATCACGACGGAAATCGAAGAAGCGCCGACGGTGTACTTCGCCGAGACGTATCACCAGCAGTACCTGGCGAAGAACCCGCAGGGCTACTGCGGGATTGGCGGTACAGGCGTGAGCTGTCCGATCTGAAGATCGGAGCTGCAAGTTTCAAGCTGTAAGCTGCAAGTAAAAGCAGCAACCACCACTTACAGCTTGAAACTTGCAGCGTTCATTCAGCAATAAGCCAATCCATCTGCCACCCGCCCTGGGTCTGCCCAAGCTTCTTCGACAACCACGGCAGCAGCTCACGCAATTCCTCCTCCAGGCCCCACGGCGGGTTGGCGATTGCCAGGCCCGAGCCGGTCAGGGTGTTGGGCGTGTCCAGCGGATGCACCAGCAACTCCACACGCAACAACTTCGGCGCACCGGTGCCGGCCAGGTCCTGGTAGAAACGGCGCAACAGGCGCTGGTCCTTCACCGGGTACCAGATGGCCGCGACGGTCTGACGCATGCGGCTCACGGCTTCCTTGAGGGACGCCGCGCAACGTTGCATCTCGTCGAGCTTCTCGAACGGCGGATCAATCAGCATCAGCGCACGCTTTTCCGGCACCGGCAGCAAGGCACGTGGCACATGCCAGCCTTCGCCCAAGTGCACCTTGACCCGGCGATCACCTTTCATGTTGTCCTTGAGCAGCAGACCGTCTTCCGGATGCTTTTCATTGAGCAGTACGCGGTCCTGTGGACGCGTGAGGCGCCGCGCCAGCTCCGGTGAGCCCGGGTAGTAGCGCAACTCGCCATCCGGGTTCATCTCATGCAACACACGCATGTAATCGGCGGTCAGCGGCGGCAGGTCACTTTCGCCCCACAGGCGCGCGATGCCTTCCAGGTATTCACCGGTGCGGTTGGCCTGGTCGCCCTGCAGGTCGTACAGACCGATGCCGGCGTGAGTGTCGAGGTAGGCGAACGGCTGCTCCTTGCGCGACATCAGGGCGATGAGGCGGGTCAAGGTCAGGTGTTTGAAGACATCGGCGTGGTTGCCGGCGTGAAAGGCGTGACGATAATTCATGGTTGCTCCTGCGCAGGGGGCGAAGTTTACCTTTTACGGGCGCAAAGGTGCAGGGCGGTGTGCCGGGCGGTGCTTATGTCAAAAGCACAGACGTTATGCCGAAAATGATCTAGCGGGTTATGTGGGGGCGGGCTTGCCCGCGATGCCGGCGCTGCGGTATTACCAAGTACCGCGATGATGCTATCGCAGGCAAGCCAGCCCCCACCTTGCAGGGGGCGCCCACAGAGTCCAGGGAGGTCAATAATTTTCATGAAAGACGCCACCATCGCATTGCACCACGGCTTCAAGTCCGACCCAACCACCAAGGCCGTCGCCGTACCGATCTACCAGAACGTCGCGTTCGAATTCGATAACGCCCAGCACGGCGCCGATCTGTTCAACCTGGACGTGCCTGGCAATATCTACACGCGAATCATGAACCCCACCAATGACGTGCTGGAGCAGCGTATCGCCGCCCTTGAAGGCGGTATCGCCGCCCTGGCCGTGTCGGCCGGCAGCGCCGCAATCCACTACGCGATCCAGACCCTCACCCGGGCCGGCGACAATATCGTCACCACCCCGCAACTCTACGGCGGCACTTACACCCTGTTCGCACACTTGCTGCCAAGCTTTGGCGTCGACGTGCGTTTCGCCCGCAACGACTCCGCCGACGCCATCGCCGAACTGATCGATGACAACACCAAGCTGGTGTACTGCGAAAGCATCGGCAACCCAGCCGGCAATATCATCGACCTGGAAGCCTTGGCCAAGGTGGCCCACGCCCGAGGCGTGCCGCTGATGGTGGATAACACCGTGGCCACGCCGATCCTGTGCAAACCGATCCAGTTCGGTGCCGATATCGTGGTGCACTCGGTGACCAAGTACATCGGTGGCCACGGCAATTCCCTGGGCGGTGTGATCGTCGACAGTGGCTCCTTCCCCTGGACCGACTACCCAGAGAAATTCCCCGGCCTCAACACCCCGGAGCCCGCGTATCACGGCGTGGTCTACACGGAAAAATTCGGCCCTGCCGCCTTCATCGCCCGCGCCCGCACCGTACCGCTGCGTAACACCGGCGCGGCGCTGGCCCCCATGAACGCCTTTCTCCTGCTGCAAGGCCTGGAAACCCTGGCCTTGCGCATGGAACGCCATACCGAAAACGCCCTGAAAGTTGCGCAATTTCTGCAAGACCACGCGGATGTCGAGTGGGTCAGCTACGCCGGCCTGCCAGACCATCCCCATCACGTATTGGCGCAGAAATATATGCAGGGTAAACCGTCGGCGATCCTGTCGTTTGGCCTGAAGGGTGGTTACGAGGCCGGTGTGCGCTTCTACGACGCGCTGCAAATCTTCAAGCGTTTGGTAAATATCGGCGATGCCAAATCCCTGGCCTGTCACCCCGCCTCTACCACCCATCGGCAGATGAACGAGCAGGAACAAGCCAAGGCCGGCGTGAAGCCGGAGATGATTCGCCTGTCAGTCGGTATCGAGGCGATTGAAGACCTGATCGAAGATCTGCAGCAGGCACTGGGTTCAACTCAGCTCTGAGGCCAGATAGTCGGCCAGCGCCTGATGGCTGACATCCAGACCGCGCGAGAAGTAGACGACCTTGTGCTGCAAGGTCGTCGGCGTGAACGCGGTGTAGAGGTCGGGGCGCTGCTCTTCCAGCCACTGCAGCAAGTTGCCGATAAGAGTCTGCGGCGATTGCCCGGCCAGGTGTTCCAATAACGGTGAAGGCACCCGCCACCACGGGCTGGCTTTAGCCGCCGTGACCGGGCCAGTCCCAACGGTCAGCGACTGGCCATTGATCAGGTAATGCTGGAATACCGGCAACACCTCGCCACCCACTTGCTGGAGGATGGGTAGCATCTGATCGCCATCCCATAAACGCAAAAACACCTCCTGGCCATCGGGCAGGTACACCTTGGTCAAGCCTTGAAGATGTGCCACTACCCTTTCCAACGAGCTCAACGATATGGCCAGCCACCCCCAATCCGTTGCGTCAGTGGAGGCGGCCCAATCGAGGAAAGGGCTGCCCGGTTCGACGATACCCACGTAGGGCATTACCTCTTCCCATTTCGCGTAGGCGGTGCCAGCCCAAATGGGTTGCAGTGGGGCGCCGACGGCAAGCGCTTTCCAAGCCTCCAAGGGCTTGGCGTCGCTGGCAGCGCCCAGTACCGCGAAGAGCTGTTCACCAGCAAGCAAGGGTTGATGCATCGACGTAAATTCCTTTTAAAGTGGAGGTCAGGTGAGATCACACTGGCCGTTTTTACAACGCTCACACTCTTCGCAAAACGGCGCGCTGCGCTTCAGACTGGCGATTTGCACACGACTCAGCGGTGCAGGAATCACGGCCAGCAACTTCTCTTTCACGCCAGGAATCAACGGCGCGGATGTCGGAACGGCGGAGCCGCCGAGCTGAATCGGTACGCTGCTGAAAATTCCGCCCGCAGACAGGGTGATCGACTGCCCACCCGCCTGAATCGTGACGGTCACGCCCGCATCAATGACAACGCTTTGCCCTGCCCCCATCTGGATGGTCTGCCCGGCGCGCACCTGCTGCGAGCCGCCAACCACCAGATGGTCGTCCTGCTTGAGGTCGGTCACGCGGTTGCCATGGGTTATGCGCTGCTCTTCGCCTTGCTGTTCATGGTGCGACTCACCGCCCACCTTCACCCGATGGTCATGCAGCACATGCTGCGTCCAATCACGCTGGGCACGCAGGTAGATTTCCTCGGCCCCCTTGCGATCTTCAATGCGTAGCTCGTTGTAGCCCCCCCCACCTGGGCTGCTCTGGCTGCGGAAAATGCTGCGGGTCTTGTCCGCCGGCAGGTCGAGGGGCAGCTGTGTTGCGGCGTTTGCCAGGCAGCCCACCACCAGTGGCATGTCCAGGTCGCCATTGACGAAGCCCACCAGCACTTCCATGCCGACTCGCGGGATCACGACCGAGCCATAACGATCATGCGCCCAGGCGCTGGCAACCCGCAGCCAGCAACTGGAATGGTCGTTATGCTCTGCGGCACGATCCCACGCCAACTGCACCTTGACCCGGCCGTATTCATCACAATGAATTTCACTGTCGACGGGGCCGGTCACCGTTGCGTTTTGATAGCCAGCAATGCTCGGGCGAGGCTGCTCTGGCATTGGCGGCCGGAAAATCACATCCCACGGGGCGGCGGCGAATTCGTTGCGATAGCCCTGGCGAAAATCCCCGCCCGACACCTCGGTTACAAGCTCTTCCAGTACCTGGGGCTGCTTGCCCTCATGGGTTACTTTCGTCACCAGCCACAAGGCGTTCCAGTCTTCGCGCGGGTGACCGGCGAGCCTGAGGAACCGTCCGCTGACCAGAGCGGGTTCATCACCACTGCCACAGGCGACACGATAGTCGCTGCGATGACGCTCCAGGCCACGCTGTGCGAGGTATTTGCCATGGGCACGGTCGCTGAAGTGGCCGGGGTAATCCTGCGCTTCGAGCTTGGGTAACTGCTCGCCAGACACCGCGCTTTCCAGTGCCAGGCTGGGTTTGCGAAAGTCATAGTCGCGCAGGTTGATTGCCGTGGCGCGGGTCTGCACCTGCACCGTAAACCGCTTGATCGCCGGGGTGTCCGCGACCATCCCGGAACCGGGAGTGTAAGGAGTAGGCTGATCCGCCTGGACAAAAACCGTCTGGTCATCGCCAAATACCAGCACATGCGCCTCGGCCGAATGCTGGAAGTGATAGTGAATACCCAACTCGGCACAAAGCCGCTGAATGAAGGCCAGATCAGTTTCGCCAAACTGCACGCAATACTCGCGCTCGGGGTAGGTGCCGCTGAGCCGGAACTCGAAGCGGTCGCTCTGGATCCCCTGCCCCTCCAGCACCTGCGCAACAATCTGCGGTACTGTCTTGTGCTGGAAAATACGCTGGTGACTGCTGTGCGCCAGATAGGCGAGCTGCGGTACAAGCGTCATTTGATAACGCGTCAGTCGGCGCCCTGAATCACCTTGCGCCACTCGGTGAACCAGACCATGAACGCCATGGCCACGATCATCAAATCCGAGATACACCGGGTGATGCAGCAGACTTTCCAGGTCGAGATCGGGCTGCTCGGCGACCAGTTCGAGTTCAAAACGGTAGGGTTGGCTGATGGACTCAACACCCATGAACTCGAACACCTTGAGTTCACTGGGCTCCCCATCGAGGGTCAGCGTGAAGGCACTTTGATTGGCAGGAGCGAACATCCGGTGTTTCTCTGCGAGGGATAGGTGGCAGATTCTGCACCACCGCTTCACCTTGCTGAGCACACCCCAAACAAATCAGTAAAACCCTACACGCACGCGCCAGAACTTTCTTAAGTCCGACGTAAAGCGCACACAAAAAAAGGCCCGCCATCTGTAGGACGCGGGCCTTTTTTCAATTCGTAGGGCGCTTAGCGCCCGTCGAATTACTTATTGAGGTTGTAGTCTTTTTCCGCCGCATCAAAGCGCTCAACCATACCCGCAGTCGGTGCGCCCATCTTGCTCACGAAGTAGATCGCGAGGCTGGCGAAGATGAAGCCAGGGATGATTTCGTACAACCCCAGCAATTCGAAGTGTTTCCACACGATCACGGTGATCGCGCCGACCAGGATACCGGCCAGTGCGCCGTCGCGGGTCATGCCTTTCCAGATTACCGAGATCAGCACCACAGGACCGAACGCAGCGCCGAAGCCAGCCCAGGCATAGCTCACCAAGCCCAATACACGGTTTTCAGGGTTGGCAGCCATGCCGATGGCGATCAGGGCAACCAGCAGCACCATCAGGCGACCGACCCATACCAGCTCAACCTGGGAGGCGTTTTTGCGCAAGAAGGTTTTGTAGAAGTCTTCGGTCAGGGCGCTGGAACACACCAGCAATTGGCAGCTCAAGGTGCTCATCACGGCAGCCAGGATGGCCGACAGCAGTACACCGGCAATCCATGGGTTGAACATCAGCTTGGCCAGCTCAATGAACACACGCTCGTGGTTCTCGGTCACAGGGCCTGCCACTTCCGGATGCGCCGAGAAGTAAGCGATACCGAAGAAACCCACCGCCACGGTGCCGGCCAGGCACAGGATCATCCAGGTCATGGAGATACGACGTGCCTTGGCAATTGACTTCACCGAATCCGCCGCCATGAAACGCGCGAGGATGTGCGGCTGGCCGAAGTAACCCAGGCCCCAGCCCATCAGCGAGATGATGCCGATGAAGGAGGTGTTTTTCAGCATATTGAAGTTGTCGGGGTTCTTGGCTTCGATCGCCAGGAAGGTGGTGTCAACGCCCCCGGTGGCGAGCAGCACGATGATCGGCGTAAGAATAAGCGCGAAGATCATCAGCGTGGCTTGTATGGTATCGGTCCAGCTCACTGCCAGGAAACCACCGACGAAGGTGTAGGCAATGGTCGCTGCAGCACCGGCCCACAGCGCGGTCTCGTAGGACATGCCGAAGGTGCTTTCGAACAGGCGGGCACCGGCCACGATGCCGGAGGCGCAGTAAATGGTGAAGAACACCAGGATCACCACGGCGGAGATGATCCGCAGCAGGCCGCTTTTATCTTCGAAACGGCTGGAGAAGTAATCCGGCAGGGTCAGGGCGTCACCGCTGTGCTCGGTCTGGACCCGCAGGCGACCGGCGACGAACAGCCAGTTGAGGTAGGCACCGACGATCAGGCCGATAGCGATCCAGCTTTCCGACAGGCCGGACATGTAGATCGCGCCCGGCAGGCCCATCAACAACCAGCCACTCATATCGGAAGCGCCGGCCGACAAGGCAGTCACCACGCTACCGAGGCTGCGACCGCCCAGGATGTAATCGGAAAGGTTGTTGGTGGAGCGATAGGCCATGAAGCCGATCAGCACCATTGCTGCGATATAGATCACGAACGTGATCAGGGTTGGATTACTAACGCTCATAGGAGTGACGTCCTGGCTTTGTTTTTATGTAGCGACGGTCTGTCAGACGGCCACCCACTGCAAGTAGGATAGACGTAGCTGCGTGCCGCGCATTTATGACTGACGTTTCCCCAGGAAAGCCGTCAGCCGATGAACCGACTCACCGGAGTGGTTGCACCTTGGCCGCGAATGCTATTCAACAAACCAAATAAGGTGCAACCAGTTTCGTGAGAATAAGTTGCACCTTGATGTGAAAAGTACAAAACACCCTGTTTTTGCTACTTTTCGGAGCAAGAACAGCCGATCTCAGAAGCAAACGCACCAAGGCAGAGCCAATTCCGCCGAGGGCCATTTTATTTCACGTACCCGTGCGAAAATTTCATGCATAAAAAGGGTTGCACCCGGTTGCACCTCTGCATGCGCAAAGCTAATCTTGCCGCCAGCTGATGCCACTCGGTAGTGGCACCCATGAGGATAAGAAAATGGCTACGACCACCCTTGGGGTCAAACTTGACGACCCAACCCGCGAGCGCCTCAAGGCTGCCGCGACCTCCATTGATCGCACGCCGCACTGGCTGATCAAGCAGGCGATTTTCAATTACCTGGAGAAACTGGAGGGTGGTGCAACCCTGACTGAGCTCGATGGCTTGAGCAGCAAGGAAGCAGACGACGCAGGCGAGGTCCAGAACGACCACGCCCACCAGTGCTTCCTTGAGTTCGCCGAGAGCATCCTGCCGCAGTCCGTACTGCGCGCCTCGATCACCGCCGCTTACCGCCGCCCAGAGCCGGAAGTGGTGCCGATGCTGATCGAGCAGGCTCGCCTGCCAGCGCCTATGGCCGAGGCTACCAACAAGCTCGCCGCCTCGATTGCCGAGAAGCTGCGCAACCAGAAAAGTGCTGGCGGCCGTGCCGGGATTGTTCAGGGCCTCCTGCAGGAATTTTCCCTGTCTTCCCAGGAAGGCGTGGCACTGATGTGCCTGGCCGAAGCGCTGCTGCGCATCCCGGACAAAGGCACCCGTGACGCACTGATCCGCGACAAGATCAGCACCGGCAACTGGCACCCTCACGTGGGCAACAGCCCATCGCTGTTCGTTAACGCCGCCACCTGGGGCCTTCTGCTGACCGGCAAATTGGTCGCCACGCATAATGAGGCAGGTTTGACCTCGTCCCTGAGCCGCATCATCGGCAAAAGCGGCGAGCCGATGATCCGCAAGGGCGTCGACATGGCTATGCGCCTGATGGGCGAGCAGTTCGTCACCGGCGAAACCATCGCCGAAGCCCTGGCTAACGCGAGCAAATTCGAAGCCAAGGGTTTCCGTTATTCCTACGACATGCTCGGTGAAGCCGCGCTGACTGAGCACGATGCGCAGAAGTACCTGGCCTCGTACGAACAAGCCATTCACTCCATCGGCAAAGCCTCCCATGGCCGTGGGATTTATGAAGGCCCGGGCATCTCCATCAAGCTGTCGGCACTGCACCCGCGTTACAGCCGTGCGCAGTACGAACGCGTGATGGATGAGCTGTACCCGCGCCTGCTGTCCCTGACGCTGCTGGCCAAGCAATATGACATCGGCCTGAACATCGACGCCGAAGAAGCAGACCGCCTGGAGCTGTCGCTCGACCTGCTGGAACGCCTGTGCTTCGAGCCGCAACTGATCGGCTGGAACGGCATCGGTTTCGTGATCCAGGCCTACCAGAAGCGTTGCCCGTATGTGATCGACTACGTCATCGACCTGGCGCGCCGCAGCCGCCATCGTCTGATGATCCGCCTGGTAAAAGGCGCGTACTGGGACAGCGAGATCAAGCGCGCCCAGGTTGAAGGCCTGGAAGGCTACCCGGTGTACACCCGCAAGGTTTACACCGACGTTTCCTACATTGCCTGCGCACGCAAGCTGCTGTCGGTGCCGGAAGTCATCTACCCGCAGTTCGCCACGCACAACGCCCACACACTGTCGGCTATCTACCACATTGCGGGTCAGAACTATTACCCCGGCCAGTACGAGTTCCAATGCCTGCACGGTATGGGCGAACCACTGTACGAGCAGGTTGTAGGCAAGGTTTCCGAGGGTAAGCTCAACCGTCCGTGCCGCGTGTACGCACCGGTGGGTACCCACGAAACACTGCTGGCTTACCTGGTACGTCGCCTGCTGGAAAACGGCGCGAACACCTCGTTCGTCAACCGCATCGCCGACCAAGCCATCTCGATTCAGGAACTGGTGGCCGATCCTGTGGCCAGCATCGAACAAATGGCTACGCTGGAAGGCGGCTTCGGCCTGCCGCACCCGCGCATCCCTTTGCCGCGTGACCTGTATGGTAGCGACCGCGCCAACTCGGCCGGTATCGACCTGGCCAACGAACACCGCTTGGCCTCGCTGTCCTGCGCCCTGCTGGCGACCGCTCACAACAACTGGAAAGCGGCGCCGATGCTCGGTTGCGCTTCCAGCAATGAATCAGCGGCACCGGTACTGAACCCGTCCGACCTGCGTGATGTGGTCGGCCATGTGCAGGAAGCCACTGTCGAAGACGTCGACAACGCTATCCAATGCGCCATCAATGCAGGCCCGATCTGGCAGGCCACCCCGCCCGCCGAACGTGCCGCGATCCTGGAACGCGCCGCCGACCTGATGGAAGGCGAGATCCAGCCACTGATGGGCCTGCTGGCCCGTGAAGCCGGCAAGACCTTCGCCAACGCGATCGCTGAAGTGCGCGAAGCCGTGGACTTCCTGCGTTACTACGCCGTGCAAGCGCGTAACGATTTCACCAACGACGCCCACCGCCCACTGGGCCCGGTGGTGTGCATCAGCCCGTGGAACTTCCCGCTGGCGATTTTCAGTGGTCAAGTCGCCGCGGCACTGGCTGCCGGCAACCCGGTACTGGCCAAGCCTGCCGAGCAGACGCCGCTGGTGGCCGCCCAAGCCGTGCGCATCCTGCTCGAAGCCGGTATTCCGGAAGGCGTGCTGCAATTGCTGCCGGGTCAAGGCGAGAGCGTGGGTGCGCGCCTGGTCGGTGATGATCGCGTCAAAGGCGTGATGTTCACCGGCTCCACTGAAGTCGCACGCCTTCTGCAACGCAATGTCGCCGGTCGCCTGGATGCCCAGGGCCGTCCGATTCCGCTGATCGCCGAGACTGGCGGCCAGAACGCGATGATCGTCGACTCCTCGGCGCTGACTGAACAAGTGGTCATCGACGTGGTGTCCTCGGCCTTCGACAGCGCCGGCCAACGCTGCTCGGCCCTGCGCGTACTGTGCCTGCAGGAAGATTCAGCAGAGCGTGTGATCGAAATGCTCAAGGGCGCCATGGCGGAATGCCGCTTGGGTAACCCGGAGCGTCTGTCCGTCGACATCGGCCCGGTGATCGACGCCGAAGCCAAGGCCGGCATCGAGAAACACATCCAGGCCATGCGCGACAAAGGCCGCAATGTGTATCAGGTGGCTATCGCTGATGGCGAAGAGATCAAGCGTGGCACCTTCGTGATGCCAACCCTGATCGAGCTGGAAAGCTTCGACGAACTGCAACGCGAGATCTTCGGCCCGGTGCTTCACGTGGTGCGCTACAAGCGCAAAGAGATCGACCAGCTCATCGGCCAGATCAATGCTTCCGGCTATGGCCTGACCCTAGGCGTGCACACGCGTATCGACGAGACCATCGCCAAGGTGATCGACAACGTCAATGCCGGTAACGTCTACGTGAACCGCAACATCGTCGGCGCCGTGGTCGGCGTGCAACCGTTCGGCGGCGAAGGCCTGTCGGGTACTGGCCCGAAAGCGGGTGGCCCGCTGTACCTGTACCGCCTGTTGTCGACGCGTCCTACGGATGCCATCGAGCAATCCTTCGTACGTGGCGACGCATTGGCCGCGCCGGACGTGCGCCTGCGTGATGCCATGAGCCAGCCGCTGACCGCCCTGAAAACCTGGGCCGACAGCAATAAGTTCAGCGACCTGAGCGCCCTGTGCAGCCAATTCGCCGCGCAATCGCAAAGCGGTATCACCCGCCAACTGGCCGGCCCGACCGGCGAGCGCAACAGCTACGCCATCCTGCCCCGCGAGCACGTACTGTGCCTGGCGGACGTGGAAGGCGACCTGTTGACTCAATTGGCGGCGGTATTGGCGGTGGGCGGTTCGGCGGTATGGCCAGAAACCGAGCTGACCAAGGCGTTGTTCTCACGCCTGCCTAAAGACATTCAGGCGAAGATCAAGCGCGTGGCCGACTGGACCAAGGATGAAGTGGTGTTTGACGCGGTTCTGCATCACGGTGATTCCGACCAGCTGCGAGCGGTGTGCCAGCAAGTGGCCCAGCGCGGTGGCGCAATTGTTGGGGTGCATGGTTTGTCGCAAGGCGAAACAGCGATTGCGCTGGAGCGTTTGGTGATTGAGCGTGCGTTGAGTGTTAACACGGCGGCGGCGGGTGGCAATGCCAGCCTGATGACTATCGGTTAAGCAGCAGCCGCAAGTTTAAGCTACAAGCTGCAAGTAAAAGCACGCCGCTCTTACTTGTAGCTTGAAGCTTGTGCCGCCCCATCACCCCCATCTATCTTCCTTCCCCGTTTTTATCAGCGCTCCTAGACTGCGGCATACTTTTCTACAGGTAATCCGCCATGTCCGAGACGCTGCTCAGTTCCCGCAATCTGGCTTTCGAGCTGCACGAAGTCCTCGATGCAGAGGGCCTGACCCAGCGCGAGCGGTTTGCCGAGCACAATCGCGAAACCTTCGATGCGGCCATCAGCACCGCGCGCAACATCGCCGAAAAGTATTTCGCCCCCCACAACCGCAAGAACGACGAGAACGAACCGCGCTACGAGAACGGCGCAGCCATCCTGATCCCGGAAGTCAAACCGGCGGTGGATGCCTTCCTTGAAGCCGGCTTCCTCAACGCGGCCCGCAGCTTCGAAGCAGGCGGCATGCAACTGCCCACCCTGCTGTCTCAAGCCTGTTTTGCGCACTTCCAGTCAGCGAACGCGGCGTCCACTTCCTACCCATTCCTGACCATGGGCGCCGCCAACCTGATCGAAAGTTTCGGCACCGACGATCAGAAACGACGCTTCCTGCAACCGATGATCGACGGCCGCTTCTTCGGCACCATGGCCCTGACCGAACCCCATGCGGGCTCGTCGCTGTCGGATATTCGTACGCGCGCGGAGCCTTCGGCTGACGGCACCTATCGACTCAAGGGCAACAAGATCTTCATCTCCGGTGGCGACCACCCGCTGTCGGAAAACATCGTGCACATGGTGCTGGCCAAGCTGCCGGATGCGCCCGCTGGGGTGAAGGGCATTTCGTTGTTTATCGTGCCCAAGTTCCTGGTCAACGACGATGGCAGCCTGGGCGAGCGCAACGACGTGCTGCTGGCGGGGCTGTTCCACAAGATGGGCTGGCGCGGGACTACGTCCACCGCGCTCAACTTCGGCGATAACGGTAGTTGCGTCGGTTATCTGGTGGGCAAACCGCACCAGGGTCTGAGCTGCATGTTCCAGATGATGAACGAAGCGCGCATCGGCGTCGGCATGGGAGCGGTGATGCTCGGTTACGCCGGCTACCTCTACTCGCTGGAATACGCCCGCGAACGCCCGCAAGGTCGCCTGCCCGACAGCAAAGACCCCACAACGGCTCCGGTCTCGATCATTCAGCACGCAGACATCAAGCGCATGCTGCTGACCCAAAAATCCTACGTGGAAGGCGCCTTCGACCTTGGCCTCTACGCTGCACGGCTGTTCGACGACACCACCACCCTGGCAACTGAAGCTGAGCGCAAGCACGCCCACGAACTGCTGGACCTGCTCACGCCTATCGTCAAATCCTGGCCTTCGGAGTTCTGCCTCAAGGCCAACGAACTGGCAATCCAGATTCTCGGCGGCCATGGCTACACCCGCGAGTACCCGGTGGAACAGTACTACCGCGACAACCGCCTGAACCCGATCCACGAAGGCACGCACGGGATCCAGTCCCTGGATTTACTGGGGCGCAAGCTCGCGCAGAACGGCGGCGCGGGGTTGAAGCAACTCATACGACTGATTGCCGAAACCGGTGCACGGGCGCAGGAATACCCAAGCCTGACCGCACTAAGGGAACCGCTGGAACAGTTGGTCAACCGCCTGCAAAGCGTCACCATCGGCCTGCTGACGGATCTCGCCCAAGGCAAGGTCAACAGCAGCCTGGCAAACTCGGCGCTGTACTTGAAGGTGTTCGGGCATACGGTGATTGGCTGGCGCTGGCTGGAACAGGCGATTCGCGCCGAAGAAGGATTGGCCAGGGGCAATGCGGCGGATGTGGCCTTTTATAAAGGCAAGCTCCAGGCCGCCCGGTACTTCCTGACCTGGGAAGTACCGAGCTGCCATCATGAACTGGCAATTCTGGAGGCACGCGATGACACGTGCCTCGGCATGCAGGATGAGTGGTTCTAAGGCGTACCGATCGCCTTGGAAATCACATCGACCGTGGCGCTGACTTGCTCTTGGTAACGGTCGAGTTCCTGCTGGTGAGCCTGCTGCATTTCGATCTGCTCGGCGCACAGGTTCAGCGCCGCCAGCACCAGTAGTTTGTCACCGATCAGGGTCGGGTACTTTTTCTTGGTGGTGGCAAGGGACGCCTTGAGCAGGGTCACGGCGTGCATCAGGGTTTTGTCTTCCCCGGCCGGAGCCTTGATCGAGTAATCCTCTCCGAGAATCGAAACGACCTTTATCCCTTCACTCATGCGTTGACAGGCCCTGCGCTCACACGCTCAACCAGCGCCTGGATACGGGCGGCGGTAGCGCCGTGCTTTTCTTCCTGCTCCATCAGGTTCAGTTGCAGGCTGTCGTTCTCATCCTTGGCGCGGGCCAATTCCGCTTTTAGGGATTCGGTGGTGCCCAGCAGATCCTGATTTTGTTGTACCAAGTCGCTGACGAGTTGTTCCAATTGGCTGAGGGATGCTTCTAACATTTTGATTTCTCTGGCTTTTAAAAGGGCGGTGACGATAAAGAAAATTCACCTCGGATGCCAGGGTTATCCCTGGCGCGCAGCCCGATTTTTAAAGGCCGGGCCGCACTTTCGAGCCTTAGTGACTGCAATTACCCGATCTGGTTCCTGAATCGGCCAAGACCCTCGTCAGGTGCGACAAAAACGCACACGCCCCTTTAGACTTTAGTCGTAAGACCGATAGAGAAGCACACACCGTCTCATGGCCGCACGGATCGCGCGCTCCCCCAGGATTCCCCCCATGTCGCTTCGTAATATGAATATCGCTGCGAGAGCCTTCCTCAGCTTCGCGCTTATCGGCGCGTTGATGCTGTTTCTCGGTATTTTCGCGTTGAATCAGATGAGCAAGATCCGTGGCGCCACCCAAGACATCACCCTGTCCAGCGTGCCGAGCATCCGCGCCCTCGATGAATTCACCCAACTCACCTTGCGCCTGCGGGTGCTGTCCTATCGCTTGCTGACCAACCGCGAACCGGACGTTCAGCAAAAGACCCTGGAAGCCTTCGAACTGCGCAACCAGCAGATCCGTACCGCGCAGGGCATTTACGAAAAACTGATCGACAGCAGTGAAGAGCGCTCGATCTACGACGAGTACATGCGCCTGCTTGCCCAGTACCAACAGATTGAAGCGCGCATGAAGAGCCTGTCGCGCGCCAACCAGATCGAAGAGCTGCGCACCCTGCTCAACACTGAGCTGTTGAGCAACTCCGAGCAGGTCAACACCGTGCTCAACCGCCTGCTGGACTACAACAACAAGGCCGCCCTTAACACCAACCAACAGGCCGAAGACCATTACAACATGGCCTTCAACTGGGTGATTGGGCTGCTGATTATCGCCACGACACTGACGATGCTGTTCGCCTGGCTGCTGACCCGCAGCATCACCCTGCCCATTTCCCAGGCACTGGAAGCGGCGGAAGAAGTGGCCGAAGGCAACCTGACGCGCCTGATCAAAGTCGACGGCAACGACGAAGCCGGGCGCCTGCTGGCCGCCATGGCCAAGATGCAGGACAAACTGCGCGACACCCTGCAACGCATCGCCGGTTCCGCTACCCAGCTCGCATCAGCTGCCGAAGAGCTGAACGCGGTCACCGACGAAAGCGCCCGCGGCCTGACTCAGCAAAACGCCGAAATCGAACAAGCCGCCACTGCGGTGAATGAGATGACCAGCGCTGTCGAAGAAGTCGCACGCAATGCGGTGAGCA
Source organism: Pseudomonas sp. RA_5y_Pfl1_P24 (assembly GCF_963970945.1). Taxonomy (NCBI): domain Bacteria; kingdom Pseudomonadati; phylum Pseudomonadota; class Gammaproteobacteria; order Pseudomonadales; family Pseudomonadaceae; genus Pseudomonas; species Pseudomonas sp. RA_5y_Pfl1_P24. The sequence continues at coordinate 109,135 of NZ_CAXAOJ010000007.1, read as the reverse complement.
CCTCCGAAGCTTCGCGCAACGCCACCACCTCCGCCGGTGATGGCCGTGATTTGGTGCAGGAAACCGTCAGCGCCATCGAACGCATGAGCGGCGACGTACAGGCCACCGCCACGCTGATCGGCGACTTGGCCAATGAGTCGCGCGATATCGGCAAGGTGCTCGACGTGATTCGCGGCCTGGCGGACCAGACCAACCTGCTGGCCCTTAACGCCGCGATTGAAGCGGCGCGCGCCGGTGAAGCCGGACGAGGCTTTGCGGTGGTTGCCGACGAAGTACGCGCACTCGCCCATCGCACCCAGCAGTCGACCAGCGAAATCGAGCGGATGATCGGCAGCATCCAGGCGGGTACAGAGCATGCAGTGGATTCGATGCGCAACAGCACGGAACGCGCTGAGTCGACGCTGAACATCGCCAAAGGCGCGGGGATGTCGCTGGACACGATCAATACCGCGATTGTCGAGATCAACGAGCGCAACCTGGTCATCGCCAGTGCGGCGGAAGAACAGGCACAAGTGGCGCGGGAAGTGGACCGTAACCTGGTGAACATTCGCGATCTGTCGGTACAGTCGGCGACCGGTGCCAGCCAGACCAGCGCGGCGAGCAGTGAGCTGTCACGGTTGGCGGTGGACTTGAATGGGATGGTGGGGCGGTTCCGCCTCTAACTGACTCGTCTCAGTCAAAATAGGGGAGCGGGCTTGCGCGCGAATGCAGTGGTTCAGTCAGCCTATCTTTAGCTGATGTACCGCATTCGCGAGCAAGCCCCCGCCCACATTAGATCTACATGAATCAGAAGAACCTTTTTGACAGCGCAGCAATTCAACAGGTTAGAATCGCTGGCACGCAGACTGCATGGTCAGTTTGCGCCCCGTCTTGTTTGCTCATGGAGTACTGCCTTTGAATGCGACGACCATCAACAGCCTGTTCTTGATCGGCGCGTTGCTGGTGAGTGCGAGCATTCTGGTGAGTTCTCTTTCGTCCCGCCTGGGGATTCCGATCCTGGTGATCATCCTGGCCGTAGGGATGCTGGCCGGCGTTGATGGCGGCGGCATCATTTTCGATAACTACCCGACGGCCTACCTGGTGGGCAACCTCGCCCTGGCGGTGATCCTGCTCGATGGCGGCTTGCGTACCAGGGTCGCAAGTTTCCGTGTGGCACTCTGGCCGGCGTTGTCGCTGGCCACGGTGGGGGTGTTGATTACCACCGGCCTCACCGGTATGGCCGCGGCCTGGCTGTTTGATCTCAATATCATCCAGGGCCTGTTGATCGGCGCCATCGTCGGCTCCACGGACGCCGCAGCGGTATTCTCGTTGTTGGGCGGTAAAGGCCTCAACGAGCGGGTCTCCGCCAGCCTGGAAATTGAATCCGGCAGCAACGACCCGATGGCGGTGTTCCTCACTGTCACGTTGATCGACATGATTGCCAGCGGCCAGACGGGCCTGCACTGGAGCCTGCTGACGCACCTGCTCCGCGAGTTCGGCATCGGCGGTATCGTCGGACTGGGAGGCGGCTGGCTGATGCTGCAGATGGTCAACCGGATCAGCCTGGCCAACGGCCTGTACCCGATCCTGGTGATCGCCGGCGGCCTGTTCGTCTTCGCCCTGACCAACGCCCTGCACGGCAGTGGCTTCCTCGCCGTGTACCTGTGCGGCCTGGTCATCGGCAACCGGCCGGTGCGCAGCCGTCACGGCATTTTGCATATGCTCGATGGCATGGCGTGGCTGGCTCAGATTGGTATGTTTTTGGTGCTGGGCCTATTGGTCACGCCCCACGACTTGCTGCCCATTGCCCTGCCGGCGCTGGGTCTTGCACTGTGGATGATCCTGTTTGCGCGGCCGCTGTCGGTGATGGTTGGCCTGCTGCCGTTCAAGGCGTTTCACGGCCGCGAAAAAGCCTTTATCGCCTGGGTCGGCCTGCGCGGTGCGGTCCCGATCATTCTGGCGGTGTTCCCGCTGATGGCCGGCCTGCCGCATGCGCAGCTGTACTTCAACCTGGCGTTTTTTATCGTGCTGGTCTCGCTGCTGGTGCAGGGCACAAGCCTGCCGTGGGTGGCCAAGCTGCTCAAGGTCACCGTACCGCCGGACCCGGCGCCGATCTCCCGTGCGGCCTTGGAAGTGCATGTCACCAGCGAGTGGGAGCTGTTCGTCTACCGCCTGGGCGCAGAAAAATGGTGCATCGGCGCCGCCCTGCGTGAGCTGAAAATGCCTGAGGGCACGCGGATCGCCGCCCTGTTCCGTGGTCAACAACTGCTCCATCCGTCGGGTAGTACGGTGCTGGAAGTCGATGATTTGCTCTGTGTGATCGGCCACGAACACAACCTCCCGGCCCTGGGCAAACTCTTCAGCCAGGCGCCGCAACGCGGTTTGGATTTGCGCTTCTTCGGCGACTTCGTACTGGAAGGCGACGCCCAACTGGGCGCGGTTTCCGCCCTGTACGGCTTGAAGCTGGAGGGCATCGACCCGGACATGCCGCTGAGCCGCTTCATCACCCAGAAAGTCGGCGGTGCGCCAGTCGTAGGCGACCAGGTGGAGTGGAACAACACCATCTGGACCGTCGCGGTCATGGACGGGAACAAGATCGGCAAAGTCGGCGTCAGATTCCCCGAAGGAAGTCGCCCAGGCCCCGGACTCTTCCTCTAAACTGCGGGGCGACAGTTCGCCCCCTTTTTTTTCATTTCGCTCGACCGGTCTCTATGCCAACTCTGCGCACATTTCTCGCCACTGCCCTGCTGGGCTTGACCCTCTGTGTCGGCACCGTCCACGCGGCCGACCCGCCCAGCGCCGACGCCATCCAGCAAACCCTGGACAAACTGCCCGACCGTAAGCTGCCCGACGCCGACATGAAAGCGTTGCAGGCGATCCTGCAACAGACCCTGACGTACCTGGACAATAAGCAGGACTATGAGCAGCGCCTCATCGACCTCAAGCACCAGCTGGAAGACGCCCCGCGTCAGACCACAGAGAACCAGCGCGAACTGACGCGGCTCAAGGCTACCAAGGTCGTCCCGGTCGCCCAACGCTACGCCACCCTGCCGGTACCGCAGCTCGAGCAATTGCTGGTGCAGCGCAGTACCCAGCAGGGCGACCTGCAAAAAGAGCTGGCCGACGCCAACAGCCTGTCCATCGCCGCCCAGACCCGGCCCGAACGCGCCCAGACCGAAATCAGCAGCAGCCAGACGCGCATCCTGCAGATCAACTCGATCCTCAAGGCCGGCAAAGACAACGGCAAAACCCTCAATGCCGATCAACGCAACCAGCTCAACGCTGAACTCGCCGCCCTGAACGCACTGATCCCCTTGCGCCGCCAGGAACTGGCAGGCAACAGCCAACTGCAAGACCTGGGCAACAGCCAGCACGACCTGATCCAGGAAAAAACCGCGCGCCTGGAGCAAGAAATCCAGGACCTGCAAACCCTGATCAACCAAAAGCGCCTGGCCCAATCCCAGCAGACCGTCACCCAGCAATCCATCGAAGCGCAAAAAGCTGGCGGCAGCAGCCTGCTGGCCACGGAAAGCGCGGCCAACCTCAAGCTCTCCGACTACCTGCTTAAAAGCACTGACCGCCTCAACGACCTGACCCAGAAAAACCTGCAAACCAAGCAGCAACTGGACACAGTCACCCAGAGCGATTCGGCCCTGGACGAGCAGATCAACGTGCTCAAAGGCAGCCTGCTGCTGTCCAAGATCCTCTACAAACAGAAACAGGCGCTGCCGCGCCTGACAGTAGACCGTGACCTGGCGGATGACATCGCCAACATTCGTTTGTATCAGTTTGAGGTCAACCAGCAGCGCGAGCTGATCAGCTCGCCCAGCGCCTATGTGGATAACTTGCTGGCTAACCAGGCGCCAGAAGATGTCACCCCGCAACTGCGCCGCACGTTGCTGGAACTGGCCATTACCCGTAGCGACCTTCTGGAGCGCCTGAGCCGAGAGCTGAGCTCGCTGCTGAATGAATCCATCACGTTGCAACTGAACCAGAAACAACTGCTCAGCACCGCCACCACACTGCGGGCGACGCTGGATGAGCAGATGTTCTGGATCCCCAGCAACAAGCCGCTGGACACCGAGTGGCTGGAAACTGTCCCGGCGCACCTGAGCAAGCAAGTCGCCACCCTGCCCTGGGCTTCCAGCATCAGCGAATTGTATGACGGCCTGACCCAGCGCCCGCTGCTGTTCCTGCCACTGCTGCTGGTGATCGGTGCCCTGCTGTGGCGACGCAAAGCCCTGTATCAGCGCCTGAGCAAGGTCCACCTGGACATCGGCCACTTCAAGCGCGACAGCCAGTGGCACACGCCGCAGGCCATCCTGATCAACATTCTGCTGGCGATGCCGGTGGCGCTGGGCCTGGCGCTGTGCGGCTATGCACTGCAAATTGACGCCCGCGGGCAGAACGCCAACCTCGGCGCAGCGTTGCTGCAAATCGCCCAGGCCTGGCTGGTGTTCTACACCGCTTATCGCATCCTGGCGCCGGGTGGCGTGGCGCAATTGCACTTCCGCTGGGAAAAACCCCAAGTCGAATTCCTGCAAGGCTGGATACGCAAGCTCGGTCTGGTGGTGCTGGCGCTGGTGGCCGTCGTGGCGATCGCCGAGCACCAGCCGGCGGCGCTGGCGGACGATGTGCTGGGCATTGGCGTGGTGCTCACGTGCTATGCGCTGATGGCCTGGTTGCTGGGTCGCCTGCTGCTCAACAGCCCAACCCATGAAAAAGCCTCACTGTTTCGCAAGGCCATCGGCCTGCTGTTTACCGCCCTGCCCGTCGCCCTCTTTATCGCCGTGTGCTTTGGCTATTACTACACCGCGCTCAAGCTCAGCGACCGCTTGATCAACACCCTGTACCTGCTGATGTTCTGGCTGGTGATCGAGGCCACCTTTGTACGCGGCCTGGGCGTTGCGGCGCGGCGACTGGCCTATGCGCGAGCACTGGCTAAACGCCAGGCCGCCAAGGAAGCCGGTGATGGCGAAGCGGTGATCGAAGAGCCGACCCTGGACATCGAGCAGGTCAACGAGCAGTCGATGCGACTGATCCGCCTGGCCTTGCTCGGCGGCTTTATCGCGGCGTTGTACTGGGTGTGGTCGGACCTGATCTCGGTATTTTCCTACCTGGACAACGTCACCCTGTACGAATACACCAGCGGCACGGGTGCGAATATCAGCATGGTGCCGATCAGCATCGGCGATTTCATCGGCGCGTTGATCATCATCGGCATTACCTTCGCACTGGCGCGCAACCTGCCCGGTCTGCTCGAGGTGCTGGTACTGTCCAGACTGGAACTGGCCCAAGGCAGCGCCTACGCGACGACCACGCTGTTGTCGTATGTGATTGCCGGCATCGGTTTTGTCTCCACACTCTCCACCCTTGGCGTGAGCTGGGACAAGTTGCAATGGCTGGTGGCGGCGCTGTCGGTGGGGTTGGGCTTTGGTATGCAGGAGATCTTCGCCAACTTTATCTCCGGCATCATGATCCTGTTCGAACGCCCGGTGCGCATCGGCGACACCATCACCATCGGCAACCTGTCGGGCACGGTGAGCAAAATCCGCATCCGCGCCACGACGATCACCGACTTTGACCGCAAGGACATCATTGTCCCGAACAAAACCTTCATTACCGGGCAACTGATCAACTGGTCGCTGACCGATACCATCACCCGGGTCACCCTGAAGCTGGGCGTGGACTACGGCTCCGATCTGGACTTGGTGAAGGAATTGTTGCTCAAGGCTGCCAGGGAAAACCCACGCGTGTTGAAGGAACCGGAACCGCTGGTGTACTTCCTCAACTTCGGTGAAAGCACCCTCGACCACGAACTGCGCATGCACGTGCGCGACCTGGGCGACCGCAACCCCGTGCTGGATGAGGTCAACCGCTACATCAACCGTGAGTTCAAGAAACAGCACATCAAAATCTCGTTCCGGCAGATGGAGGTGTACCTCAAGAACACGCACGGCCAGGAATACAAACTGGTGCCGGTCGAAGACGAGCGCAAGACCCTCTTAGGGCCTGCCCCCGAGCAGGACGCCCCCGAGCCGCCACCCGGCAAAGTCGAAGATGCGCCGGAGCCGCCGCCGAGCAAACTCGACTAACGGCGCTATCCCCAGCAGAATGCTCGGACATTCTGCTGGAGATGGCCGGTGAAAGCCCTCGACGAACTGACCTTCGACAACCGCTTCGCACGCCTGGGCGACGCGTTCTCAACCCACGTACTGCCTGAACCCCTCGACGCACCGCGCCTGGTAGTGGCGAGTAACGCTGCCATGGCATTGCTCGACCTCGACCCGGCCGTGGCCGAAACGCCGGTGTTTGCCGAGCTGTTTGGCGGGCACACGCTGTGGGCCGAAGCGGAGCCACGGGCGATGGTCTATTCCGGGCATCAGTTCGGTGGCTACACCCCGCAATTGGGCGATGGCCGTGGGTTGTTGCTGGGTGAGGTGTATAACGAGGCCGGCGAGCACTGGGACCTGCACCTCAAGGGTGCCGGTATGACGCCTTACTCACGCATGGGTGATGGGCGCGCCGTGTTGCGGTCTTCGATCCGCGAGTTTTTGGCCTCCGAAGCGCTGCATGCGCTGGGTATCCCCAGCAGTCGCGCACTGTGCGTGATCGGCTCCGACACCCCGGTGTGGCGTGAGAAGCAGGAACGCGGCGCGATGGTGCTGCGCATGGCGCCGAGCCATATCCGCTTCGGGCATTTCGAGTATTTCTATTACACCAAAAAACCCGAACAGCAGGCGATTTTGGCTGAGCACGTATTGAACCTGCATTACCCCGAGTGCCGAGAACAACCAGAGCCTTACCTGGCCATGTTCCGCGAAATCGTCGAGCGCAATGCCGAATTGATCGCCAAGTGGCAGGCTTATGGCTTTTGCCATGGCGTGATGAATACCGACAACATGTCGATCCTGGGCATCACCTTCGACTTCGGGCCGTTTGCGTTTCTCGATGACTTTGATGCGCACTTCATCTGCAACCACTCCGACCATGAAGGACGTTACTCCTTCAGCAACCAAGTGCCGATTGGGCAGTGGAACCTCAGTGCATTGGCACAGGCGTTGACGCCGTTTATCAGCGTCGACGCCTTGAAAGAAGCGCTTGGGCTGTATCTGCCGTTGTATCAGGCGAATTACCTGGATTTGATGCGTCGCCGCATGGGGCTGACCAGCGCTGAAGACGATGACCAGAAGCTGGTGGAGCGCTTGTTGCAACTGATGCAGAACAGTGGCGTTGATTACACGCTGTTCTTCCGCCGCCTGGGAGATGAGTCGGCGGCGCTGGCCGTGGCACGACTGCGCGACGACTTCGTCGACCTCGCCGGGTTTGATGCCTGGGCTGAGCTGTACAAGGCCCGCGTTGCGCGGGATGGGGAATATAGCGAAGAGCAGCGCCGCAAGCGGATGCACGCGGTGAACCCGCTGTACATCCTGCGCAACTACCTCGCGCAGAACGCCATCACCGCGGCCGAGTCGGGCGATTACAGCGAAGTGCGGCGGCTGCATGAAGTACTGTCCAAGCCGTTTGAGGAGCAAGCGGGGATGGAGCAATACGCACAGCGCCCCCCGGATTGGGGCAAGCATTTGGAGATTAGTTGTTCGTCGTAAACGCCTCAGATAAAGGTTTCTACTGATACGCCGAAGCGTTCAGCCAGCCAACGAATTTGCCGTATGTTGAGTTGGCGCTTTCCGCTCAACACCTCAGAGACGACCGATTGGGCGCCGACGCCCGGCAGGTCGCTCTGAGTGAGATTGTGCTCGCGCATCATGTATCGCAGCACATCGGCGCCGCTGGCGACGGGCATTGGGCGATGCTCATGATCGTAGGCTTCGATCCAGTCGCTGAGGATATCTACCAAGCTCATCAGCGGACTGTCCTCATTTTCGCCGATCAGGCTCAATAACTCGTCCAACCCACATACCAGAGCGTCGTAGTCTTCCTCGTTTTCTGGTTTGCGCATCACTGGTGAAACAAATTGCCAGTGTTCGGCAGCTACTCGCATAAGCGCGCTCATCTGTTGTTTTCCTTCCATTTATCTTTCTCATAGTCGCGGTGATCAAGCAGATGCTTGATGTAGATGCGCTGCGCCCGATACTCCACGCCAGCAATCAACCTCAACTTGTTGCCTCCAATATCGAAAATGTGAAACTCCCCGACTTTATCCGTGGCGGGGAACATGGCTTTCATCGCCGCGAAATCTTTGGGGTAATTTCGCCTCATTACCCGATACCACTGATCTAACGCTGTTGCTGAACGTGGCCACTTTTCCTTCGCTTCCCAGATCCTTTTCTCGCTGATCACTCGCATGCAACATCCTTATCGCATCTTGCTATGAAGGTTAAACCCGAATTCCGAATATCGCAATTTGCGATAATCGCAAACAGACCGATGGCTCAAAACAGAACAGGCTCTGACAGCCTAGATAGCTGCCCACATCAGCACGGGCAAAGCTGTGAGTGGATGAGTCCTCCCTCTCCCCGCCTTGATAAACACCTCGCCCGACTCCAGATACAGCCCATTGGCCACATCGAAGGAGCCCACCATGTCCGAACCTCTTGTAATCCCCTGCCCTCATTGCAACGGCCTCAACCGCATCCCCGGCGAACGCCTGAGTGACGCGCCCAAATGCGGGCGCTGCAAGCAGCCGGTGTTGTTGAGCAAGCCTTTCGAGTTGAAGCAAGGCGACTACGCCAGCCAGATCAAGGGCGACCTGCCCTTGCTGGTGGATGTGTGGGCCGACTGGTGCGGGCCGTGCAAGTCGTTCGCGCCGGTGTTTGAGCAGGCGGCTGGGCAGTTGGAGGGCAAGTGCCGGTTGGCCAAGCTCGACAGTGAGGCCAATCAGCAGTTGTCGGCGCAGTTGGGGATTCGTTCGATTCCCAGCTTGATTCTGTTCAAGAATGGCCGCGAAGTGGCGCGTCAGAGCGGGGCGTTTCCGTTGCCGCAGTTGATGAGTTGGTTGCGTAGCCAGGGCGTCTAAACACGGTCGAATGTGGCAGCTGGCTTGCCTGCGATGGCAGTGTTGAATTCACTGCAGCTATCGCAGGCAAGCCAGCTCCCACACTGACCGCATTCCAGCTTTAGGCCTGCGGCGCTTCGCGGTCCATTATTTGGCCGACGAGCATTACGCCGAGTTCGCTCAATTGGTGGATGGCCAGGACTACATCGCGGTGTTCACCGCTGAGGTCGTTGGACAGGTTGAGTAATAGGGTGCGGACGGAGGAGAAGGTTTCGTAGCTGTTGAGGACGAGGGTTTCGGTGGGGAGGTTGGGGGTGACGGTGAATAACATGCTTTTCGTTCTCTGATAGGGCCACCACCTATTCGCTACTAAACGAGGGCGGCAGCTGTACGCAGGTTAGTAGACCGGGAACGAAAGCAAAAACCGGCGCACCCGAAGGTGCCCTGCGCACAGCCACCATCAGAAAGGCGATAAAACGCCATGCTTTTTAAGCGGTGCACATACTTTCGTCTGTTTGGGCTACTAAACCCGACCACTGAGAATTCAGCGGTCCGAGAACCTTAGAGACGCCCATCCAGACGCACAAGCCGGGCGATTCTGGCTTACCTGTAGGCAACGTTACAAGGCAAAGCCCCTATTGCCAGACCCGTCCTACAGCCCCTGTGGGACAAATCCAAATCCAGCTGCAGGAATGCGATACACATGTGGGAGCTGGCTTGCCTGCAATAGCATCACTGCGGTGTGATTGACACACCGAGGTGCATGCATCGCGGGCAAGCCCGGCTCCCACAGTGTTCTACTGTTGCCTAAAAGATCACGCGTTTTCCAGCAGGTTATGCAATTCCACAAACTGCTGCGTCAGCTTGTGCCGAGGGTCCAGATGGATCAGCGGCTTGTTCTCCTGATGCGACTCGCGCATGCGTACGGAGCTGGTCAGGTACACCGGCAGCACCGGCAACCCTTCTGCAATCAACTCATCGAGCATCTGCTGCGGCAAACTCGCACGCGCCTGGAACTGGTTGACCACGATACCTTCCACTTCCAGGCCTTCGTTGTGGTCTTCCTTCAATTCTTCGATTTCAGCCAGCAGGCCGTACAGTGCCTGGCGGGAGAAGCTGTCGCAATCAAACGGTATCAGCACGCGATCGGCAGCAATCAGCGCCGAAACCGCATAAAAATTCAGCGCCGGCGGCGTATCCAGGTAAATCCGGTCGTAGTCTTCGCTCAGTTCGTCCAACAGCTTTCGCAGCTTGTTGATCTTGTGCTTGGCTTCAAGCTTGGGCTGCAGGTCTGCCAATTCCGCAGTGGCGGTGATCACATGCAGGTTGTCGAAGGGCGTTTCGTAGATATCGACTTTGTTTTTCTTGGAAAACGGCCCGGAAGACAGGGTTTGCTTGAAAAAATCCGCGATACCCATGGGGATGTCGTCGCCGGTCAGCCCGGTGAGGTATTGGGTTGAGTTGGCTTGTGCATCGAGGTCCACCAACAGGGTTCGATAGCCTTCACTGGCGCTGACCGCCGCCAGGTTGCAGGCGATGCTGGACTTGCCAACGCCGCCTTTTTGATTGAACACCACGCGCCGCATGGAAAAACCTCCGTGTATCAATGAATGCAGGAGTGTAGAGGGCTTAAGCGAATGTTCGCTACCTCGTTCATCCATCCCCGACAAACGAACAGGAAGGGCCCGACAATCCAAATCGGCGTGGGGTAAAGGACAATCTGTAAATCATCCCAACCAAATTGTTATCAGCCGTGAACAATTTTTTACCAATATTTGCTAGAACCCCACGGCACCCGGATAATGCGCGCCATTCGGCTATTGCTCCCTGTCCCGGTATTCGGGGCCAAAAGTCGCACATGGAAGCCCGCAGGGGCGGGATACTTTCTCAGTGATCACTTTCAACATCGCCCAATGGCGCGCCTGGGCCCCTGGCCTGGAAGGCGCGGATGAATGGCGTGCCTGGTGCAAGGCCCCGGTGTCTCTGCCTGTCAGCGAAGCCTGCCCCGACGTCTCGTTCCTGCCAGCCATGCAACGCCGCCGGCTGAGCCGCCTGGCGCGCATGGCGTTCAGCGTAGGCTGGCCGCTGGCCGAGGGCTTGCAGGACTTGCCACTGGTGTTTGTTTCCCGGCATGGCGAGACCCCGCGCACCCTCGATATTCTCAGCGACCTGGCCAATGACCAGCCACTGTCGCCAACCCAGTTCAGCCTGTCGGTGCATAACGCGGTGATTGGGCTGTGGTCGATCCTGCGCAATGAAACCAGCGAAATGACCGCCCTCGCGGCCGCGGGCGATGGCCTGGAACACGGCATGCTCGAGGCCGCCGCGCTGCTCAACGAAGGCGCGCCGGCCGTTTTGCTGGTGATTACCGAAGAACTGCCGCCCGAGGCCTACGCCAGCTGGATCGTTGACGCACCCTTTCCTTACGCCCTCGGCCTGTTGCTGACACCGGGCGACGAGTGGCAGTTGGAACTCAGCACCCGCACTGTCCAACTCACTCAAACCCAGTGGCCCCACGCCCTGAACCTGCTGCGCACCCTGCTCACCGAACAGGTCGCCTGCCAACATGCCTGGAAGAACCGCGTATGGAACTGGCAACGCAAACCCTGAACGACAAACCGCGAGACGCCTACTATTGGCGTCTGTTCGCCACCGCTGCCAGTTTCGCGCTGTTTGGCTTCGGTGGGCTGTGCCTGCGGTTGCTGGTGTTTCCCCTGCTCAGTTGCCTGCCAGGCAGCGCAGCAAGCCACCGACGTCGCGCCCGCCACACCATCAGTTGGCTGTTCTGGTTCTTTATTCGCTTGATGCAACGCGCCGGCGTGCTGACCTATAGCGTCGACGGCGCGGAAAAACTCGGGCGCCCGGGCCAGATGATCATCGCCAACCACCCGTCGCTGATCGATGTGGTGTTTCTGATCGGCCTGGTGCGCCAGGCCAATTGCGTGGTCAAGCAGAGCCTGTGGCAGAACCCCTTTACCCGCGGGCCAGTGCGCGACGCGGGCTACATCAGCAACGACGGCAGCGCTGAAATGCTCGATGCCGCCGCCGATGCCCTGCGCGCAGGCCAGACCCTGATCATTTTCCCCGAGGGCACCCGCACCACACCCGGCGCGGCGCCTGCCTTTCATCGCGGCGGCGCCGCCATTGCGCTGCGGGGTGCGACAATCATCACCCCCGTGGTGATCAAGGTCAGCCCCACGACGCTGACCAAGGCCGAACCCTGGTATCGCATCCCAAAATGCCGCGTGCACTTCAGTTTGCGGGTGGGTGCCGATATAGAACCACAGGCGTTCGCAACACTGGGCCCCGCGCCCCAAGCCTCACGCAAGCTCAACGATTACCTGCACGACTATTTTTTTAAGGAGCTCGCCGAAGATGAGCGACAGACACTGCCTTGAGCACGACATAAAGATGCTGATCATCGAGGCCCTGGGCCTTGAAGACATCAGCGTCGACGACATCGGTAGCGAGCAAACCCTGTTCGGCGAAGGCCTCGGCCTGGATTCGGTAGACGCCTTGGAACTGGGCCTGGCAATCCAGAAAAAGTACGGCATCAAGATCGATGCCGACGCCAAGGACACCCGCAATCACTTCACCAACGTGGCCAGCCTTGCGGCGTATGTCACGGACAGACAGGCAGCTTGAGACCGGACCATGCAAACTCGTGACGATATCTTCAACACCTTGCGCGATGCCTTGGTGGAACTGTTTGAACTGCCGCCGGAACGCGTCACCCTTGACGCCAACCTGTACCAGGACCTGGAAATCGACAGCATCGACGCCGTCGACTTGATCGACCATATCAAGCGCCAGACCGGCAAGAAGATCGCCGCCGAAGAATTCAAGGCGGTACGGACCGTGAACGACGTGGTTGAGGCGGTGTACCGCCTGGTCCAGCCGGCCGCATGAGCCGGCTGATCGGCCTTGGCCTGTTGCTGGCGGGGCTGCTGTACCCATTTGCGGTGTATTACGGCACCGAGCACTTTGCACCCTGGCAATTCGGCCTGCTGCTCGGCGGCCTGTGGCTGCTGCGTGGGCTGACCGGTGCCCGACGCCCCGGCAGCCGCTGGATGGCGTTGGCGATCATCGTGTTTTGTTTAGCGCTGGCTTGGTTCGATAACCCGCAACTGTTGCGCTGGTACCCGAGCCTGGTCAACGCGTTCATGTTGTCACTGTTCGGTTTGAGCCTGAAATACGGCCCACCGATGGTCGAGCGCCTGGCGCGCATGACCGATCCGGTGTTGCCGCCCCACGCCATTGTGTATACCCGCCAGGTTACCGTGGTGTGGAGCGTGTTTTTTCTGTGTAATGGCCTGCTCGCCACTACCCTCACCTTGTGGGCGCCGCTGAGTTGGTGGACGTTGTACAACGGCTTGATCGCCTACGGGCTGATTGGGCTGTTGTTTGCCGTGGAATGGCTGGTACGACAAAGGGTTCGAGGCCGCGTATGAATGGGTTGAAACTTGAGCACTTGCTGCTTGAGCCGCTGCAACAGCGTTTGGTCACCACCGAGCCTGAGATGAATCATGCACAGCTGTGGGAGCAGTCCCTGAGCCTGGCGGCGGGCCTGCAAGCGCGGGGTACCCAGCGCCTGGCCGTGTACCTGGAAGATGCCGGCCTGCTGGCAATTGCCCTGCTGGGCGCATGGCGGGCCGGGGTCAGCGTGCTACTGCCCGCCGATTTGCAACCTCAAACCCGCCAACGCTGGGACGAGGCCGTTGATGCCTGGCTGACCGAAGCGGCTGACCTAGACGCGCTGTTTCAAACACCACTGCGCCCAGCCGCCCTTGATCTGGACAGCTGCCAACTGAGCCTGTGCACCTCCGGCTCCAGTGGCGAACCCAAGCGCATCGACAAGACGCTGCGCCAGCTGGCTAACGAAGTTGAGGCGCTGGAAACCCTGTGGGGCCCGGACCTTAAAGACGCCTGCATCATCGGCAGCGTGGCCACTCAACATATCTACGGTTTGCTGTTCCGAGTGCTCTGGCCGCTGTGCGCCGGGCGCACCTTTGTGCGCAAGCAGTTGGCTTTCCCTGAAGACATGCAGCGCGCGAGCCGCGAGCACGGACAATTTGCCTGGGTCGCCAGCCCGGCACTGCTCAAGCGCATGGGCGATAACCTCGACTGGCCGGCACTGAGCCAGGTGTCGCGGGTGTTTTCGTCCGGCGGCGCGCTGCCAGTGGACGCTGCCGGCAGCCTTTACGACCGTTTGCAGCAGTGGCCCACGGAAATCCTCGGCAGCTCGGAAACCGGCGGCATCGCCTGGCGCCAGGGTGCGCAGCCTTGGCAGCCGTTTGCCGACGTGCAACTGAGTCAGGATGCAGACGGCGCGCTGCGCATCGCCTCAAAGTATCTGCCTGAAGGGCATATCGAACAGACCGCCGACGCCGCGCGCATTCACGCCGATGGCCGTTTCGAACTGCTGGGCCGCTTGGATCGCATCGTCAAACTGGAAGAAAAACGTATTTCCCTGCCCATGCTAGAACACGCACTGATGGCCCATCCGTGGGTCGCCGAAACCCGCCTGGGCGTGGTGCAGGAAAACCGCGCCTCCCTCGGCGCCCTGGTTGTGCTGAGCGACGAGGGCCTGCATGCCCTGCGCAATCAGGGCCGGCGCACGCTCACCCAAACCCTGCGCCAACACTTGAGCCAGCATTGCGAAGCGCTGGCCCTGCCGCGTCGCTGGCGTTTGCTGAGTCAGTTACCGCTGAACAGCCAAGGCAAGCTGCCCCAGGCCGACGTCGAGTCGCTGCTGTTGGCGCCGCGCCCAAAGGCGCCCGACGTGCTGGAGAAAGTCGAAGCCAACGGCGAATGGACCGCAAAACTGAGCGTCCCGCCGGACCTGGCTTATTTCAGCGGTCACTTCCCGGTCACGCCGGTGCTGCCGGGCGTGGTGCAGGTGGAGTGGGCGTTCAACCTAGGCCAGCAACTGCTCGATTTGCCGCCGACCTTTGCCGGAATGGAAGTGCTCAAGTTCCAGCAACTGGTACGCCCCGGCGACGCGATTGAACTGCACCTGCGCTTCGACCGGGAGCGCGGCAAGCTGTACTTCGCCTACCGCAACGGCGCCGCCGCCTGCTCCAGCGGCCGGATTTTGCTGGAGGCCACGCATGCATAACCCGTGCGCCCTGATCCCGGTCTACAACCACGAAACCGCCGTGCCAGCCGTGGTCCACAGCCTGTTGAACAGCGGCCTGCCTTGCCTGTTGGTGGACGACGGCAGCAGCCCGACCTGCGCGGCAGTGCTGGCGCAACTTGCCACCCTGGATAACGTCACCCTGCTCACCCTGCCCAACAACCAGGGCAAAGGCGGCGCGGTGATGGCGGGCTTTCGCGAAGCCGCACGCCTGGGCTTCAGCCACACGCTGCAAGTGGACGCCGACGGCCAGCACGACCTGCGCGAAGTCGAGACGTTTATCGACACCTCGCGCAGGCACCCCGATGCGATTATCTGCGGCTACCCCGAATACGACGACAGCGTGCCCAAGGGCCGTTTGTACGCGCGCTACCTGACCCACGTGTGGGTGTGGATCAACACCTTGTCGTTGCAGATTCGCGATTCAATGTGCGGCTTTCGCGTGTACCCACTGGCGCCGGTGCTGGCGCTGATGGACTCGGCCTACATTGGTACGCGCATGGACTTCGACTCGGACATCCTGGTGCGCTTGGCCTGGCGCAACCAGCCGATGCGCTGGCTGCCAACCCAGGTGCACTACCCCGCTGACGGCTTGTCGCACTTTCGTTTGTTCCGCGACAACGTCCGTATCTCGGCCATGCACACCCGACTGTTCTTCGGCATGCTGATCCGTGCGCCGATGATCCTGTGGCGACGGTGGCAGGCATGAGCGACCGCAACAAACACTGGGCTGACCGTGATGAACGCGGCAGCTATTGGCTGATGAAGCTCACTGCCTTCGCCGCCAAGGTACTCGGCCGTCGGGTATTGAGCCCGCTGCTGTACGGGATCGTCCTGTACTTCTTCCTGTTCGGCCGCACGGCGCGCCAGAGCGCCTGGCAATACCAGCAGCGCCTGGCCGACTGGAGCGGGCGTGATGACCTGCGCCCCACCCACAGAAAAGTCTTCGGTCAGTTCATGGCGTTTGCAGACTCAATGCTCGATAAGCTCGACGTGTGGAACGGCAAATTGCGCCTGGAGCAGATCGACATCAACGACCCGGCGCAATTGCGCGGGCACCTGCGCGGTGAACGTGGGCAGATGCTGGTGGGGGCGCACCTGGGCAACCTCGAAGTGTGCCGCGCCCTCGCGGAGATCGGTGAAAAAGTCACCATGAACGTGCTGGTGCACACCAAGCACGCCGAACAATTCAACCGCCTGCTGGGCGAAGCCGGCGCGAGCCACTTGCGCCTGATCCAGGTCAGCGAGCTGGACCCGGCCACCATGCTGCTGCTCAGCCAGCGCCTGGACGAGGGCGAGTGGCTGGCGATTGCCGGCGACCGCGTGCCGCTGCACGGTGGGCGCACGGTGCGCGTGGGTTTCCTCGGCCATGACGCCGCCTTCCCCCAAGGCCCCTGGCTGCTGGCCGGCCTGCTCAAGTGCCCGGTGAACCTGCTGATGTGCCTCAAGCACAACAACCGCTATCGCCTGAGCATTGAACCTTTCGCCGAACGGGTCGAATGGAAACGCAACACCCGCGAGCAAGTCATAGCCTTATGGACCGCGCGCTACGCTGCACGCCTGGGCCAGTTTTGCCTGGAAGCGCCCCAACAATGGTTCAACTTTTACCCTTTCTGGAAGACCGATGACGACGCATCTTGAGCCAGTAACCTTTGGCGAACGCGCTTTGCGCATCGAAGACGTGCTGGCCCTGGCCAATCGTCAGGTGCCCACCCAATTGCAAAACGATGCCGCGTATCGCCAGCGCATTGCCAAGGGCGCGCAGTTCCTCGACTCGCTGCTGGACAAGGAAGGCGTGATCTACGGCGTGACCACCGGCTACGGCGATTCGTGCGTGGTGGCGGTGCCGTTGCAGCACGTCGAGGCGCTGCCGCGTCACCTGTACACCTTTCACGGTTGCGGCCTGGGCAAGTTGCTCGACGCCCAAGCGACCCGCGCCGTGCTGGCCGCGCGTTTGCAGTCGCTGTGCCACGGCGTGTCCGGTGTGCGCGTGGAACTGCTCGAGCGCCTGCATGCCTTCCTTGAACACGACGTGCTGCCGCTGATCCCGGAAGAAGGCTCGGTGGGCGCCAGCGGTGACCTGACGCCGCTGTCCTACGTGGCCGCGACCCTGTCCGGCGAGCGCGAAGTGATGTTCCGTGGCGAACGCCGCCAGGCTGCCGACGTGCACCGCGAGCTGGGCTGGGAACCGCTGGTACTGCGGCCCAAGGAAGCGCTGGCGCTGATGAACGGCACCGCTGTGATGACCGGCCTGGCTTGCCTGGCCTTCGCCCGCGCCGACTACCTGCTGCAACTGGCCACGCGCATCACCGCACTGAACGTGGTGGCGCTGCAAGGCAACCCGGAACACTTCGACGAGCGCCTGTTCGCCGCCAAGCCGCACCCGGGGCAGATGCAAGTCGCCGCCTGGCTGCGCAAAGACCTGGCGATTGACGCACCGACCGCGCCGCTGCATCGCCTGCAAGACCGTTATTCGCTGCGCTGCGCGCCCCACGTGCTCGGGGTGCTGGCCGACAGCCTGAACTGGCTGCGTTCGTTCATCGAGGTCGAGCTGAACAGCGCCAACGACAACCCGATCATCGACGCTGAAGAAGAGCGCGTATTGCACGGCGGGCACTTCTACGGCGGGCATATCGCCTTCGCCATGGACAGCCTCAAGACCCTGGTGGCCAACGTCGCCGACCTGCTTGACCGCCAGCTCGCGCTGCTGGTGGACGTGCGTTACAACCACGGCCTGCCGAGCAACCTGTCCGGCGCCCCGGCTGACCGCGCGATGATCAACCATGGCTTCAAGGCCGTGCAGATCGGCACCAGCGCCTGGACCGCCGAAGCGCTGAAAAACACCATGCCGGCCAGCGTGTTCTCGCGCTCCACCGAGTGCCATAACCAAGACAAGGTGAGCATGGGCACCATCGCCGCACGCGATGCGATCCGCGTGCTGGAGCTGACCGAACAGGTCGCCGCCGCTACCCTGCTCGCCGCCAACCAAGGCGTTTGGCTGCGGGCCCAGGCTGAGGATGCACGCGCGCTGCCACCGGCATTGGCGGCGATGCACGAAGAACTCGCCAAAGATTTCCCGCCGGTCATCGAAGACCGTGCCCTGGAAGGTGAACTGCGCCTGTGCCTGCAACGCATCGCCGAGCAACACTGGAGGCTGCATGCGTAGCCCCGGCGTACTGCATTGCGACACCGAAATCCTGGTGCCGTTTTTTGACGTCGACACCATGAATGTCGTGTGGCACGGGCATTACGTGAAGTACCTGGAAGTGGCGCGCTGCGCGCTGCTGGACCAGATCGGCCATAACTACACGGCGATGCTCGAGTCCGGCTACGCCTGGCCGGTGATCGACATGCAACTGCGCTACGTGCGCGGTGCTGTGTTCGGCCAGACCATTAACGTGCGCGCCAGCCTGGTGGAGTGGGAGAACCGCTTGAAGGTCAATTACCTGATCACCGACCTCGCCAGCGGCGAGCGTTTGACCCGTGCCAGCACCGTGCAAGTGGCCGTGGAAATCACGACCCGCGAGATGCAATTGGCCTCGCCAAAAGTATTCACAGACGCCATAGAAAGGGCCTTGAAATGCTGACCCCTGTGGGAGCGGGCTTGCCCGCGATGGACGTTAACGATAACGCGGGCCGCCTGACACTGCGCGGCGCTCTCAGGCTCTTCGCGAGCAAGCTTGCTCCCACAGGGGTTGCGCTGTTGCTGAGCTTTAATGCCCACGCCTTTGATCTGCAACAACTCAGCGATCAGCTTGCAAAACCCTCAGTGATCCACGGCAGCTTCACCCAGGAAAAACACCTGCGTGCCCTGCCCCAACCCTTGGTCAGCAAAGGCACCTTCGTCCTCGCCAAGGACCACGGCCTGCTGTGGCTGCTGAAAACCCCGCTGCAACAGGACTACCGCATCAGCGCACAAGGCATCGCCCGCCGCGACGCCAATGGCTGGCAACTGCTGCCAAACAAGAGTGCCGGCGCCGAGCAGAACCGCTTGTTCCTCGCCGTGCTCCAGGGCGACAGCAGCGGCTTGCAGCGTGACTTCGACTTGCAGTTGCACGGCGAGGCCAAGCAGTGGCAATTGACCCTGATTCCGCGCTCGCTGCTGCTCAAGCAAGTCTTCAACCGGATCAACATCGACGGTGGCGATCTTGTGCAAAAGATCGAATTGCTCGAAACCCAAGGCGACAGCACCGTGCTGCGCATGCAGGACAGCACTGCCAAACAGCCGTTGAGCGACGCGGAGCAACACGACTTTGCCCAGTGAGCGCCTGCTGCCGCGCCTTTTCCTGATCCTGCTGATGGCGGTGCTTACGCTGGCCGGCTGGCAGTGGCGCCACGGCGCGCCGTTGTCCGCCAACCTGATGGAGCTGGTGCCGGGCAACACGCCGGATGCCCTGGAGCAACAAGCCGAACAGCGCATGCAGGAACCGCTTAACCGCCAAATACTGGTGCTGGTGGGCCATGCCGACCGCCAACAAGCGGTCGCCGTGGCGCAACAATTGGGCGAGCGCTGGCAAGCCAGCGGGTTGTTTGAAAAAGTGCAGTGGAACCTGCAAGCCGACTTGCCGGCGCTACGCGAGCAATTGCTGCGCGGTCGCCTGGCGATGCTCTCGACCACGGACCGCGAGCAACTGATGAACCAGCCCGACGCGTTTATCCAGCAACGCGTGCAAGCCCTGTTCGACCCCTTTACCGGGTTCAGCCTGGTGCCCAGCCAGGATGACTGGCTGGGGCTGACCGGGCGTATCCAGAACAGCCAACCGCAACAGGGCGCAGTGCAATTGGATATCGGCAGCGGCGCGTTGGTCGCCGACGCTGACGGCAAGCGTTGGGTGCTGCTGCGTGCGAGCACCACCGGCAATGCCTTTGACATGAACCTGCCGCTGCAAGTGGCGCAGTTGCTCCAGGCCAGCCGCGAGCAGGCAGGTCAGCAAGGCGCGCAACTGCTCGCCGCCAGCGGCTTGCTGTATGCGGCCAATGGTCAGCAGCAAGCCACGCGGGAAATCACCTGGGTCGGCGGCGGCGCTACCGTCGGCATCCTGTTACTGCTGTTGCTGGCGTTCCGACGCTGGCGCGTGTTGCTGGCTTTTGTGCCGGTGCTGGTGGGCATACTGTTTGGCGCGGTGGCCTGTGTGGCGCTGTTCGGGCACATGCATGTGATGACCTTAGTGCTCGGCTCCAGCCTGATCGGCGTGGCGGTGGATTACCCGCTGCACTACCTGTCGAAAAGCTGGAGCATGCGCCCATGGCGCAGCTGGCCGGCGTTGCGCCTGACCTTGCCCGGCCTGAGCCTGAGCCTGGCGACCAGTTGCATCGGTTACTTGGCGCTGGCGTGGACGCCGTTCCCGGCGTTGACACAGATCGCGGTGTTCTCCGCCGCTGGGCTGGTGGGCGCTTATTTGTCCGCCGTGTGCCTGTTGCCGGCGCTGCTCAAGGGCGTCGAGCTGCGCCCGGCGCAATGGCCGCTGCGTATCGCCGAAGGCCTGTGGCGGCTGCGCGCCTCGCTGCTCAAGCGCGTGCCGAGCCCGGTCTTGCTGGCGCTGCTGGTGCTGTTTTGCGCCGGTGGCCTGTGGCAGTTGAACAGCAAAAACGATATCCGCCAGTGGATCGGCGCGCCGCCGCAATTGCTGGAAGAAGCACAGGCCGTCGCGCGGATTACCGGGTTCCAACCCACCAGCCAGTTTTTCCTGGTGCGGGCGCAGGATCAGCAGCAGTTGCTGGAGCGCCAGCGCGCACTCGCGCAGCGCCTGGATCAATTGGTAAACATGGATAAGCTCAAGGGCTATCTGGCGCTCAATCAACTGGTCAGCCTGCCCGCAGAGCAGCAACAAGTGCGCGACGCCTTGAATAAACTGCCGCAGCACTGGCAGCCATTGCTGGACCTTGGCGTACCGGCCAGCGCCCTGCAAGCTGAGGTGAGGCAACTGCAAGCGTTGCCTACGCAAGATATCGACGCCGCACTGGCAGGCCCATTGGCCGAGCCTTGGCGCACCCTGTGGCTGGGCCCGGTGGACGGCGGCGTGGCAGCAATGGTTAGCCTGCAAGGCTTGAACAACCCGGCGCTGCTGCGGGTGCAAGCAGTGGATTTACCCGGCGTGCAATTGGTGGACCGCCTGGGCGAATTGAACCGGGTGTTCGCCGACACGCAAATCAGCGCCGCCGAATTGAAATTGATGTCGTGCGTGCTGATCGTGCTCTTGCTGATCCTGCCCTTCGGGTTTGGCGGTGCCTTGCGCATTGTCGCCCTGCCGCTGCTGGCGGCCCTGTGCAGCCTGGCCAGCCTCGGTTGGCTGGGCCAGCCGCTGACGCTGTTCAGCCTGTTCGGTTTGCTGCTGGTCACGGCGATCAGCGTCGACTACGCGATCCTGATGCGCGAGCAAATCGGCGGTCCGGCGGTCAGCCTGCTAGGCACATTGCTGGCGGCGCTGACAACCTGGTTGTCGTTTGGCCTGCTGGCCGTATCCAGTACACCGGCAGTGAGTAATTTCGGCTTATCGGTCAGCCTGGGCCTGGCCTTCAGCTTTATGCTGGCACCCTGGGCCGGGCAACAGAGGCACGCCTTATGAATGTGATTAATGCCAATGTGGCAAGGAGCCCTCGTGCCCACAGTTGAAATGGAACGTCGCCAGGTGGTGGTGATCGGTGCCGGTCCGTCCGGGGCCATCGCCGCTGCGCTGTTAAAGCGCAAAGGCCATGATGTATTGATCATCGAGCGCCAGCATTTTCCCCGCTTCTCGATTGGCGAAAGCCTGCTGTCCCACTGCATCGACTTTATCGAAGAAGCCGGCATGCTCGACGCCGTACAGGCGGCGGGTTTCCAAGTGAAAACCGGTGCCGCATTCGCCTGGGGCGAGCGCTACAGCGCGTTTGATTTCAGCGATACGTTCAGCAACGGCAAGCCCACCACCTTCCAGGTGCAGCGCGGCGAGTTCGACAAGTTGCTGGCGGATCAGGCAGCCGTTCAGGGTGTAGAGATCCGCTACGGCGAAACCATCGTCGGTGTGGATTTCAGCGGCGAGTGCCGCTACCTGCACGTACGTCGCGAAAACGGCAGCGAGTACCACCTCAAGGCCAAGTTCGTGCTCGACGCCAGTGGCTACGGCCGTGTGTTGCCGCGCCTGCTGGACCTGGACGTACCGTCGACTTTTCCGGTGCGCCAGGCCGTATTCACCCACGTTGAAGACCGCATCGAACACCCGGGCTTCGACCGTACCAAGATCCTCGTAACCACCCACCCGACCCAGCGCGATATCTGGTTCTGGACCATCCCGTTCAGCGACGGCCGCTGCTCGGTGGGCGTGGTCGCGGCCAAGAGACATTTCGACGGCCGCGACGGCGACCTCGATGCCTGCCTGCGGGGCTTTATCGATGAAACCCCGAGCCTGTCCGGCGTGCTGCAAAACGCTGTGTGGGATACGCCGGCGCGCACCATCGGCGGCTATTCGGCCAACGTCAAAACCCTTCACGGCCCAGGCTTTGCACTGCTGGGCAACGCAGCGGAATTCCTCGACCCGGTGTTTTCCTCCGGGGTAACCATCGCCATGCGTTCGGCGAGCATGGCCGCCGGCGTGCTGCACCGTCAGCTCAAAGGTGAAACCGTCAACTGGCAGACCGAGTTTGCAGAGCCGTTGAAACGAGGTGTCGATACCTTCCGCTGCTACGTCGAAGGCTGGTACGCCGGGACCTTCCAGGATGTGATTTTCCATCCGGACAGCTCGCCGGAGATTCGTCGGATGATCAGCGCGATCCTCGCCGGCTACGCGTGGGATGAACGCAACCCGTTTGTCAGCGAGCCCAAGCGACGGTTGCGCATGTTGTCGGAGATTTGTGCGAGTGAGCCGGTATGAGCAGCCAGTATTTAAGTAAGAACTACGTCGAAGAAACCAAATTTGGCCTCTGGTTCCTGCGCAGTCACACCTGGCAGCATCGCGTGTTACGCGTGGCAATCAACGACTTGCGCAGCCTGTTTACGGAGCCATTGCCTGAGGCGCCGGTACTGCTGGACGCCGGTTGCGGTCAGGGCAAATCCTTCACGCTGTTGCAGCAGGTATTTGCGCCTTCACGGTTGATCGGCCTGGACGCAGACCCCCACAGCCTGGAGTTGTGCCAGGTTGAGGCCACGCGCCAAGGGTTGAGCGTCGAGCTGATCGGCAGCGACTGCGCCACCCTCGACGTGCCAGACGCCAGCGTCGACATCCTGTTCTGTCACCAGACCTTCCACCATCTGGTTGAACAGCACCGCGCCCTCAAAGAGTTCTATCGTGTACTCAAGCCCGGCGGCTATCTGCTGTTTGCCGAGTCCACCGAAGCCTATATCGACACCTGGGTCATCCGTTGGCTGTTTCGCCACCCCATGCACGTGCAGAAAAGCGCCGAAGAGTACTTGCAGATGCTCCGCGAGCAGGGCTTCGAGTTTGGCCCGCAGAACGTCTCGTACCCGTATTTGTGGTGGAGCCGCTCCAGCGACTTCGGCCTGCTCGAGCGCTGGGGCCTGCGCCAGGCGCCGCCAGTGGGCCAGCGCGAAGAAACCCTGGTCAACTGCGTGGCACGCAAACCCCTGGCGAGTACTGCCCCATGATGCGCATGCTGTTGATGGGCTGCCTGTTGCTGCTGAGTGCCTGCGCCAGCCAGCCACCGCTGCCCGAGAAAACGCCGGTCCTGGCCCTGCCGCTGCAGCTGCATGTGCAGCGCCTGGCCGACGGCCAGAGCCAGGACTGGCTGCTGGTGATCCAGCGCGAAGGCGCGGCGATTCGGTGGTCGATGATGGACCCGCTGGGCATCCCACAGGCCCGGCAAAAGCTGATCAATGGCGAGTGGCAGGCCGATGGCTTGCTGCCGCCCAATCCGCAGGCCAGGGAGCTGTTTGCCGCATTGCTGTTTGCGCTGACATCGGCAAATGACGTGCGCGCGCTTTACCCCAGCGCGCAGGCGATGGACCTGACGCGCACCCTGCCGGGGCATTGGCAGATCGTGTATCAATCGTCCGAGGTCTTCAGCGTGAACATGACCGGGCAGCCCTTGAGCTACCGCATCACGCCGCTCGGGGCTGCCCGATGACCGCCTACCTCAACGCCCTGGGCATAATCTGCGCCCTCGGCCGTGGCCAGGCCGAGGTCAGCCGCAGCCTGTTTGCCGGTGACTGCTCGGGCATGCGCGCCGAAAGCGGCTGGGTGCCGGAGCGCGTGCTGCCGGTGGCCGGTGTGCACGGCGAACTCGCCACCATCCCGCTAGAACTGGGCCAGCAGAGCAGCCGCAATAACCAGTTGCTGCTGGAAGCAGCGTTGCAGATCGAAGACGAGATCCGACAGGCGATCAATACCCACGGCACATCACGGGTGGGTATTGTGCTCGGCACCAGCACCTCGGGCATCGACGAAGCCAGTCGCGGGATTGCCCATTACCTGCGGGAAAACCAGTTCCCCGGCGACTACGACTACCAGCAACAGGAACTCAGCGCCCCGGCAAACTTCCTCGCGGACTGGCTGCAACTGAGTGGCCCGGCCTACGTGATCTCCACCGCCTGCACCTCCAGCGCCCGCGCGCTGATGAGTGCCCAGCGCCTGCTGGACCTGGGCGTGTGCGATGCAGTGATCTGCGGCGGCGTCGACAGTTTATGCAAGTTGACCCTCAATGGCTTTACCGCGCTGGATGCCGTGTCGAACGAGCGTTGCAACCCGTTTTCGGCGAACCGCAACGGCATCAATATCGGCGAAGCAGCGGTGTTGTTCCTGATGAGCAAGGAACCGGCGCCGATCGCCCTATTGGGCAGCGGCGCGAGTTGCGATGCGCACCATATTTCCGCGCCCGAACCCTCCGGCAAAGGTGCTCTGCAATCAATGCGCAAGGCGCTCGCCAGCGCAAAGTTGCAGCCCGAACAGATCGGTTATCTGAACCTGCACGGCACCGCCACCCAGCATAACGACGCCATGGAAAGCCTGGCCGTCGCCAGCCTATTCCCGGAAGGCGTGCCCTGCTCGTCGACCAAACCCATGAGCGGGCATACCCTGGGCGCAGCCGGCGCCCTGGAAGCGGCGTTCTGCTGGTTGAGCCTGGTCCATAAGCGGGTGCCGCCGCATGTATGGGACGGCCAGCCCGACCCGGCACTGCCCGCCCTGCAGTGGGCGCAGGCCGCGCAAGCCCTGGAAAAACGCTGCCTGATGAGCAATTCGTTTGCCTTCGGCGGCAACAATGTCAGCCTGATTATCGGAGAGGCCCCATGATCGATTGGCCACTCGCCGAACTGCTGCCTCATGCCGGCGACATCATCCTGATCGACCAGGTGCTGTCGTTCGATGAAGAGCAGATTCGTACCCGTGCCACTATCAAGCCCGGCGGCCTGTTCAACCGCCCGGACGGCAGCCTCCCGGCCTGGGTCGGTATCGAATTGATGGCACAAAGCGTCGCCGCCTATGCCGGTTGCCGCGCCCGCCAGAAAGGCAAAGCGGTGGAACTGGGCTTCCTGCTCGGCACACGTAAGTTCGAGTGCAACGT
This sequence comes from Pseudomonas sp. RA_5y_Pfl1_P24, assembly GCF_963970945.1. Lineage (NCBI taxonomy): Bacteria > Pseudomonadati > Pseudomonadota > Gammaproteobacteria > Pseudomonadales > Pseudomonadaceae > Pseudomonas > Pseudomonas sp. RA_5y_Pfl1_P24. The sequence continues at coordinate 83,573 of NZ_CAXAOJ010000007.1, read as the reverse complement.
GGAGCACTTCCCGGCAGACGCCGAGCTAACGATCCACGCCCTGCGCTCCCTGGAAGACGACAACGGCATGGGTGTGTTCGAATGCCACCTTACCGGCAGCGGTATCCAGGCCAGCGCCCGCTTGAATGTATTTCGACCGCCCCAGGCGGCCACCTATTTAGATGAATCGAAGGACGAAACGCCATGACTGAATCCGTACTGGTCACCGGCTCCAGCCGTGGCATCGGCCGCGCCATCGCACTGCGCCTGGCACAGGCCGGGCATGACATCGTGCTGCATTGCCGCAGTGGCCGTGCCTCTGCCTGCGCGGTACAGGCCGAGGTGGAAGCCCTGGGTCGCCAGGCGCGGGTGCTGCAATTCGATGTGGCGGATCGCGCGACGTGCAAGGAAATCCTTGAAGCCGACGTAGAGCAACACGGCGCCTATTACGGCGTGGTGCTCAACGCCGGCCTGACCCGTGACGGTGCGTTTCCGGCGCTGTCGGAAGACGATTGGGACGTGGTGATGCGCACCAATCTCGACGGTTTCTATAACGTGTTGCACCCGGTGATGATGCCGATGATTCGTCGTCGCGCCGCCGGGCGCATTGTGTGCATCACCTCGGTTTCCGGGTTGATCGGCAACCGTGGCCAGGTTAACTACAGTGCCTCCAAAGCCGGGTTGATCGGCGCGGCCAAGGCCCTGGCCATCGAACTGGGCAAGCGTAAGATCACCGTCAACTGCGTCGCACCCGGCTTGATCGACACCGCGATGCTGGATGAAAACGTACCGGTGGAAGAGCTGATGAAGATGATCCCGGCGCAGCGCATGGGCACGCCTGAAGAGGTGGCTGGCGCAGTGAACTTCCTGATGTCGGCCGAAGCCGGCTACATCACGCGCCAGGTCCTGGCGGTGAATGGAGGCTTGTGCTGATGAAACGCGTCGTAGTGACCGGTATGGCCGGCATGACCTCCCTGGGCGGTGATTGGGCGACCATTTCCGCCAACTTCCGCGCCAACCGCAGCGGCATCCGGCGCATGGACGAGTGGGACCGTTTTACTGAATTGAACACGCGCCTGGCCGGGCCAATCGACGATTTTGTCGTGCCCGCACACTGGACGCGCAAGCAACTGCGCAGTATGGGCCGGGTGTCGCGCCTGGCGGTGTGGGCCGCGGAGCAGGCGTTGCAGGACGCCGGTTTGCTCGGCGATGAGTCGATCAAGGACGGGCGCATGGGCGTGGCCTGCGGCTCGTCCACCGGCAGCACCGACGAGATCAAGGCGTTCGGCAACATGCTGCTGAACTCGGTGGCCGAGGGACTGAATGCCAACTCCTACGTGCGCATGATGCCGCACACCACGGCGGCGAATATCAGCATCTTCTTTGGCCTCACCGGGCGGCTGATTCCTACGTCAAGCGCCTGCACCAGCGGCAGCCAAGGCATCGGCTATGCCTATGAGGCGATCAAGTTCGGCCGCTTGCCATTGATGCTCGCCGGCGGCGCCGAAGAACTGTGCCCCACCGAAGCCATGGTGTTCGACGCGCTCTACGCCACCAGCCTGAAAAACGACGCGCCGCAAACCAGCCCACGCCCCTATGACAGCGGGCGCGATGGCCTGGTGATCGGCGAAGGCGGCGGGATGCTGGTCCTCGAAGAACTGGAACACGCCCTGGCGCGGGGTGCGCATATCCACGCCGAGTTGGTGGGCTTTGGCAGCAACGCCGACGGCCAGCACACCACGCGCCCGGAGCAGAAAACCATGCGCCGCGCGATGGAACTGGCCCTGGAAGATGCCGGGCTTGAGCCTTCCGCGATTGGCTACGTGAACGGTCATGGTACTGCCACCGACCAGGGCGACATCGCCGAGACGCAGGCCACCAGCAGCCTGTTCGGCGCCCGCATGCCCATCAGTTCACAAAAGAGCTTTCTCGGTCACACCCTGGGTGCGTGCGGCGCACTGGAGTCGTGGTTCAGCATCGAGATGATGAACCGCAACCAGTACGTACACACCTTCAACCTGGATTCAGTGGACCCGCAATGCGGCGAGCTGGATTACCTGCAAGGTGAATTCCGCGAGATGCACAACGATTACGTGATGAACAACAACTTTGCCTTTGGCGGCGTCAACACCTCGCTGATCTTCCGCCGCTGGTCCTGACTTTTTAATCGATTGGAGAATACGCAATGTCTTCCTTGCTACGCGCGACCCTGATCACCCTGGCCTTGCTGACCACCGCTGGCTGCACCAGCAAACCAGTGCTCAACACCCAGCACGACCTGCCGGCCACTGCCCAGGTCAGCGAAGAGAAAATGAAAACGGTGATCGTCAACGCCCTGCAAAAGCGCGAATGGACGGTACAACGCCTGAGCCCGCAACTGGTGCAGGCCGAGATCACCGTGCGTAACCAGTACTACGCCGCCATCGACATCCGCTACACCCGCAACAGCTACGCCATCACCTACCGCGACAGCCGCGAACTGGGCTACAAAGACGGCAAGATCCATCGCAACTACAACCGCTGGGTGAGCATGCTGGACCGCGACATCATGGCGGCGTTGCGCAGTAATGGCGTGAGTGAGTCTGGGACTGCAGCGCAGTTGTTTGAGCAGACGGGCACTTCGAAATAAAACTGGCGCTCGCTGCGCGCCAGAAACGACAAAGATCAAAGGTGGGAGTTGGCTTGCCTGTGATGCGGACGACTCGATGGATCAGGTATGCCGAGGGGATGCTATCGCAGGCAAGCCACCACCCACATCGATCCGCTTCGCTTTGAAGTACGCGTTCTTACTGAGCGGATTTACGCGTCAACAACTCCACAAACGCCGCTGCCATCGGCGTCTGCGCGCCTTTTCGCTGCACCAGCCACACCGCCGTCACCGCCTCCGGATCCAGCAGCGTGCGATACACCACCCCGTCGATCCGTATGCGCTGATAGGAGGCCGGCAACACCGACACGCCCAGCCCCGCCGCGACCAGGCCAATGATGGTCATCGCCTCCCCCGCTTCCTGGGCAAAGTGCGGGCTAAACCCGGCGTCACGGCACAGGCTGAGCAACTGCGCGTAGAGCCCACTGCCATAGCTACGCGGGAAAAACACGAACGGCTCTTCCGCCAGCTGCGCCAAGTGCAGGCCATGCTCACTGCCTGCTACCAATGGGTGGCCGGCGTTCATTACGGCCACCAGCGGTTCGCGCATCAACTCGACCACACTCAATGAATCCGGCAACGGCAATGGCCGCATCAGCCCGACCTGAATAGACTCATCCACCAGCGACTCGGCCACCTCGGTGCTGCTCATCTCCTGCAGATTGAGGTGCACCGCCGGGAACGCCTGGCGAAACGCAAAGATCGCTTGGGGAATGCTGGAGTTAAACGGTGCCGATGACGTGAAGCCGATCTTCAATTCGCCCAGCTCACCCAACTGCGCCCGGCGCGCCACGTCCGCCGCTTTGTCGACCTGAGCCAGGACCAATCGCGCCTCATGCAGGAACAACCGTCCCGCCTCGCTCAGCTCGACCCGACGATTGGTACGCTCAAACAAACGTGCACCCACTTCCTGTTCCAGCGCCTGAATCTGCTGGCTCAGCGGCGGCTGCGAGATGCCTAGCACCTGCGCAGCCCGGCCAAAGTGCAGTTCTTCGGCGACGGCAATGAAGTACCGCAAGTGACGCAATTCCATACAGGCCTTATTAGGTCGTAAAAGCTATCAAACAGGTCGAACAATATATTGGAAAGAATCATTAGCCAGCTATATTCTTTTTTGCATGGCCGGTCCTGGCACGCTCTTCCTCCCCGAGGTCCCCGTGAATTCTGCTGTCGCTCCACTCGCTCAAGAAGTCCCGCCCACTGCCCTGGATGAGGTGGTGGCCCAGCTCAATGACGCGTACATCGAAAAAGGCACACCGATGTTCATGCGTACGGTACTCGCGCTGTTCTCCGGGGGTTTCGCCACCTTTGCCCTGCTGTATTGCGTGCAACCGATGATGCCGGCGCTGTCCCACGAGTTTTCCATCAATGCAGCGCAAAGCAGCCTGATCCTGTCCGTGTCCACTGCGATGCTCGCGCTGGGCCTGCTGATTACCGGGCCGATTTCCGACACCCTGGGACGTAAACCGGTGATGGTCGCCGCGCTGTTCTGCGCGGCACTCGCGACGATTGCCAGTGGTTTGATGCCTTCCTGGGAGGGGATTTTATTCATGCGCGCGCTGGTGGGCCTGTCACTGAGCGGCCTGGCCGCCGTGGCCATGACCTACCTGAGCGAGGAGATCCACCCGCAGCACATCGGCCTGGCCATGGGCCTGTACATTGGTGGCAACGCGATTGGCGGCATGAGCGGGCGCCTGATCATCGGCGTGTTGATCGACTTCGTCAGTTGGCACACCGCAATGCTGATCATTGGCGCCCTGGCGCTGATCGCCGCCACGGTGTTCTGGAAAATCCTCCCCGAATCGCGCAACTTCCGCGCCAGCAGCCTCAAGCCGCGCAGCCTGGTGGACGGTTTTGTCATGCACTTCAAGGACGCGGGCCTGCCGTGGCTGTTCCTTGAAGCGTTCCTGCTGATGGGTGCGTTCGTGACGATGTTCAACTACATCGGCTATCGCCTGCTGGCCGATCCCTACGGCCTGAGCCAAGCCGTGGTCGGCCTGCTGTCGCTGGTGTACCTCTCGGGGATCTACAGCTCAGCGAAAATCGGCTCCCTGGCCGACCGCCTCGGCCGCCGTCGCGTATTGTGGGCCACCATCGTGCTGATGCTTGTGGGCATGACGCTGACCTTGTTCACACCGCTATGGCTGATCGTGCCGGGCATGCTGATCTTCACGTTCGGCTTCTTCGGCGCCCACTCGGTGGCCAGCAGCTGGATCGGCCGCCGCGCGGTGAAGGCCAAGGGGCAGGCGTCTTCGTTGTACCTGTTCTGCTACTACGCGGGATCGAGTGTGGCGGGGACGGCGGGTGGGTTCTTCTGGCACTACGCCGAATGGAACGGGATTGGGGCGTTTATCGTGGCGTTGTTGATTGGGGCGTTGCTGGTGGCGTTGAAATTGGCGAAGTTGCCGCCGTTGGGGCGAACAACGGCCTAAGGCGTCACTCAAAAAACACGCCTCACAGCGTAAGGCTAGTCAGTTAAGGGCGAACACTGTACCTGTGGCGAGGGAGCTGGCTCCCGTTGGGCCGCGCAGCGGCCAGGTCAAAACCCTCCATGACAAACAGGTCGCCCCCTTCGGACAGCCAGAAAGGCGCAGTCTCCATACCCGCAATGCGGGCAGCTTCAATGCAGAGAAATTCGTTCTGCGCCAGGTGAGCGTACTCATCGGCGCCAGACTTCACGATCAGGTCAGAACTGAGCATGGTTTTGCGATTCCCAGCCAGCTTGTACAGATCAGGCACCAGCACCTTAGGCTGCACCCCGGAAATACCTGACTCGAAATAGGTATTCACCAAAAACTCGAATACACCCTGAGAAGTGTCAGCTGACAGTATTTGCTGGAGCCCTACCTGAGCCTGCACCGGAACTGACGCCTCGACAGGGTTCTGGTAAGTGAGCCGTCCAATCTGGTTCCCGCCGATCACGGATAGCAGGCGCATCTCGTCCACCTGCACATGCTTGGCCATCCGCCGTTTGATCTGATCGGCCAGAAAACCTTCAGGCACGTTCATATCAAAAATCGGATGCAACACGTTGCTGACCGAAGGCGTGGGGTCATAGGGCATGACCAGCGACGCTTCACGCTCGGCATCGGCGGATGAATAAGCGAACGAAAACTGTGAGCCTTTTGTCAGTTCGCCTGAATACCCTTGAGGTGTGAGGACGTTGAGCACTTTGACTTTACTCATCGTATTCCACCAGATCGGCCAGGGATTTGAGATCGATGCGTTTATCGACGACTTACAGGGCCATTCCCAACGAAGAAATCACCCGAAACACCGTGTACATCGCGACGTTTTCACCGGCCTCAAGATCCATGATGGTCTTGCGGTTGCACTTGGCCCGATCCGCCAGTTGCGCCTGGCTGTAGCCTTTGGCGCGACGAAGCTGTCGTATCCTGTCGCCCAGAGCAGGTGGATTGGTCAGCAACATAATGTCACCTATAACGGACTTTTAAGATGAATAGCCCGACTATGTCCGCGATTACGGACATTACAAGCACCTTACGTCTACTGACCTTAAACAAAAGAAGCCCGGCATAAACCGGGCGTTTTCTATTGTGCGGCGATCACTCGTGATACTGCGCCGACAACTCGTGCACCGCACGCAGGAAGGCACCGGCATGTTCCGGGTTCACTTCCGGCGTAATGCCATGACCGAGGTTGAATACATGCCCGGTGCCCTTGCCGTAGCTGGCGAGGATACGGCCGACTTCGGTGCGGATCGCTTCCGGCTTGGCGTACAGCACGGTCGGGTCCATGTTGCCTTGCAGCGCCACGCGGTTGCCCACGCGCTGGCGGGCTTCGCCAATGTCGCACGTCCAGTCCAGGCCGAGTGCGTCTGCACCTGCGTCAGCAATGCTTTCCAGCCATAGGCCACCCCCTTTGGTGAACAGGATGACCGGAACCTTGCGGCCTTCGTGTTCGCGGATCAGGCCGCTGACGATTTTGCGCATGTAGGCCAGGGAGAACTCCTGGTAGGCCGCCGCCGACAGGTTGCCGCCCCAGGTGTCGAAGATCTGCACCGCTTGCGCGCCGGCCATGATCTGGCCGTTGAGGTAGGAAGTAACCGACTGAGCGAGCTTGTCCAGCAGCAGGTGCATGGCTTGCGGGTTGTCGTAGAGCATGGCCTTGGTCTTGCGGAAGTCTTTCGACGAACCGCCTTCGACCATGTAGGTGGCCAGGGTCCATGGGCTGCCGGAGAAGCCGATCAGCGGCACGCGGCCGTTGAGTTCACGGCGAATGGTGCTAACGGCGTCCATCACATAGCCCAGGTCCTTGTGCGGGTCCGGGATCGGCAGGGCTTCGATGTCGGCCAACGTGCTGACGACTTTCTTGAAACGCGGGCCTTCGCCGGTTTCGAAGTACAGGCCTTGGCCCATGGCGTCAGGGATGGTGAGGATGTCGGAGAAGAGGATGGCCGCGTCCAGTTGCGGATAGCGGTCCAGTGGCTGCATGGTGACTTCGCACGCGAACTCCGGGTTCATGCACAGGCTCATGAAGTCGCCGGCGTGGGCGCGACTGGCGCGGTATTCCGGCAGGTAGCGACCGGCCTGGCGCATCATCCACACGGGGGTGACGTCCACGGGTTGCTTGAGCAGGGCACGAAGGAAACGGTCGTTCTTCAGGGCAGTCATGTCGGCATCCGCAAAAAAAGTGCGGGCATTTTCTCAGAGCCAGAAGGAGAAAGACAGTGACTAGCGACAAGCTACAAGCGGCAAGTTAAAAGCGCATTTGCTTTCACTTGCCGCTTGCAGCTTGAAACTGGCAGCTAACATCGCTAGACGTTCAGGTAATCCAGAATCCCTTCGGCAGCGTTACGGCCTTCGAAGATCGCGGTCACTACTAGGTCTGAACCGCGCACCATATCGCCACCGGCAAAAATCTTCGGGTTGCTGGTCTGGTGCTTGTACTGGCCTTGTTCCGGGGCTACAACGCGACCCTGGCTGTCGGTCTGAATCTCTAACTGCTCGAACCACGGCGCCGGGCTTGGGCGGAAGCCGAAAGCGATGACAACGGCGTCAGCCGGGATGATCTCTTCAGAACCTGGGATCGGCTCAGGGCTGCGGCGGCCACGGGCGTCCGGTTCGCCGAGACGGGTCTCGACCACCTTCACGCCTTCGACGCGGTCTTCACCGACGATAGCGATCGGCTGGCGGTTGTAGAGGAATTTCACGCCTTCTTCCTTGGCGTTCTTCACCTCTTTGCGCGAGCCGGGCATGTTGGCTTCGTCACGACGGTACGCACAGGTCACCGATTTGGCGCCCTGGCGGATCGACGTGCGGTTGCAGTCCATCGCGGTGTCACCACCGCCGAGCACCACAACCTTCTTGCCTTTCATGTCGACGAAATCTTCCGGCGACTTTTCAAAGCCCAGGTTGCGATTCACGTTGGCGATCAGGAAGTCCAAAGCGTCATGCACACCCGGCAGGTCCTCACCGGCAAAGCCGCCCTTCATGTAGGTGTAGGTGCCCATGCCCATGAACACGGCATCGTATTCGGCGAGCAATTGCTCGATGGTCACGTCTTTGCCGATCTCGGTGTTCAGGCGGAATTCAATGCCCATGCCGGTGAACACTTCGCGACGGTTGCTCAGTACGGTTTTTTCCAGCTTGAACTCGGGGATGCCGAAGGTCAGCAGGCCGCCGATTTCCGGGTTCTTGTCGAACACCACCGGGGTCACGCCACCCCGTACCAGCACGTCGGCGCAGCCCAGGCCAGCAGGCCCGGCACCGATGATCGCGACGCGCTTGCCGGTCGGCTTGACCTTGGACATGTCCGGGCGCCAGCCCATGGCGAACGCGGTGTCGGTGATGTACTTCTCGACCGAACCGATGGTTACCGCACCGAAGCCATCGTTGAGGGTGCACGCACCTTCACACAGACGGTCTTGCGGGCACACCCGGCCGCACACTTCCGGCAGGGTATTGGTCTGGTGCGACAGCTCGGCGGCGGCGAGGATGTTGCCCTCGGCCACCAACTTGAGCCAGTTGGGAATGAAGTTGTGCACCGGGCACTTCCATTCGCAATACGGGTTACCGCAACCCAGGCAGCGGTGGGCCTGGTCGGCCGAGTGCTGGGGTTTGAAGGGTTCGTAGATTTCCACGAACTCTTTCTTGCGTTGACGCAACAGTTTCTTCTTCGGATCTTTACGCCCGACATCGAGGAATTGGAAGTCGTTGCTGAGACGTTCGGCCATCGTTAAAACCTCGTACACGACAGCTTTAAGCTACAAGCTTCAAGCTGCAAGAAATCAAATAAACCGGCACACCGCGCGCTGCTCTTAGCGTGCGGCTTGAAGCTCGATACTTGCCGCTGCGTCGTCATTGCGGACTCGCAAGTGTGCTGGAGAGCAGAGATTTCAAACTCGCTGCCTTCGGTTTGACTAGCCAGAAACGACGCAGGTAATCATCGAGATTTTCGGCGAGGTTACGACCCCATTCGCTGCCGGTCTCCTCAACGTACTCGTCCAGCACGTGCTGCAAGTGGTTCCGATAGGATTCCATGGCTTCGCCGCTGATCCGCTGGATCTCGACCAACTCGTGGTTGACCTTGTCGACGAAGGTGTTGTCCTGGTCGAGCACGTAGGCGAAACCGCCGGTCATGCCTGAACCGAAGTTGTAACCGGTCTTGCCCAATACGGCGACAAAGCCCCCGGTCATGTACTCGCAGCAGTGATCGCCAGTGCCTTCCACCACGGTGTGAGCACCGGAGTTACGCACGGCGAAACGCTCACCGGCGGTACCGGCGGCGAACAGCTTGCCACCGGTGGCGCCGTACAAGCAGGTGTTGCCGATGATGGCACTGTCCTGGCTCTTGTAGACGCTGCCTTTAGGCGCAACGATCACCAGCTTGCCGCCGGTCATGCCCTTGCCCACGTAATCGTTGGCATCGCCTTCCAGGTACATGTGCAGACCACCGGCGTTCCACACGCCAAAGCTCTGGCCTGCAGTGCCGTTGAAGCGGAAGGTGATTGGCGCCTTCGCCATGCCTTGGTTGCCGTGCTTGCGCGCGATTTCTCCGGAGACGCGTGCGCCGATGGAACGGTCGCAGTTGCAGATATCCAGGGCAAATTCGCCACCGCTGGCGTCGTTGATCGAGGCGCCGGCCATTTCGACCATCTTCTCGGCCAACAGGCCTTTGTCGAAGGGTGGGTTGCGGCCCACTTGGCAAAACTGTGGCTTGTCTGCCGGGATGTGGTCGCTGCCCAACAACGGCGTCAGGTCCAGGTGCTGTTGCTTGGCGGTCTGGCCTTCGAGGATGTCCAGCAGATCGGTGCGCCCGATCAACTCTTCCAACGAACGCACGCCCAGCTTGGCCAGCCACTCACGGGTTTCCTCGGCGACGTAGGTGAAGAAATTCACCACCATGTCGACGGTGCCGATGTAGTGATCCTTGCGCAGCTTCTCGTTCTGCGTCGCCACACCGGTGGCGCAGTTGTTCAGGTGGCAGATGCGCAGGTATTTGCAGCCCAGGGCAATCATTGGCGCAGTGCCGAAGCCGAAGCTTTCAGCGCCGAGGATTGCAGCCTTGATCACGTCGAGGCCGGTTTTCAGGCCGCCGTCGGTCTGCACACGGACTTTGCCGCGCAAGTCGTTGCCACGCAGGGTCTGGTGAGTTTCAGCCAGGCCCAGTTCCCATGGCGCGCCGGCGTACTTGATGGAGGTCAGCGGCGATGCGCCGGTGCCGCCGTCGTAGCCGGAGATGGTGATCAGGTCGGCATAGGCCTTCGCCACACCCGCGGCGATGGTGCCCACACCGGCTTCCGCGACCAGTTTCACCGAGACCAGGGCCTGCGGATTGACTTGTTTCAGGTCGAAGATCAGCTGCGACAAATCTTCAATCGAGTAGATGTCGTGGTGCGGTGGTGGCGAGATCAGCGTCACGCCCGGCACTGCGTAACGCAGCTTGGCGATCAAACCGTTGACCTTGCCGCCGGGCAGTTGGCCGCCTTCGCCAGGCTTGGCGCCTTGGGCGACTTTGATCTGCAGCACTTCGGCGTTGACCAGGTACTCCGGGGTTACACCGAAACGGCCAGTCGCCACCTGTTTGATTTTCGAGCTCTTTAGGGTGCCGTAGCGCGCCGGGTCTTCACCGCCTTCGCCGGAGTTGGAACGCGCACCCAGGCGGTTCATGGCTTCGGCCAGGGCTTCGTGGGCCTCAGGCGACAAAGCACCGAGGGAAATACCCGCGGAGTCGAAGCGCTTGAGGATCGATTCCAGCGGCTCGATTTCGCTGATGGCCAGCGGCGTGTCCAGGGTTTTCACTTTGAACAGGTCACGGATCATCGACACCGGGCGGTTATCCACCAACGCAGTGTATTGCTTGAACTTGGCGTAGTCGCCCTGCTGCACGGCGGCTTGCAGGGTGCTGACCACATCCGGGTTGTAGGCATGGTATTCGCCACCGTGCACGAACTTGAGCAGGCCGCCTTGTTGGATCGGCTTGCGCGCGCTCCAGGCTTCCGCGGCCAGGGCTTTCTGTTCGGCTTCGATGTCGACGAAACGCGCACCCTTGATGCGGCTTGGCACGCCACGGAAGCTCAAATCGCAGACTTCTTCGGACAGGCCGATGGCTTCGAACAACTGCGCGCCACGGTACGAAGTGACAGTGGAGATACCCATCTTCGACAGGATCTTCAACAGGCCCTTGGTGATGCCTTTACGGTAGTTCTTGAACACCTCGTAGAGGTCGCCCAGCACCTCACCGGTACGGATCAAATCACCGAGCACTTCGTACGCGAGGAACGGGTACACCGCCGAAGCACCAAAGCCGATCAACACCGCAAAGTGGTGCGGGTCGCGGGCTGTGGCAGTTTCGACGAGGATGTTGGAGTCGCAACGCAGGCCTTTTTCGGTCAGGCGGTGGTGTACCGCACCGGTCGCCAGGGATGCGTGGATCGGCAGCTTGCCCGGCGCGATGTGACGGTCGGTCAGCACGATCTGGGTACGACCGGCGCGCACGGCTTCTTCGGCCTGGTCGGCGACATTGCGCACAGCGGCTTCAAGGCCAAGGCTCTCGTCGTAGTTCAGGTCGATGATCTGGCGGTCGAAGCCTGGGCGTTCCAGGGTCATCAGCGAACGCCACTTGGCCGGGGACACGACCGGCGAGCTGAGGATCACGCGGGAGGCGTGCTCAGGCGATTCCTGGAAGATATTGCGCTCGGCACCGAGGCACACTTCCAGGGACATCACGATGGCTTCGCGCAGCGGGTCGATCGGCGGGTTGGTCACCTGGGCGAACTGCTGGCGGAAATAGTCGTACGGCGTACGCACACGCTGGGACAGCACGGCCATGGGCGTGTCATCGCCCATGGAGCCGACCGCCTCGTAGCCTTGCTCACCGAGCGGACGCAGCACCTGGTCGCGCTCTTCAAACGTGACCTGGTACATCTTCATGTACTGCTTGAGCTGGTCGACGTCGTAGAAAGCCGAACCGTGGTCGTTGTCTTCCATGGTCGCCTGGATGCGCAGGGCGTTCTTGCGCAGCCATTGCTTGTACGGGTGACGGGACTTCAAACGGTTGTCGATGGCGTCAGTGTCGAGGATCTGCCCTGTTTCGGTGTCCACGGCGAGGATCTGGCCAGGGCCTACGCGGCCTTTGGCGATGACGTCTTCCGGCTTGTAGTTCCACACGCCGATTTCCGACGCCAGGGTAATGAAACCGTTGGTGGTGGTGACCCAACGCGCCGGGCGCAGACCGTTACGGTCGAGCAGGCACACCGCGTAGCGGCCGTCGGTCATTACCACACCAGCCGGGCCATCCCACGGTTCCATGTGCATCGAGTTGTACTCATAGAACGCCCGCAGATCGGGGTCCATGGTCTCGACGTTCTGCCACGCAGGCGGAATGATCATGCGCACGCCACGGAACAGGTCGATGCCGCCGGTGACCATCAGCTCGAGCATGTTGTCCATGCTGGAGGAGTCGGAACCCACACGGTTGACCAGCGGGCCGAGCTCTTCCAGGTCCATCAGGTCGTTGGCGAACTTGGTGCGACGGGCCACGGCCCAGTTGCGGTTGCCGGTGATGGTGTTGATCTCGCCGTTGTGGGCGAGGAAGCGGAATGGCTGGGCCAGCGGCCATTTCGGCAGGGTGTTGGTGGAGAAGCGCTGGTGGAACACGCAGATTGCGGTTTGCAGGCGCTCATCGCTCAGGTCTGGATAGAAGGCGGTCAGGTCCGCCGGCATCATCAGGCCTTTATAAATGATGGTCTTGTGCGAAAAGCTGCAGATGTAGTGCTCGGTATCGGCGGCGTTGGACACGGACGAACGACGACGCGAGGTGAACAGCTTGATCGCCATGTCCTGGTCGCTCAGACCATCGCCAGCGATGAACACTTGTTCGATCTGCGGCAGGCGCTCAAGGGCCAGGCGGCCGAGCACGCTGGTGTCGATCGGCACTTTGCGCCAGCCAACGAGTTGCAGGCCCGCAGCGAGGATCTCGTGGTTCATGTTCTCGCGAGCGGCCTCGGCTTTAACCGGGTCCTGGTTGAAAAACACCATGCCCACGGCGTACTGCTTGGGCAGGTCGACCGCGAAATGCTGTTTGGCGATGGCGCGCAGGAACTGGTCGGGCTTTTGAATGAGCAAGCCACAACCGTCACCGGTCTTGCCGTCGGCGTTGATCCCACCACGGTGGGTCATGCAGGTCAGGGCCTCAATGGCCGTTTGCAGAAGGGTATGACTGGGCTCGCCCTGCATATGGGCTATCAGGCCGAAACCACAGTTATCCTTGAATTCATCGGGTTGATACAGACCTGCTTTCATAGACACTTTCTCACCAGGCTGCCTCTTATACCGAGGCAAATTTCTTTTCAATTCAACCGGTTACCTTCCACGCCGAACGTACGCCGGCTTAGCGGGGGCAAAAGGGAGGTCATTGTACACACCGACACAGACGCTCACAAATTTAGCGACGAAATGTCGCAAATCTATGTCGCATTTATGAAAGGTTTAAAGCGATATGCTGTGCTAGTCAAAACTTTTTTAATTCTGACCGCTACGACTCAAAAGCTACGTGACGCAGACACCACAAAGCGCGCGGCCTTCAGGGCTGCACGCTGTTGTAGTTTTTTGAGGTGCCGGGAGGGCGGCCTGGGTAAAGCCGCCGGACCTTCAGCGAGTTGTTGCGAGTTCTTGTTGAACGCTGGCAACAGTGCGAGGCCAAGGTTTACCAGCCTGAACCTTCGCTGGCAAGGATTTGATCGCGGAATCTGCGGCAGCGCGGCTGGAGAAGTTGCCGTAGGTGATTACGTAGAGAGGCTTGCCGTTAAGCATTTTCTTGAAATAACGGTACTCGCCACCCTGCTCTTTCACGAACGCCTGGGCATTGGCTTCGGAGCTGGTGCCAAGGATCTGCACCACGAAGTTGCTGGTTGGCTGGCTGGCGTACCAGTTGCTGCCAGCGGCGCCGGCTTTGGCGACAGTGGCGGCTGGTTTTTCAGCAGGCTTGGCGGCCGGAGCTGGCTTGGCGGCAGGTGCTGGCGCGACCGGCTTGGTCACTGGCGCAGGCTTGGCAGTGGCCACCGTAGGCGCAGGTGCCGGCTGGCCCGCTGGCACGCCCGCAGGTGGTGCGGTGGTGGTCACGGTCGGCGGCGTAGCGCTGGAACCTTCCACCGGTACACCGTCGTCACCTTCGGAAATGCCACCCGCTTCTTCAGCGAGCGGGCCGCGCATGACGGGCTGGCCGACCATCGGCAGGTTGGTCGGTTGGCCGGAGTTGGCAAATTCAACGTTTGGCGTGGGCTTACCCAGTGGCAACTGCGCCTGTTCGGTTGGCGCGCCGGCAGTGGTCGGTGCTTTGCTGCGACCCGGGATCAACCAGGCAGCCGCTACAGCGACCACGACAACGGCGGAAATCGCCAATACGTGCTTCTTAGGCATAGTGAACCCCATCTTTGGACGCTTGACCGCAGTGCGGCTGGCGATCATGGCTTCGATCATGGCATCGCGGGCAACCTGATTGATGTTGCCAGGCCAGCCGTCGGAGCTTTCGTGAATATCAGAGATCTGCGCAGCGGAGAAAAGTTCGATACCCGCCCCGGCGCCCTCCAGGCGTTGAGCCAGGTATTCGCGGGTTTCTTCCTCTTCGTACGGCTGCAGCTCGATGACGTGGAACAGCTCCTGATCACCGCTGATCTGCTCGAGGTCGGCGATCAACGACGACTCACCAAACAGGAACACGTGCGGGCGACCTTCCGGCGTGCCCGCCGCCAACGCCAACAGCGCCTCCAGAGCCGATTCGTCGAGCTGCTCGGCGTCATCCACCAGCAGGTAGACTTCCTGGCCGGTCAGACCGAGCTGCACAACCTGCTTGAGGATCGCGTTCGGCTCGGCTGTGGCCACGTCCAGCGCCTGGGCAACCTGGCGCAACACGCCCGCCGCATCACCGGCACCACGGGCTGACACCACCACACTCTGTACCGATTGCTTGTTGGTGCTGGCCACCAGGGCCTGGCGCAGCAGCGTCTTGCCGCTGCCCAACGGGCCGGTCACGACCAGCAGCAGTTGGCTGTAGCGCGCCAGGTGATGCAACTGACCAAGCACCGGTTTGCGCTGGGCCGGGAAAAATTTGAAACCAGGCACCCGTGGAGCAAAGGGGTCGTGGCTTAACTGGTAGTGGCCGAGGAACGCCTCGTCGGCATGCAAACTAGTCATCGGGATCTGATTAACCTTTCAGCTGAGCCAGGGCACGGTAATCCGCTCCCAGCGTGGCTTGTAAAATCTCTTTTGGATAATCGTCGGTCACTACCGCTTCGCCCATGTGGCGCAGCAGCACCAGTCGCAGTCGACCGTCGATCACTTTCTTGTCTATCGCCATATGCTCGAGGAAGTCCGCCTCAGTCATCTCCTCAGGCGGGATGACCGGCAAACCGGCGCGCTGGAACAGGTGGATACCGCGATCACGCTCCTGGGCGCTGATCCAGCCCAAGCGTTGCGACATCTCCAACGCCATCACCGTGCCAGCAGCCACGGCCTCGCCATGTAGCCACACACCATAGCCCATGTGCGTTTCGATCGCATGGCCGAAGGTGTGGCCCAGATTTAACGTGGCCCGCACACCGGACTCCCGTTCGTCGGCATTCACCACCAGCGCCTTGGCGGCGCAGGAGCGGGAAATCGCTTCGGTCAGTGCCACCTGGTCGAGGTTGCGCAATGCGTCTACATGCTCTTCCAGCCAGGTCAGGAATGGCTCGTCGCAGATCAACCCATACTTGATGACTTCCGCCAGGCCAGCCGACAATTCGCGCGGTGGCAGGGTGTTGAGTGTCGCGGTGTCGATCAGCACGGCTTGAGGCTGATAGAACGCGCCCACCATGTTCTTGCCCAGCGGGTGGTTGATACCGGTCTTGCCGCCCACCGACGAATCGACTTGGGACAACAGAGTGGTCGGCACCTGGATAAAGTCCACGCCACGCTGGTAACAGGCGGCTGCGAAGCCGGCCATATCACCGATCACGCCGCCGCCCAAAGCAATCACCGTGGTGCGGCGGTCATGGCGTGCGGTCAGCAAGCCATCAAAGATCAGTTGCAGGGTTTCCCAGTTCTTGTGGGCTTCGCCGTCGGGCAAGATCACAGAAATAACCGAGTACGCCGACAGGCTGCGGCTCAAACGCTCAAGATACAGCGGCGCGACCGTTTCGTTGGAGATGATCGCCACTTGCCGCCCGGCAATGTGCGGTGCGAGCAACTCGGGCTGGTCCAGCAGACCTTCGCCAATATGGATCGGGTAGCTGCGCTCGCCTAGATCGACCTTAAGTGTCTGCATGTGTCCCCGCGTTAGAGATGTATTGACGACCGGCAACGTCAAGATCTGACATCACCTGATGGCTCTACGCCACACCCCGCAGGGTGATAGCGCGCCGCCGAGAATAGCGCATTTCGGGCCCAGCTTTAACGGGGTGGCAGCCGTTGCAGACGCTCGAGAATGTCGAGGACCACCATCCGAGGGGGCCGCTCATCGGTTTCCACCACCAGATCGGCGATCTCCCGGTACAGCGGATCGCGCAGCGTGAGCAGGTCCCGCAGGGTTTTTTCCGGGTTGGCCGTACGCAGCAATGGTCGATTGCGATCGCGGGCGGTGCGGCCCACCTGCTGCTCGACTGACGCATGCAGATAGACCACCCGACCACCGGCATGCAGCGCGCGGCGGTTTTCGTCGCGCATCACCGCGCCACCGCCAGTCGCCAATACCACGCCATCGCAGCCACACAGCTCGGCGATCATCGCCTGCTCGCGGTCACGAAAGCCCAGCTCGCCTTCCTTATCGAAGATCCATGGGATATTGGCACCCGTGCGCAATTCAATTTCCTTGTCGGAATCTTTGAATGGCAGGCGCAGCTCTTTGGCCAGCAAACGGCCGATGGTGCTTTTTCCAGCCCCCATCGGTCCTACAAGAATCAAATTTCGCACAGAATCAACGACTCACAGCAATCGCCTGGTTATTCATAATACGCGGAGTCAGGAATACCAGCAGCTCGGATTTTTTCTCCGCCAGCACATCGCGCCGGAAAAGGCGGCCAAGATACGGCACATCGCCCAAAAATGGCACTTTATCTACCACTTTGCTTTGGGTATTGGAGAAGACCCCGCCGATAACAATGGTCTCGCCATCCCTCACTAACACCTTGGCATTGACCTCGTTTTTCTTGATCGGCGGCACGTCGTTGAGTTTGTTCAAGTAATCGGGCTCATCCTTGGTGACCTTGACCTCCATGATTACGCGGTCGTCGGGGGTGATTTGCGGGGTGACCTCCAGCGACAGCGACGCCTCCTTGAACGACACTGAAGTGGCGCCACTGGAACTGGATTCCTGATAAGGAATCTCGGTGCCCTTGAGGATGCGCGCGGTTTCCTTGTCGGAGGTGACCACTTTGGGTTGCGAAACGATTTCTCCGTTGCCGGTTTTCTCCATGGCGGTGAGTTCCAGGTCCAGCAGCAGGTTATCGGTGATAAAGGCTATGCCCAGGCCCGAGGTGCCGGTCAGCGAACCCAAATCGACAAAGGGTGAGCTGGGTGGGTTCTCAGGCGGTTCCGCACCTTCAGACTGAGGCTTGGGGATACCTCCCGCGCCCCAGTTTCCGCGATTCAGCCGGCCACCCCAGCGCGCGCCCAGGCTTTTGTCGTAATCGACATTGGCCTCGACAATCCGCGCTTCAATCATTACCTGGCGCACCGGAATATCCAGCTGAGCCACGATCCGCCGCAGCTCCTCCAGCCGTTCCCCGGTCTGGTAGGCAATGATGTTGTTGGTGCGATCATCGACCGCCACCGAGCCACGCTCATCGGTGACGCCCTCAAGGCCCGTGACCGATTGGAACAGCTTGGCCAGGTCCGCCGCCTTGGCGTAGTTGACTTGCAACAGCTCACGGCGCAACGGCGCCAGTTCGGCCATTTGCTTGCGCGACTCAAGGGTCAGCAGCTCACGCGCGGCCAACTCCTCGGCAGGCGCCACCAGTAATACGCCGGACTTTACCCGCTTATCCAACCCTTTGGCTTGCAGCACCAGGTCCAGCGCCTGGTCCCAGGGCACATCCTTGAGGCGCAGGGTGATCGAGCCCTGCACATCGTCGCTCGCTACCAGGTTGAGGCCCGCCACATCGGCAATTTGCTGCAACGCGGTACGTAACTCGATGCTCTGGAAGTTAAGGTTCAGCTTGTCGCCTGTGTAGGCGCTTGACATGGCGCTGCCGGGAGGCGGCAACTGGATCAGATCCACGCGACTGGGCACAGCACTAGCCATCGGTGCCGTGAACGCTATCCATAGCGCCACACCGACGGACGAAAAAGTCCTTTTCATTGTTTGATTCCGTTATGAGTTGAGGTTTAACACCAGCGTTCGGGGGCGCTCGATCCAGGCGCCCTGACCATCAGGAAACAGCTCGACCAGTTCTATGTAACGTTCGTGGATGGCAGTGATACGCCCATGGTCCGGCCCCAAGTAGTCACCGACCGCCAGGCGGTGCACGTTGGATGCCGCACGCAGCAGGGCGAAAGCTCGCACCCCACGGGACAGCGTGCCGACCATTTCAAACTGTTCCATAGGGAGACTTTCCAGTACACCACGTGGCCGGGCGAGGTCTGGCGCGCGGGCTGGCCGACCAGACACGTGGTCTACCTGAATGGCAAGCAATTGAAAAGGATCGCGCAGCCCCAATGAGTCGTAGACAAACGGCTGCCCTTGCCCGCCTCGCCCACCGCCCTGAGCATGCCAGTAAGTCTTGGCCAGCAGGTCAAGGCGTAAAAGCTTGCCATCACGCCTAAAGGCCACATCGTGCACCGTGGCGATGCGCGACAGGCCACCCAGGCCACTCACGAACATCGCGAGGTCGTGATAAGCGCCCGCGACACCGATCTGCACAGGTTGTTCGTGATAGAACGGCCGCGACAACTCATCCAACGGGGTGACGCTCTCAACCAGCAAACCATTGGCCAGTGCCAGACGCGCAACGTCTTCCAGCAAGCCGGGCATTTCTGACTCGCTCGGCAATGCCTGCAAAAGCTCATCGACCTTCGCCTGCATCAACTGAAGCTGTTGCGTGCGCGCCTCAAGGCTGGCAGCCAGGACAGTTTTTTGTGCGACTTGCTGCTGCAGGGCCACTTCCCGCGCCTCGACTTGATGTAACCGCGCCCGCGAAGGACTCAGGTACGCAAGGTCGCCCACCACAAACACCAGACCCGTCAGCGCACAGCCCAACAGGGCCTTGCCGGGTAAGGGCCATTTTGCAGCGTTGTGAGTGAGTGCAGAAAGATTGAGCCTCAGCAGGCTCAAGGTTGAGCCTCGGTGGACTCTCCCTGACGGACCATCAGCTGGAACTCATTGTTGCCGCGCGCGCCATCCGTCCGCACATGTTGCAGTCGCGTCGAATGGGCGCCTTGCGCGGCCTCCAGGCGGCGCATCAACCGGGCGATGTCCTGGCTGGATTCAGCGCTGCCGCTGATACTCACCGTATCGCCCTTCGCCAGCACTTCATGCAGGTGCACACCGTCAGGCACCGCACGCGCCAACTGATCCAACAGCTGAGCACCATTGGAGCGTGCATCGTGCAGGTCTTGCACGACCTTCATGCGCTGCGCCAGTTGCTGGCTTTGCTCCTGCAGGTCATCGATGGTCTTGATGCGCGAATCCAGGCCGGTGATTTCCTTGCCCAGATGGTCATTGCGAGTCACCTGACGATCAATGGCTTGGTCGATCACCTGATCCGCCAGCCACACAGTCGCCAGCGCCGCACAAGCGAACACCAGCAAACACGCCAGCAAATTCTTGCGACGCCGCTCTGCCAGCGACTGGCGCCAAGGCAGTAGGTTGATTCGTGTCTTCAAGCGAAACTCCTCAGGGCCAACCCGCAAGCAATTCCCATCCCTTGGGCATCCACGGCCCATTGTGCACTATCCACTCGATCGCTCGGCGTGAAGCTTGCGAAATCCTGACTGCAAGCGCGCGCCAATGCAAACGCGTCGACATCGACCACCTTCGGCACCAGCCCCGCCAGGGCCAAAACTGCCTCGCGGGCTTCCACCTGATCCTTGAGGCATGCAGCGAGCAGTACCTCGACACGGCCTGGGTCAAGTGCAGTCGGCCCGCGCACCTGAAAGTCGATGGCCACGTCATCCAATGGATAAGGAATGTACTGGTCTGCCTCCATCTGGATCATCCAGGTCATCTCATCGTCTGTGAGCCCCGCTTCCATTTCGATCATCCGCGTGATCACCGAAGGCCCGGCCACAGAGGCGGCGGCACCACGGGCCGACGTCGATAACCGCGACAACGCACTGCGCAAGGTGCGCCCTACACCGTCGAGATCGAGGAAGGTGCCGTCGACCACCGTGTGCGCAGGCAACGCCTGTGTAACATAGCCTTGAACGTTGAACCCCGAAACTGAGCGACCCAGCTCGATCAGCCGGATGCTCGTGTCATTGATGTCGACACCTAGCAAGGTGTCGGCTTTTCGCGTGAAAAATCCCTTTCTCATAAAACTCCCTAAAATTTTGTCTGTCATACCGCCTGATTGCCGTTGTGCACCCTGCATTCGGTCGACTTGTTGAACCGGCGCGAATGACGCCCCAAGTCGAAAAATGCTTTAATGCCCAGCGCTTTTTCCCGCTATTTATCTGCAGCTCGGGTCGATCCATCGTTTGCCATGCATGCCCCGACGCCTAACTCATTCTTTTCTCTGGAAATCCAAAAGCCTTGATTCGTCTGCTGAAGTTTTTCGGGTACTCCATTGTCGCCATCGTTTGCGGGCTGCTGCTCGTGCTCAGCGGGGCCTACCTCTACCTTAGTCCGGGTTTACCCTCCGTAGAGGCCCTTAGAAGCATCCAGTTGCAGATTCCTTTGCGGGTCTACAGCAGCGATGAAAAACTGATCGCGGAGTTCGGCGAAATGCGCCGCACACCGATTCGTTTTGCCGATATTCCACCCAATTTCATCAACGCCCTGCTGTCGGCCGAAGACGATAACTTTGCCAACCACTATGGCGTCGACCCAAGCAGCCTGCTGCGTGCGGCGACACAATTGGTAAAAAGCGGACACATTCAGTCCGGCGGCAGCACCATCACCATGCAAGTGGCGAAGAACTTCTTCCTCACCAGCGAGCGCAGCTTTTCGCGCAAGGCCACGGAGATCCTCTTGGCACTGCAGATTGAGCGCCAGTTGACCAAGGACGAGATCCTCGAGCTGTACGTAAACAAAATCTACCTGGGCAACCGTGCCTATGGGATCGAGGCGGCTTCGCAGGTCTACTACGGCAAGTCAATTCGTGATGCCAGCCTGGCGCAGATGGCCATGATTGCGGGCCTGCCAAAGGCCCCATCACGCTTCAACCCCTTGGCCAACCCGGCGCGCAGCAAAGAACGCCGCGACTGGATCCTGGGGCGCATGTACAAGCTGGGCAAGATCGACCAAGCCGCTTACGAAAGCGCCATCGCCGAGCCATTGAACGCCAGCTACCACGTGCAGACGCCGGAAGTGAACGCACCCTATATCGCCGAAATGGCGCGCGCCGAGATGGTCGGCCGCTACGGCAGCGAGGCCTACACCGAAGGTTTCCGTGTGACCACCACTGTGCCGAGCAACCTGCAGGACATCGCCAATGAGTCGGTGCATTCCGGCCTGATCACCTACGACCAGCGCCACGGCTACCGCGGCCCTGAATCGCGCCTGCCGGGCAAGACCCTGAGCGCCTGGACCACCGAGCTGGGCAAGCAACGTGCGATCAGCGGCCTGGAGCCGGCGATCGTCACCCAAGTGAACAAGGATGGCGTGCAGGTGCTGACCCGCACGGGTGAAGCCCATGTGGCATGGGACAGCATGAAATGGGCGCGCCCCTTCCTGAACACCAACAGCATGGGCGCAATGCCCAAGCAGCCGTCTGACGTGGCGCAGGTGGGTGACTTGATCCGCGTGCAACGCCAGAAGGACGACACGCTCAAATTCAGCCAGGTGCCATTGGCCCAGGGCGCTCTGGTGTCTCTGGACCCGCAGAACGGTGCAATCCGCGCGCTGGTGGGTGGTTTCTCGTTCGAGCAGAGCAACTATAACCGTGCGACCCAGGCCAAGCGCCAGCCCGGCTCGAGCTTCAAGCCGTTCATCTACAGCGCCGCACTGGACAACGGCTACACCGCCGCCAGCCTGGTCAACGATGCCCCGATCGTGTTTGTCGACGAGTACCTGGACAAAGTCTGGCGCCCGAAGAACGACAACAACACGTTCCTCGGCCCGATCCGCATCCGCGAGGCGCTGTACAAGTCACGTAACCTGGTGTCGATCCGCCTGCTGCAGGCGATGGGCGTGGGCAAGACCATCGATTACATGACGCGCTTTGGCTTTGCCAAATCCGACATGCCGCCAAACCTGTCCCTGGCGCTGGGCACCGCGACCCTTACGCCGATGGAAATCGCCACCGGCTGGAGTACCTTTGCCAACGGCGGCTACAAGATCGCGCCGTACCTGATCGACAAGATCGAAAGCCGCAACGGCGACACCCTGTTTACCGCCAACCCGCCGCGAGTGCCGGGGGATGTGGTCAACGGCGTAGCCGCGAATGATGGCCTGGCGGCCCCGAGTAATGGCGGCATCACCATTGAGCCAACCCCAGGTGCTGCGCCAACTGCCAACGCCGCTGCAACCGAACCGCAGGCGCCAGCCGTGGCCGAGCGCATCGTCGATGGCCGTACCACTTATATCCTCAACAGCATCCTTGAAGACGTGATCAAGAAGGGCACCGGCCGCCGCGCCCTGGCCCTTGGCCGCGCCGATATCGCGGGCAAGACCGGCACCACCAACGAGTCCAAGGATGCGTGGTTCTCCGGCTACAACGCCGACTACGTCACCACCGTGTGGACCGGCTACGACCAACCGGAAAGCCTTGGTCGTCGAGAGTACGGTGGCACCGTCGCGCTGCCGATCTGGATGAGCTACATGGGCGCAGCCTTGAAGGACAAGCCACTGCACACCCAGCCGGAGCCGGAAGGCATCCTCAGCCTGCGGATCGACCCGATCAGTGGCCGTGCGGCATCGCCAAGCACGCCGAATGCGTACTTCGAACTGTTCAAGAGCGAAGACACGCCGCCGTCAATTAATGAGCTGGGCAATGGCGTCGCGCCGGGCAGCCCGCTGCCAGCAGACGAGGCGGCGCCGATCGATCTCTTTTAGAGAGCGGCAAGCGGCAAGAAAAAGCTGTGATGTGCCACCCTTAAACTTGCAGCTTGCAGCTTGAAACTTCCCCATAAAAAAACCCGGCGTTCCGAGCCGGGTTTTTTTATGGGTCTACGGCTTAGCCGTTGAACACATCATCCACGCTTTGCAGCGGGTAGTTCTTCGGATACGCCAGGGTAGCCACACCGGTCTCGATGGCGGCTTTGGCCACGGCATCGGAGATCAGGGTGATCAGGCGCTTATCCATTGGTTTCGGGATGATGTACTCACGACCGAATTCCAGCTTGGCGCCACCGTAGGCATCGCACACGTCTTGAGGCACCGGCAGTTTGGCCAGTTCACGCAGGGCGTTGGCAGCAGCCACTTTCATCTCTTCGTTGATGCGCCTGGCGCGAACGTCGAGGGCGCCACGGAAGATGAACGGGAAGCCCAGAACGTTGTTGACCTGGTTCGGGTAGTCCGAACGGCCAGTGGCCATGATCACGTCGTTGCGAGTGGCATGCGCCAGTTCCGGCGAGATCTCCGGGTCCGGGTTGGAGCAGGCGAACACGATCGGGTTGGCCGCCATGGACTTCAGGCCTTCGGCGCTCAGCAGGTTCGGGCCAGACAGGCCAACGAACACGTCTGCACCGTCGAGCGCGTCAGCCAGGGTGCGCTTGGACGAAGGATGGGCAAACATCGCCTTGTACTGGTTCAGGTCGGTACGCTCGGACTGGATCACGCCCTTGCTGTCGACCATGTAGATGTTTTCCAGCTTGGCGCCCATGCTCACGATCAACTTCATGCACGAGATGGCTGCGGCGCCAGCGCCCAGGCAGACGATCTTGGCATCAGCCAGGGTTTTGCCAGCGATTTCCAGGGCGTTGATCATGCCGGCAGCGGTAACGATCGCGGTGCCGTGCTGGTCATCGTGGAATACCGGAATGTCGCACTGTTCGATCAGGGCCTTTTCGATCTCGAAGCACTCAGGTGCCTTGATGTCTTCCAGGTTGATGCCACCAAAGGTGATGGAAATGCGCTTGACCGTGTCGATGAACGCCTGCGGGCTTTCGGAGTCGACTTCGATGTCGAAAACGTCGATGCCGGCGAAGCGCTTGAACAGCACGCCTTTGCCTTCCATGACTGGCTTGGACGCCAATGGGCCAAGGTTGCCCAGGCCGAGAATCGCGGTGCCATCGGAAATCACTGCAACCAGGTTGCCTTTGCCGGTGTACTTGTACGCCAGTTCAGGGTCGCGGGCGATTTCACGTACGGGCTCGGCAACACCAGGACTGTAGGCCAGCGACAAGTCGCGGGCGGTGGCAGTGGCTTTGGTGAGCTCTACACTCAGCTTCCCTGGACGAGGATGGGCATGGTATTCGAGAGCGGCAGTTTTCAAATCAGACATATCGGCATTCCGCTTTTGCTGTTGGTCGACGGACCGCCGAGGATACGCGTGTCGCAAAGTCCCTACAAGACTGGGCAGTCACAGGTGTCAAGGCCCCAAAGTGCCGTACTTTGGTCTAAGGCCACGGGACACAAGGGCTCAAGTGTTCACAATCACCTAAAAAAATGTCTACAATTTTTTATTAATAAATCGATTTGAGCATACCGGGGTCGGTCACTGGCAGCAGCCAACGTGCCTGGCCGTTTTTCAGGGCGCCCCGCTTGGCGCGATCCTGCACCCAGCCGCGCGCCTCGATTGCCTTGCCTTGCAGACCACTTAGCCATGCGGCGTCGAATTGTTGGATGAGGTCGGGTGCAATGCGTAATACCAGTGAACCTCGCAATTCGATCCAGATTCCACCACGATTGCGTTCGATCTTGCGCACTTTACCGCTGACAAGCACGAAGCCGGATTGCTTGAGCTGCGCCACCTGTTGCACTGGCGACTGGCGCCAAAGACCCAGTCGCGCCTTGCGGGCAGTGTTTTCGGCCGCCTGCTGGCAAGTGACGAGATCGACATTGGGCGCGACGCCCACTTGGAACCCCAGGCCCTCGGCCAGCAACTGCGCTTCCAGATTCTCGCCATTGGCACCGTAGAGGTGAGCCAGCGTGCGTCCGTAGTGGTCTTTGCTCTCGCGCCCAGGCACCAGGCCGAGGCGACTGTCGCTGGCGTCAACCAATGCCTGCAAGCGCTGACGGGCAGCGACGGCGTAGGGCTCGTCGGAACGGCCTCGCCTGCCGGTCTCCGGCGCATTGAGGCCAATCATCCGTACGCTGCGACCATCCTTGAGGCGCACCGTGTCGCCATCCACCACGCGCTGCACCTCCACCCGGGCCAGGCCTGACGGCGCGGGACAGAACACCTGCGCCTGGGCAGCTGACTGCCAAATCCCAGGCACAAAAAAGGCGCCCACAAGGGACGCCTTTTTCAACAGCTGGCAAAAGCCCATAAGGCTTTTGAGCCTTACTCTGCTGGAGTAGCAGGCTTCTTGCCGAAAGCACCAAAGCGATCTGCGAAGCGCTGTACACGGCCGCCGGTGTCCAGAGTTTTCTGCTTACCGGTGTAGAACGGGTGGCACTCGTTGCATACGTCAGTACCCAGTGGCTTGCACAGGTTCGAACGCGTTTCGAACTTGTTGCCGCAGCTGCAGGTTACTTCGATGGTTTCGTACGCTGGATGGATATCGGCTTTCATGGCACTTCCTCGGGCTAGCGTGCCGCCACTCGACACTATTGTCGAATACCGCACGTAATTAGGCCGCGGATTCTACCAGACCTTTTTAATCGCGCAAGCGGCGCATCTGGCTGAATCCGCGCCTTTCATCAGAAAGTGCGGCATACCCAAGCCTGCGCCTGTCTGCTAGGCTCCCGCCCCTGCGCCACCGCCTGCCTTTATATGAGACCCCCGCGTGCCCGACGCCATTTTGCGCCTAGCCCTGCCCTCGCCCCTGCGCCGCCTGTTCGATTACCGGGCTCCGGCTGGCGTGCTGCGGGCGCAGTTACAGCCGGGCATGCGCGTACGTGTACCCTTTGGCCGGCGGGAAATGATCGGCATCCTGGTGGAAGTGGCCGACCATAGCGAAGTGCCTGCGGAAAAGCTCAAGCCCGCGCTGGCGATACTCGACGCCACCCCACCGCTGCCACCTGCGCTGTTCAAGCTGTGCCTGTGGACGGCCCAGTATTACCAGCACAGCCTGGGCGACACCTTAAGCTGGGCATTGCCGGTACTGTTGCGCCAAGGCGAACTGGCCGAAGCACGCCAGGAACGCTTCTGGTCGACGGTGCCCGGCGCGAGCCTCGACGACCCGCGTATCGCCCGCGCCCCGCGCCAACGTGAAGCCTTGGCGACACTGGCACAGCATCCCCACGGCGTGGCCCATCAACTGTTAAGCAAGCTGATGCTGAGCAAGGACAGCCTCAACCTGCTGCTGGCTAAAGGCTTGGTGCAGGTGGAGATCCGCAAGCAAGCCCCCAACGCCCGCCACGAACACTGGCTGGCCCAACCGGAATTGCCGCTGAACCCAGAGCAACGCGCTGCGTATGAAGCAATTCGTGCAGGCTTCGACAGTTTCCATGCCTTCCTGCTGGCCGGGGTCACCGGCAGCGGCAAGACCGAAGTCTATTTGCAGTTGATCCGCGAAACCCTGCAAGCCGGTAAACAGGCACTGGTGTTGATCCCCGAGATCAACCTGGGCCCGCAAACCCTGGCGCGCTTCGAACAACGCTTCAACGCACGTATCGCCCTGGTGCACTCGGCGGTCAACGACCGTGAGCGCCTGGAGTCGTGGCTGGCCGCGCGCGATGGCGAAGCCGACATTATTATCGGCACCCGTTCGGCGCTGTTCACCCCGATGAAGAACCCCGGGCTGATCATCATCGACGAGGAGCACGACGGCTCCTATAAACAGCAGGAAGGCTTGCGCTACCACGCCCGCGACCTGGCGTTGGTGCGCGCACGCCAGGAAGACATCCCGATTGTGCTGGGCTCGGCCACGCCGTCCTTGGAAAGCCTGCACAACGCCTACACCGGCCGTTACGGCCTCCTGCGCCTCAACGAGCGGGCGGGCGGCGCCAAGCAGCCACGTTTCCTACGCCTCGACGTTAAAAGTCGCCCATTGGACAGCGGTATTTCCGGGCCCATGCAACAAGCCATAGGCCAGACCCTCGCCGCCGGCCAACAGGTATTGGTGTTTCTCAATCGTCGGGGCTTTGCGCCGACCCTGCTGTGCCACGACTGTGGCTGGATGTCCGAGTGCGAGCGCTGCGATGCGCGCATGACCGTGCACCAGCGCCACGGCGAGTTGCGCTGCCATCACTGCGGTCATGTGGAGCGGCTGCCCCGCCACTGCCCGCAATGCGGCAAAGTCGACCTGCGACCTGTAGGCGCAGGCACCGAACGCGCGGAAGAGCGCCTGGGCATTCTGTTCCCCGATTACCCGGTGCTGCGCGTCGATCGCGACAGCACCTCGCGCAAAGACGCGATGAACCAACTGTTCGCGACCATTCAGAAGGGCCAGCCGTGCATCTTGATCGGCACGCAGATGCTTGCCAAAGGGCACCATTTTCCACGGGTGACCCTGGTGTCGATCCTGGACGCGGACGGCGGGCTGTTCTCCGGGGATTTCCGCGCCAGCGAACGCATGGCGCAGTTGATCGTGCAGGTCGCCGGCCGCGCAGGCCGCGCCGAAGAGCCAGGCAGGGTGATTATCCAGACACACCTGGCCGAACATCCGCTGCTGATCCAACTGACTGAACAAGGTTACTTTGCGTTCGCCGAACAGGCGCTGAGCGAACGCCGCGCCGCCGGCCTGCCACCTTTTTCGCATTTAGCGTTATTACGCGCCGAAGCCCACAAACCAGGGCAGGCCGAAAGCTTTCTGGATGAAGCGTGCAGCGCCGCCGAACGTTTGCTCGGCGAGCTGAGCCTGAGCGGCATCGAGCTGCTCGGCCCGGTGCCTGCGCCCATGGAACGCCGCGCCGGGCGTTATCGTGCTCAGCTACTCTTGCAAGCAACCTCCCGTGCGCCCCTGCATCGGCTATTAAGTAGCTGGTTGCTTGCCCTGGAGCAAATGCCCAGCGGCCGACAAGTGCGATGGTCGCTGGATGTGGACCCGGTGGATTTGTACTGATCGTTACATTGCAATCGCATGCCAGCCCCCACATTTTGAAATGTGAACAGCCTTAAATATGGAAGCGAACTTGCCCGCGATGAGGCCCGCAGGTCGCCAACCCGTCTGAATGGTTGGCAAGCCCGCCCTCGCCACGGATAATGCCCAGTTTTTCCACCTGCGCATCGCGCGCCGCCGCTTGCGGTCGAAAGAGAACACCATGAAAGACACCATTCGCCAGCTGCTCCAACAAGCCCTCACCCAACTCGTCAACGAAGGTGTGTTGCCTGAAGGCCTGACGCCGGCGATCCAGGTGGAAAACACCCGCGACAAGACCCACGGCGACTTCGCCAGCAACATTGCGATGATGCTGTCCAAGCCTGCCGGCATGAAACCACGCGACCTGGCTGAAAAAATCATTGCCGCGCTGCCTGCCGATGAAAGCGTCACCAAGGCCGAAATCGCCGGCCCTGGCTTCATCAACTTCTTCCAGAACACCCAGGCCTTGGCCAACCGCCTCGACGCGGCCTTGGTCGATGCCCATGTGGGCGCGCGCAAAGACGGCCCGGCCCAGCGCACCGTGGTCGACCTGTCGGCCCCCAACCTGGCCAAAGAGATGCACGTCGGCCACTTGCGCTCGACCATCATCGGCGACGGCGTAGCACGGGTCCTGGAGTTCCTCGGTGACGAAGTCATCCGTCAGAACCACGTCGGCGACTGGGGCACCCAGTTCGGCATGCTGATGGCCTACCTGCAGGAAAACCCGATCACCAGCGACGAATTGTCAGATCTGGAAAATTTTTATCGCGCGGCCAAGAAGCGCTTTGATGAGTCAGAAGAGTTCGCCGACCGCGCCCGTGGCTTGGTAGTGAAGCTGCAGGCCGGCGATGCCGAATGCCTGGCGTTGTGGACCAAGTTCAAGGATATCTCGCTGTCCCACTGCCAGAAGATCTACGAACTGCTCAACGTCAAGTTGACCATGGCCGATGTGATGGGCGAAAGCGCCTACAACGACGACTTGATCAATGTGGTCAACGACTTGAAGGCTGCTGGCATGCTGGTCGAGAGCAACGGCGCCCAGTGCGTGTTCCTCGACGAATTCAAGAACGCCGACGGCGAGCCGCTGCCGGTGATCATCGTCAAGGCCGATGGCGGCTACCTCTACGCCACCACTGACCTGGCGGCTGTACGCTACCGCAGCGGCACGCTCAAGGCTGACCGCGCGCTGTACTTCGTCGACCAGCGCCAGGCCCTGCACTTCCAGCAAGTGTTCGCCGTAGCGCGCAAAGCCGGTTTCGTCACCCACCCGATGCACATGGAACACATGGGCTTTGGCACCATGAACGGCGCCGATGGCCGCCCGTTCAAGACCCGCGATGGCGGCACGGTAAAGCTGATCGACCTGCTGACCGAAGCCCAGGAACGCGCCTACACCCTGGTGAAGGAAAAGAACCCGGAGCTGGCCGAAGCCGACCTGCGCAACATCGCCCGCGTGGTGGGCATTGGCGCGGTCAAATACGCCGACCTGTCCAAGCACCGCACCAGCGACTACAGCTTCAACTTCGACCTGATGCTCAATTTCGAAGGCAACACGGCGCCTTACCTGCTGTACGCCTACACCCGTGTGGCTGGCGTGTTCCGCAAGCTGGGCAAGGACTTCAGCGAAGTTGACGGCCAGATCGTGCTGGAGGCTCCGCACGAACAAGAACTGGCCGCCAAGCTCGCGCAATTCGGCGAAGTGCTGAACAGCGTCGGCGAGAAAGGCACCCCGCACATTCTGTGCACCTACCTGTACGAAGTCGCGGGCCTGTTCTCCAGCTTCTACGAGAACTGCCCGATCCTGACCGCCGACGACGAAGCCCAAAAGCAAAGCCGTCTGCGCATCGCCGCACTGGCTGGACGGACCCTCAAGCAAGGCCTGGAACTGTTGGGCCTGGAAACTCTGGAGCGTATGTAAGTTGGCTGCCAAGAAAAAACCTGCACCCAAGCGCGGCGCCAGCCGTTACCAGGCCCCGGCAAAGAAGCCTATTCCAGGCTGGCTGTGGATGGCCATCGGCCTCACCGTTGGCGCGTTTATCGTGTTCCTGATGAAACTGGAGCCAGGCCAGGGCGACGACGTCAAACGGGTCAAACAGGAGCAGCAGAAAGCCACCAAAATGGCCGAAGCCAACAAGACCGCGCCAAGCCCAACAGCACCGGTGAAGCCAAAGTACGACTTCTACACGCTGCTGCCGGAATCGGAAGTGATCGTGCCGCCTGACGCCGTACCGGAGAAAACCCTGCCGACGCCGCAAGTGCCGACCACGCCGGTCACGCCGGTCACCCCGGCAGAAGCCGCGAAAATCGACACCGCGCGCGCCCAGGCCGCATTGGCCGGGATCACTCCGCCGCCAGCACCACCGGTCGCCGAGACCAAGGCAGCGCCGGTGACCAAGTTCTTCCTGCAAGCGGGCTCGTTCCCGAAACAGGCGGATGCGGATCGCGTGCGCGCGCAGATCATCCTGCTGGGCCAAGCGGTGACGGTAGAGTCCGGTACGGTGAAGGATGCGACCTGGTACCGCGTGCTGGTGGGGCCGTTCAGCAACCGTGAACAGCTGACCGTCGCGCAGAAACAACTGGCGGGCGCAGGGTTTAGCAACCTGTTGTTACAACAACGCCAGAGCCGCTAACTCCCAGCCAACCCAGTACAAATGTGGGAGCTGGCTTGCCTGCGATGGCGGTGTAACAGTCAATATTTTCAGTAACTGACACACCGCCATCGCAGGCAAGCCAGCTCCCACATTTATTTTCAGCGGCCTCAGGACCGAGTCCGACACATAAACACAACTCGTCCGCCCTCCCGTCCTACAGTTGAAATCCCCCTCGCCACCCCCATATCAGTTTCCATCAGGGCATTTTCGCCCCGCTGCGTGGAGACTCTCCCCTTGACCACCATCGTTTCAGTACGTCGCCACGGCAAAGTCGTCATGGGCGGCGACGGCCAGGTTTCCCTTGGCAATACCGTGATGAAAGGTAACGCCAAGAAAGTGCGTCGCCTTTACCACGGCCAGGTTCTCGCGGGCTTTGCCGGCGCTACCGCCGACGCCTTCACCCTCTTCGAGCGCTTCGAAGGCCAGCTGGAAAAACACCAGGGCCACCTCGTGCGCGCCGCCGTCGAGCTCGCCAAAGAATGGCGCACCGACCGCACGCTCAGCCGCCTGGAAGCCATGTTGGCCGTCGCCAACAAAGATGCCTCCCTGATCATCACCGGTAACGGCGATGTGGTTGAGCCCGAACATGGCCTGATCGCTATGGGTTCCGGCGGTGGCTACGCCCAAGCGGCAGCCAGCGCACTGTTGAAGAAAACCGACCTGTCGGCCCGCGAAATCGTCGAGACGGCCTTGGGCATTGCCGGCGATATCTGCGTGTTCACCAACCACAATCAGACCATTGAGGAGCAGGACCTCGCCGAATAAGCCGTAGGCTTATTCTCGCTTGAGGCCGCCAAACACTATGTCCATGACTCCCCGCGAAATCGTCCATGAACTCAACCGCCATATCATCGGCCAGGACGATGCCAAGCGCGCCGTTGCCATCGCGCTGCGTAACCGCTGGCGCCGCATGCAACTGCCCGAAGAGCTGCGTGTTGAAGTAACGCCGAAAAACATCCTGATGATCGGCCCTACCGGCGTCGGTAAAACCGAAATAGCCCGTCGCTTGGCCAAACTGGCCAATGCACCGTTCATCAAGGTCGAAGCCACCAAGTTCACCGAAGTGGGCTACGTGGGCCGCGACGTCGAGTCGATCATTCGTGACTTGGCCGATGCCGCGCTGAAACTGCTGCGCGAGCAGGAAATGACCAAGGTCAGCCATCGCGCCGAAGACGCCGCGGAAGAACGCATCCTTGATGCCCTGCTGCCACCGGCACGCGCGGGTTTCAACGAAGACGCCGCACCGGCCTCGGATTCCAACACCCGCCAGCTGTTCCGCAAGCGCCTGCGTGAAGGCCAGCTGGACGACAAGGAAATCGAGATCGAAGTCGCCGAAGTCTCCGGTGTCGACATCTCCGCCCCGCCTGGCATGGAAGAAATGACCAGCCAGTTGCAGAACCTGTTCGCCAACATGGGCAAGGGCAAAAAGAAAAGCCGCAAGCTCAAGGTGAAGGAAGCGCTGAAACTGGTGCGCGACGAAGAAGCCGGGCGCCTGGTGAATGAGGAAGAGCTCAAGGCCAAGGCCCTGGAAGCGGTCGAGCAACACGGCATTGTGTTTATCGATGAAATCGACAAGGTCGCCAAGCGCGGTAACTCCGGCGGTGTGGATGTGTCCCGTGAAGGCGTGCAGCGCGACCTGCTGCCGCTGATCGAAGGCTGCACCGTGAACACCAAGCTGGGCATGGTCAAGACCGACCACATCCTGTTTATCGCCTCCGGTGCCTTCCACCTGAGCAAGCCAAGCGACCTGGTGCCGGAGCTGCAAGGCCGCCTGCCGATTCGCGTCGAGCTCAAGGCACTGACCCCGGGCGACTTCGAACGCATCCTCAGCGAACCGCATGCTTCTCTCACCGAGCAATACCGTGAGTTGCTGAAAACCGAAGGCTTGGGTATCGAGTTCCAAGCGGACGGCATCAAGCGTCTGGCGGAGATCGCCTGGCAGGTCAACGAGAAGACCGAGAACATTGGTGCGCGTCGACTGCATACCCTGCTTGAGCGTTTGCTGGAGGAAGTGTCCTTCAGCGCCGGCGACCTGGCCGGTGCGCAGAATGGCGAAGTGATCAAAATTGATGCGGATTACGTCAATAGCCACTTGGGCGAATTGGCGCAGAACGAAGATCTGTCGCGCTACATTCTGTGAGCTCAAGCTGTAAGCTACAAGCTTCAAGTTGAGCCCATTCAACTTGCCGCTTGTAGCTTAAGGCTGGCCGCTGGAGGCTCCCATGTCCAAATTCCCTACAGCTGTAAACCTGCACAAAACCTCCAACACTCTCGGCCTTACCTACGGGCCCGACGAGGTGTACCAACTCCCCGCCGAACTGCTGCGCACCCACTCGCCTTCCGCAGAAGTCCAGGGTCACGGCAAACCCATCCTGCAATTCGGCAAACTCAACGTGCGTTTGGTCAAAATAGAACCGGCCGGTCAGTACGCACTGAAATTGACCTTCGACGACGGTCATGACAGCGGACTGTTCACCTGGGACTACCTCTACCAATTGGCCGTGCGCCAGGACGCGCTGTGGGCCGACTACCTTGCCGAACTCAAAGCGACCGGCAAAACCCGCGATCCAAGTCAGTCGGTCGTGCGGCTGATGCTCTAGCCCAGGCGTCTTGCTCTTTAGAGGGCATTTTCTAATTTCATCTGCTTGAATGCCCTTTCGCGTGACCAACGATTGGTCCGCTTGCGAAAAAAATCAAACTCGGGTAACCAATGGAGCTGGCAAGTTCCCTGCATTTGACGATGCGGTATCAACGGTCACCCGAGTCGCAGTACCTGGCTTGTGTTGTGTATCGAAACTGGGTGCACAGCGGCAGTAACGGGTACTCGTCTTTCGGACAATGGAGCGTCGTAGATGAGTAACAAGAATAACGATGACTTGAAACGCCAGGCCTCGGAAAACACCCTGGGGCTGAACCCGATCATCGCGTTACGTAAAAAGGATTTACTCGCCTCGGCGAAGATGGTGCTGACCCAAGCCATCAAGCAACCGTTGCACAGCGTCAAACACGTCGCGCATTTTGGCGTGGAATTGAAGAATGTGATGTTCGGCAAATCGCAGCTGGTACCCGAAAGCGACGACCGTCGTTTCCATGACCCTGCCTGGAGCCAGAACCCGCTCTACAAACGTTATTTGCAGACCTACCTGGCGTGGCGCAAGGAACTGCACGACTGGATCGGCGACAGCAACCTGTCGGAACAGGACGTCAGCCGCGGCCACTTCGTGATCAACCTGATGACCGAAGCCATGGCCCCGACCAACAGCGCGGCCAACCCGGCGGCGGTCAAACGCTTTTTTGAAACCGGCGGCAAAAGCCTGCTTGATGGCCTTTCCCATCTGGCCAAGGACATGGTGCACAACGGCGGCATGCCGAGCCAGGTCAACATGGGCGCCTTTGAAGTGGGCAAGAGCCTGGGCACCACCGAAGGTGCCGTAGTGTTTCGCAACGACGTGCTGGAGTTGATCCAGTACAAGCCGATCACCGAACAGGTGCACGAGCGCCCGCTGTTGGTGGTGCCGCCGCAGATCAACAAATTCTATGTGTTCGACTTGAGCCCGGATAAGAGCTTGGCGCGCTTTTGCCTGCGCAATGGCCAGCAGACGTTTATCGTCAGCTGGCGCAACCCGACCAAGGCCCAGCGTGAATGGGGCCTGTCGACCTATATCGAAGCGCTCAAGGAAGCGGTCGACGTGGTCACCGCGATCACGGGCAGCAAAGACATCAACATGCTCGGCGCCTGCTCCGGTGGCATTACCTGCACCGCGCTGCTGGGCCACTACGCGGCGCTGGGCGAGAAGAAGGTCAACGCACTGACCCTGCTGGTGAGCGTGCTGGACACCACGCTGGACACCCAGGTGGCGCTGTTTGTCGACGAACAGACCCTGGAAGCGGCCAAGCGCCATTCCTATCAAGCCGGCGTGCTGGAAGGCCGCGACATGGCCAAGGTGTTCGCCTGGATGCGCCCCAACGACCTGATCTGGAACTACTGGGTCAACAACTACCTGCTCGGCAACGAGCCGCCGGTGTTCGATATCTTGTTCTGGAACAACGACACCACGCGCTTGCCGGCCGCCTTCCACGGCGACCTCATCGAACTGTTCAAAAATAATCCACTGGTCCGCGCCAACGCCCTGGAAGTGTGCGGTACGCCGATTGACCTCAAGCAGGTCACCGCCGATATCTATTCACTGGCCGGCACCAACGACCACATCACGCCGTGGCAGTCTTGCTACAAGTCGGCGCAGCTGTTTGGTGGGAAGGTTGAATTCGTGTTGTCCAGCAGCGGTCACATCCAGAGCATTCTTAATCCACCGGGCAATCCCAAGGCGCGTTACCAGACCAGTGACAGCCTCACGGCGAAACCGCTGGAATGGCAGGAGAATGCAACCAAGCACACCGATTCCTGGTGGCTGCATTGGCAGGTATGGCAGGCGGAGCGGGCGGGGAAGTTGAAGAAAGCACCGACGGCATTAGGTAATAAAACGTACGCCGCAGCCGAAGCGGCGCCGGGAACATATGTGCATGAACGATAGCTGCAAGCTACAAGCCTCAAGCTGATTGAGTTCAGCTTGTAGCTTGAAGCTCGCAACTGCCCCCCCTAACCCGAAGGGTTCCCCCATGCCTCAACCGTTCATCTTCCGTACCATCGACCTGGATGGCCAGACCATCCGCACGGCGGTGCGCCCGGGCAAGCCTCACTTGACGCCTTTGCTGATCTTCAATGGCATCGGCGCCAACCTTGAGCTGGTGTTTCCGTTCGTCCAGGCGCTGGACCCGGACCTGGAAGTGATCGCCTTCGATGTGCCCGGCGTGGGCGGTTCGTCGACGCCCAACCGGCCCTACCGTTTTCCCGGCCTGGCCAAACTTACCGCGCGCATGCTCGATTACCTGGACTACGGCCAGGTCAACGCAGTGGGTGTGTCGTGGGGTGGCGCGCTAGCGCAGCAATTCGCCTACGACTACCCGGAGCGTTGTAAAAAGCTGATCCTCGCGGCCACGGCAGCGGGTGCGGTGATGGTGCCGGGCAAGCCCAAAGTGCTGTGGCTGATGGCCAGCCCACGCCGCTACATCCAACCGTCCCACGTGGTGCGCATTGCGCCGATGATTTACGGCGGCTCGTTCCGCCGCGATTCGAAACTGGCCGCCGAACACGCGAGCAAAGTGCGCTCGGCCGGCAAGCTGGGTTACTACTGGCAGCTGTTTGCCGGGCTGGGTTGGACCAGCATCCATTGGCTGCACAAAATCCGCCAACCCACCCTGGTGCTGGCCGGGGACGACGACCCACTGATCCCGCTGATCAACATGCGCATGCTCGCCTGGCGCATTCCCAATGCGCAGTTGCACATCATCGATGATGGCCACCTATTCCTGATCACCCGGGCCGAAGCCGTGGCGCCGATCATCATGAAATTTCTCGAAGAGGAGCGCATGCGCGCGGTGATTCATCCGCGACCGGCGGTGTAAGGACCACACCGCCGCGCAACTTGCCAGGAACCGACTATGGTTCTGAATTGGCGTGCCTGTTGATGGCTTGACGAAGGAGTGTTGGCTCATGCGAGAAAGACCCGTGACGAAACCGGCGCCCACCCCTGCCGCGTTCATCAATGCGCAAAATGCGATCACCGGCCTGCGAGGCCGGGATTTACTGTCAACCCTGCGCAGCGTCGCCGCCCACGGCTTGCGCAACCCGGTGCATACCGCGCGCCACGCCGTGGCGCTGGGCGGGCAATTGGGCCGTGTATTGCTGGGCGAAACCGTGCATGCGCCCAACCCCAATGACAGCCGCTTCACCGACCCCACCTGGAAACTCAACCCCCTGTACCGGCGCAGCCTGCAAGCCTATTTGAGCTGGCAGAAGCAATCACGCCAGTGGATTGACGACAGCACCCTGAGCGACGATGACCGGGCACGGGCGCATTTTGCGTTCGCCCTGTTCAACGATGCCGTCTCGCCTTCCAACAGCCTGCTCAACCCGCTGGCCATCAAGGAACTGCTCAACTCCGGTGGCAACAGTGTGGTGCGCGGCGTGAGTAACCTGCTCGAGGACCTGCTGCACAACAATGGCCTGCCACGCCAGGTGAGCAAGCACGCGTTCGAAGTGGGCAAGACGGTCGCCACTACACCCGGCTCAGTGGTGTTTCGCAATGAGCTGCTGGAGCTGATCCAGTACAAGCCCATGAGCGAAAAACAATATGCCAAGCCCCTGCTGGTGGTGCCGCCGCAAATCAACAAGTACTACATTTTCGACCTGAGCCCGGCCAACAGCTTTGTGCAATACGCCCTGAAAAACGGCCTGCAGACCTTCATGATCAGTTGGCGAAACCCGGACGTGCGGCACCGCGAATGGGGCCTTTCGACCTACGTCGCCGCCGCAGAAGAAGCGCTCAACGTGTGCCGGACGATCACCGGCGCGCGCGAGGTCAACCTGATGGGCGCCTGCGCCGGCGGCCTGACCATCGCCGCGCTGCAAGGCCACCTGCAAGCCAAGCGTCAGTTGCGGCGCGTCTCCAGCGCCAGCTACCTGGTCAGCCTGCTGGACAGCCAGATCGACAGCCCCGCCACACTGTTCGCCGACGAGCAAACCCTGGAAGCCGCCAAGCGCCGCTCTTACCAGCAAGGCGTGCTGGATGGCCGCGACATGGCCAAAGTCTTTGCCTGGATGCGCCCCAATGACCTGATCTGGAACTATTGGATCAACAACTACCTGCTGGGCAAGGAGCCGCCGGCCTTCGACATCCTGTACTGGAACAACGACAACACGCGCCTGCCCGCCGCGCTGCACGGCGACCTGCTGGACTTCTTCAAGCACAACC
This sequence comes from Pseudomonas sp. RA_5y_Pfl1_P24, assembly GCF_963970945.1. NCBI lineage: Bacteria > Pseudomonadati > Pseudomonadota > Gammaproteobacteria > Pseudomonadales > Pseudomonadaceae > Pseudomonas > Pseudomonas sp. RA_5y_Pfl1_P24. The sequence continues at coordinate 45,757 of NZ_CAXAOJ010000007.1, read as the reverse complement.
CACTCAGCCATCCCGGCGGCCTGGAGGTGTGCGGCACGCCTATCGATCTGCAAAAGGTCACGGTGGACAGTTTCAGTGTGGCCGGGATCAACGACCACATCACGCCGTGGGACGCGGTGTACCGCTCGACCCAACTGCTGGGCGGTGAGCGACGCTTCGTGCTCTCCAACAGCGGGCACATCCAGAGCATCCTCAACCCGCCGGGCAACCCAAAGGCCAATTACGTCGAAAACCCTAAGATGAGCAGCGACCCGCGCGCCTGGTACTACGACGCCCACCACATCGAGGGTAGCTGGTGGCCGCAATGGCTGGAGTGGATCCAGCAACGCTCAGGCGTGCAACGCGAAACCCTCACCGCCCTGGGCAACCAGAATTACCCACCGATGGAAGCAGCGCCTGGCACCTATGTTCGGGTGCGTTGAGCTCAACGATCACATTAAGAAGACTGGATGAAGACGCGCGACCGTATCCTTGAATGTGCCCTGCAGTTGTTCAACCAGAAGGGCGAGCCGAACGTGTCGACCATGGAGGTGGCCAATGAAATGGGGATCAGCCCCGGCAACCTTTACTACCACTTCCATGGCAAGGAGCCGCTGGTCCTCGGCCTGTTCGAGCGCTTTCAGAATGAGCTGGCGCCGCTGCTCAACCCACCCGCCGACGCACAGCTGGAAGCCGAGGATTACTGGCTGTTCCTGCACCTGATCGTCGAGCGTATGGCCCATTACCGGTTCCTGTTCCAGGACCTGTCGAACCTGGCCGGGCGCCTGCCAAAGCTGGCCAAAGGTATTCGCAACCTGCTCACGGCGCTCAAGCGCACCCTGGCTTCGTTGCTGGCGAGGCTGAAGGCGGCGGGGCAGTTGGTGAGTGGCACTCAAGCCTTGGGGCAACTGGTGGAGCAGATCACCATGACCTTGTTGTTTTCCCTGGATTACCAGCGGATTCTCGACCGTGAAGGCGAGGTGCGGGTGGTGGTGTACCAAATCATGATGTTGGTGGCGCCGCATCTGTTATTGCCGGCGCGACTCGCAACCGAGACGTTCGCGCTGAAATACCTGGATGACCCCATCTGAAAATGTGAGAGCTGGCTTGCCTGCGAGAGCACTTGACCCGTCAGCTCACGTGGGGCCTGACACCCCGCAATCGCAGGCAAGCCAGCTCCCACCCATAAAAAATACCCGACCTTTGCAGGCCGGGCATTTTTTGTGTCCTGGGGAAAATCAGGACTGACTGGATGGCGTCGGGGTTGCCGGCGTTGCAGTCGGGGTCACAGCAGCAGGCGTCGGTGCGGACACCGAGTTGGCTGTGGAAGCGGTTGGTGCCGGAGCAGCAGGCTTGGGTGCGGCTGGTTTTTTCGCTACTGCTGGCTTCTTCGCGGCGGCTGGTTTTGCAGCAGGTTTGGCTGCAACAGGTTTCGCGACCGGCTTCGCGGCGGCGGGCTTGGATGCTGGTTTGGCAGCAGGCTTTGCAGCTGCGGTTTTAGCCGCAGGCTTGGCGGCTGGTTTTGCTGCTGCCTTGGCTGCGGGCTTAGCAGCAGCTTTAGCGGCTACCGGTTTAGCAGCAGGCTTTGCGGCGGGCTTGGCAGCTGCCGTTTTTGCCGCAGGCTTGGCGGCTGGTTTAGCAGCAACTTTGGCTGGTGCCTTGGTCGCAGCTTTGGCAGCCGGTTTGGCGGCAGCTTTCACGGCAGGTTTGGCAGCAGCGGTTTTAGCAGCCGGCTTGGCAGCGGGTTTAGCGGCGGCAGTTTTCGCCGGAGCTACTTTGGCACCCGTCAGCTTTTCAATTTGCTTGGTCAGGGTATCGACCTTACTGTGCAGCGTCTTCAGTTCTGCTTTGCTAGGCACGCCCAGTCGCGAAATGGCACTGTTAAGGCGCTTGTCGAAAGTTTCTTCCAACTTGCCCCAAGTGTCAGAAATGCTCGATTTGGCGGAACCGGCAGTTGCCTTGGCCGCATCAACTTTTTTACCAACCGTGGTTTTGGTCAACTTCTCGGCCTTCTCGCCGTCCTTGACCAAAGTCTCGAAGTACTTGCCACCGTCACTGCTAACCTTCGAGTACACGCCTAAACCAGCAAGCCAGATCTTACGGGAATATTTTTCAACTTCCCCGACCCACGAGCTGCCTTCTTTCTGAGTAGTCTTTTTAACAGCCATCCCGATGTCTCCTTAGTGTTTACGCGCGACACGTTCTAGCAATGTCGTCAGCTCTTCGAGCTTAGCAGAGAGTGTCTCAACGTCATGTTTAGACGCAATGCCGATTCGATTCAAGGCACTTGCAACACGCGTATCAAAAGCTTTTTCAACTTTATCCAGCTGAACTTCTACCAGGCCTTTGACGGAGGAGACATTACTCTTGACTTGATCAATCTGACTGTTGGCGGCCTCAAGTTGTTCAACTGCAACTTTTTTACCTTTACTTTCAACATGTTGACCAGTTTTAACCAGCTCTTTGAAATACTCGCCGCCCTCACTTCCAACCTTGGCATAGGCACCAAGTCCCGCCAGCCAGATCTTGCGGGCGTAGGATTTAACGTCGCTCAGCGTAGTGGTCTCGACGTCGATTTTTTTCTTCAGGATAACTTTGGCCATGGTGCACCTCACGCAGAATAGGGTGGAGGAACGGCCCGCAGGAGTTGAGGGCTTGGGCACAAAGTAGGGTGAAAAATTAGAATCGGCACCCTAAGAACGAGCGGATCACGCCAGCGCCTTATCCAGCGCCTTTTCAATTTCAGACTTGATGGAGCCGCTCATGGCCGACATCAACAGGCCCAGTTCCACATCAATGCGTAAAGAATCGTCGGCCACTACTACCGTGCCTTTCACCCCTGAACGCTTGAGGTTCAAGGTGTCCCCGGACCACGACGGCTCGAGGCCATATTGCTCCTTGAGTTTTTGCGCCAACTTGTCGGCCTTTGCCCGTGCGCCTTCTTTACCCAGGGAATGTGCACGCTCAACGGTTATACGGGCCATTGCAATGACTCCTCTTTATAGCGACGTTGTAAACCTTCCATGCGGCAAAAGGTCTCTGTGATGACCTATCTTACCTGCAGCCTTGCCAAGACAAAGCAGGCCTTGGGGATTATCATGTGCCGCATTCTCTTTTGGTGACAGCGATATGACTGATCAGCGCAAAGGCAGCGATGCCGAACCCACCACTCACTTCGGCTTCAAGAACGTCCCGGAAAGCCAAAAAGCGGAAAAAGTCGCTGAGGTGTTCCACTCTGTAGCCGCCAAGTACGACCTGATGAACGACGTGCTGTCGGGCGGTATGCACCGCCTGTGGAAGCGCTTCACCATCGAGCTGTCGGGTGTACGCACCGGCAACCGTGTGTTGGATATCGCCGGCGGCACGGGCGACCTGGCAGCGAAGTTCTCCAAGCTCGTTGGCCCGACCGGCCAGGTGGTGTTGGCGGACATCAACGGTTCGATGCTCAAGGTCGGTCGCGACCGCCTGCTCGACAAAGGCGTGGCCGGCAATATCGAATTCGTCCAGGCCGACGCTGAAAAGCTGCCGTTCCCCGACAACCATTTCGACTGCGTGACCATCGCTTTCGGCCTGCGCAACGTGACCCACAAGGAAGACGCGATCCGCTCGATGCTGCGCGTGCTCAAGCCGGGCGGCCGCCTGTTGGTGCTGGAATTCTCCAAGCCGACCAACGCGCTGATGTCCAAGGTCTACGACACCTACTCGTTCGCCTTCATGCCGTTGATGGGCAAGCTGATCACCAATGACGCCGAGAGCTACCGCTACCTGGCCGAATCGATCCGCATGCACCCTGACCAGGAAACCCTCAAGTCGATGATGGTAGAGGCCGGTTTCGACCGGGTGACTTACCACAACATGACCTCGGGCGTCGTCGCGCTGCACCGCGGCATCAAGCCCTGATGTTGTTCGCCGGACTTCTCGCCAGCGTCGAACACGGCCTCAATCGTGTACTGCGCCTGGACAGCACCGCCCTGGCGCGGCTTGCGCACCTCAACGGCAAAGTCATTGCCGTCGATTGCCGCAGCCCCGCCTTGCAGCTGTTTATCCTGCCCAGCGATGAAGGCCTGATGCTTGCGAGCCAATGGGCCGCCGAGGCCGATTGCACCTTGCGTGCGCCGGCATCGAGCCTGTTGCACCTGGCCCTGAGTCGCAACAAGACCGCCATCCTGCACAGTGCGGAACTGGAGCTGGAAGGCGACAGCGCGGCGCTGATGGACATCGCCGCCGTGTTGCAAGACCTGGAACTGGACTGGGAATACGAGCTGTCCCGCTGGATCGGCCCCGTGGCTACCCAGTTGATCAGCGGACACCTGCGCAGCAGGTCGCGTTGGTACCAGCAAGGGTTCGCCAGCCTCAACCAGAACCTTGCCGAATACCTGAGCGAAGAATCGCGCACCCTGGTCGGAGAACGGGAAGCGCAAGCGCGCTTTCGTGAACTCGACAAGGCCAAAATCGACCTGGAACGCCTTGAGGCACGCTTCGAGCGCCTGAGCCGTTCCCTTGATCCAAGCGATAACGCATGAAGCTGCTTGCCGTCCGCCGTTTGTTTCGTATCCAGCGCGTCGTAATCCGCTACCGCCTTGATGACCTGCTGTTCGCCCTGCCCCTGCCGTGGTTCCTGCTTGCCGTGCGCTATGTGCTGCCATGGCGTTGGTTCCCGCGTAAACAGCTGGAGCTGAGCAGGGGCGCACGCCTGCGCCTGGCCTTGCAGGACCTGGGGCCGATCTTTATCAAGTTCGGGCAGATCCTCTCGACCCGTCGCGATTTGTTGCCGGAAGACATCGCCGACGAGCTGATGCTGCTGCAGGACCGCGTGCCACCCTTCGATTCCCAGCAATCGATGAAGCTGATCGAAGAGCAGCTTGGCAAGAAGATCAGCGAAGTCTTCAGCCGCTTCGACGTCGAGCCACTGGCCTCGGCCTCGGTCGCGCAAGTGCACGCAGCGCGGCTCAAGACCGGCGAAGAAGTGGTGGTGAAGGTGATCCGTCCAGGCCTCAAGCCAATCATCGGACAGGACCTGGCGTGGTTGTTCATCCTCGCCCGCGCCGCCGAGCGCTTCAGCGCCGATGCGCGCCTGTTGCACCCAGTGGACGTGGTCGCCGACTACGAAAAAACCATCTACGACGAACTCGACCTGCTGCGCGAAGCGGCCAACGCCAGCCAGCTCAAGCGCAACTTCGAAGGCTCGCCGTTGCTGTACGTGCCGCAAGTGTATTGGGACTGGTGCCGACCCAAAGTGCTGGTGATGGAGCGCATCTACGGCGTGCAGGTCACCGACCTTGCGACCCTGGCCGACCAGCGTACCGACATGAAGATGCTCGCCGAGCGTGGTGTGGAGATTTTCTTCACCCAGGTGTTCCGTGACAGTTTCTTCCACGCCGACATGCACCCGGGCAACATCTTCGTCAGCACCGTCAACCCGTGGAGCCCGCAATACATTGCGATCGACTGCGGTATCGTCGGCAGCCTGACCCCGGAGGACCAGGACTACCTGGCGCGTAACCTGTTTGCCTTCTTCAAGCGTGACTATCGCCGCGTGGCGCAGTTGCACATCGACTCGGGCTGGGTACCGGCAGAAACCAAACTCAACGAATTCGAAGCGGCGATCCGCACCGTGTGCGAGCCGATCTTTGAAAAACCGTTAAAAGATATTTCATTCGGCCAGGTGCTGATGCGCCTGTTCCAGACCGCGCGGCGCTTCAATATGGAAGTGCAGCCGCAGCTGGTGCTGTTGCAAAAGACCCTGCTGAACATCGAAGGCCTGGGCCGTCAGCTGTACCCGGACCTCGACCTGTGGAACACCGCCCAACCGTTCCTGGAGCGCTGGATGCGCGAGCGGATGAGCCCGAAGACCATGCTGGGCAACCTGCACAGTCAGATGGAACAACTGCCGCATCTGGCCAACATGACCCGCGACTTGTTGGAGCGCATGTCCCAGCCCCACGCCAAGGACCCGGCGCCGCTGTGGCAGAAACGCAAGGACGACTGGTTCCTGCGCCTGCTGGGTGCAGCCCATCTGGTCGGCGGCGTAATGCTGGCGATTGGGGGCCCGCTGAACCCTCTGGGGCACTGGCCGGCTGGCATCATGGTCGCCGTGGGTGTTTATCTGATCGTGCGTCGATAGCCAATCCGGTTATACACTGTCGCAAATTGCCGGAGCCGAACATGAAAGACTGGCTGGACGAGATCAAGTGGGACAGTGACGGCCTGGTGCCGGCCATTGCCCAGGACTACAAGACCGGGCGCGTGCTGATGATGGCCTGGATGAACCGCGAGGCCCTGAGCCTCACTGCCGCTGAGCAGCGCGCCATCTACTGGTCACGCTCGCGTGGCAAACTGTGGCGCAAGGGCGAAGAGTCCGGGCACGTGCAAACCTTGCACGAGCTACGCCTGGACTGCGACGCCGACGTGGTGATCCTCAAGGTCGAGCAGATCGGCGGCATCGCTTGCCATACCGGCCGTCACAGCTGCTTCTATCGCGTGTTCGAGAATGGCGAATGGAAGATCGTCGAGCCGGTACTCAAAGACCCGCACGCCATCTACCCGGCAGGACACTAGACATGAGCGATACCCTGAACCGTGTGGCCCAGGTGCTGGAGGACCGCAAAGGTGCGGATGCCGACAGCTCCTATGTCGCCAGCCTGTATCACAAGGGCCTGAACAAGATTCTGGAAAAACTCGGCGAAGAATCCGTCGAGACCATCATCGCGGCCAAAGACGCGCAAATCAGCGGCGACTGCAGCGATGTGATCTACGAAACCGCCGACCTTTGGTTCCACAGCCTGGTCATGCTCGCCCAACTGGGGCAGCATCCGCAGGCTGTACTGGATGAACTGGACCGTCGCTTTGGCTTGTCCGGGCATGCCGAAAAGGCTTCGCGTCCGTCCACTTGAATAACGTTGACTGAGGATTTGCAGCATGGGCATTTTTGACTGGAAACACTGGATCGTCATTCTGGTGGTCGTGGTACTGGTGTTCGGCACCAAGAAACTCAAAAACCTCGGTACCGACGTGGGCGAGTCGATCAAGGGCTTTCGCAAAGCCATGAACGATGATGAAAAACCGGCCGACCCGGTCGCCAATCCGGTACCGCCGGCCCAGCCTGTGCACCCGCAGGCCGCCCAGCCGATCACCGAGCGTCGTACCTTCGACGTGCAGGCTGAGAAAGTCGAAGAGCCGACCCGCAAAGACTCGTGAGCACTGACTAATGTTTGGTATCAGCTTCTCTGAACTGCTGCTCGTCGGCCTCGTGGCCTTGCTGGTATTGGGGCCGGAACGCCTGCCCGGTGCAGCGCGCACGGCCGGCCTGTGGATCGGGCGCCTGAAACGCAGTTTCAACGCCATCAAACAGGAAGTTGAACGGGAAATCGGCGCCGACGAGATTCGTCGGCAACTGCACAACGAGCACATTCTGTCGTTGGAACAGGAAACGCGAAAGATTCTGTCGCCCGTGCAGGAGCCCGCCAAACCGGCGCAGCCTGTGGCCGAACACAGCATCGCGCCCGTCGCTGAAACCGCCCCCGTGGCACCGACCGCGCCAACCGAGCCTGCGCCGACGCCCATTGCGTCGCCCGCGCCCCATGACCCTACATTGCCGCCGCGAGCCCCATGAGCGCTGATAAACCGGAAAACGACCAGCATATGCCGCTGGTCTCGCACCTCACTGAGCTGCGTACCCGCCTGCTGCGTTGCGTAGCGGCCATCTTCATCATTTTTGCCGGGTTGTTCGCCTTTACCCAGCAGATCTACACCTTTGTTTCGACGCCACTGCGCCAGTACCTGCCGGCCGGCGCGACGATGATCGCCACCGATGTTTCGTCGCCGTTCCTCACGCCGTTGAAGCTGACCATGATGGTTTCGCTGTTCCTGGCGATCCCGGTGATCCTGCACCAGATCTGGGGCTTTATCGCGCCGGGCCTGTACAAGCATGAGAAGCGCATCGCGGTGCCGTTGCTGGTGTCGAGCATTTTGCTGTTCTACACCGGCATGGCGTTCGCGTACTTCCTGGTGTTCCCGTTGATCTTCAAGTTCTTCGCCGCAGCCACTCCGGCCGGCGTGGAGATGATGACCGACATCACCAGCTACCTCGACTTCGTGATGACGTTGTTCTTCGCCTTTGGCGTGGCCTTCGAAATCCCGGTGGCCGTGGTGCTGCTGGTGTGGATCGGCGTGGTCAACGTGTCGTACCTGAAAAAGATCCGCCCCTACGTGATCATCGGCTGCTTCGTGGTCGGCATGATCCTCACGCCGCCGGATATCTTCTCCCAGACGCTGCTGGCCGTGCCGATGTGGATGCTGTTCGAAATTGGCATCCTGTTCAGTGCCTTGATCAGCAAGCGCGGCGAACACCGGGATGATCAACCCGCCGACGACGACCAGCCGCCAGCGACCCAGCCGTGAACCTGCTGCTGCTGGAAGAGGCCGATTTTATTACGGCCGAGCGAGTGGTGCTGCGCGATCGGCGCCTGGTGCATATGCAGGAAGTCCACCGCGCCGCCGTCGGCGACAGCCTGCGCGTCGGCCGTATCGGCGGGCTGATGGGCAATGCGCAGTTGCTGCGCCTGGACGCCGGTGAAGCCGAGCTGCAAGTGAGCGTCGACCAGCCGCCACCGGCCAAACTGCCGCTGACCCTGCTGCTGGCCCTGCCGCGCCCGAAAATGCTGCGCCGGGTGCTGCAGGCCGTGGCCGCCATGGGCGTGCCCAAGGTAGTGCTGCTGAACAGCTACCGGGTCGAAAAGAGCTTCTGGCAAACCCCATTCCTGGAGCCCGAGGCGATTCGCGAGCAACTGATCCTAGGCCTGGAGCAGGCGCGGGATACGGTGCTGCCCGAGATCGTTATCGAAAAGCGCTTCAAACCGTTCGTCGAAGACCGCCTGCCGGCCATGACTGAAGGCACCCTGGGCCTGATCGGTCACCCCGGCGATTACCCGGCCTGCCCGCGTGGGCTGGATGAGCCGGTGACCCTGGCGATTGGTCCGGAAGGCGGCTGGATCCCCTACGAAGTGGACTTGCTGGCCAAGGCCGGCATGCAGCCCGTGCAGCTCGGGGCGCGCATCCTGCGCGTCGAAACCGCCGTCACCGCCCTCCTCGCCCGACTTTTCTAACTACTCGGTCCAACAGACGCTCCCACATTGGAGCTGTGTCGCTACAGAATCCTGCGTGCGTGCCGATAGCCTTCGAATAAGTCCAAACCTTGTTCCAGGGGAGTTTGCAGCATGCATCGATGGTTAGCCGAAAAGCTGGGGAATGTCAGTGTCAAAACCAAGCTGGGCGTGGGCTTCGGGCTGGTATTGCTGCTGACGCTGATGATCACGTTCACCGGCTGGACCGGGCTCTCCAGCGTGATCAGTCGCGGCGACAAACTGGGGTATATCGCCAGCCTCAACGACCTGAGCAAGGACTTGCGCTTAGCGCGCCTGGACTTTGAAATGCGCCGTGGCGAGCAGGGTCCGACGACGGTCAATGGTTTTCTCGGCCAACTGGATAGCGGCCTGAAAACCGCACGTGCACTCATTGAGCAGCCCGCTGACATTGCCTTGATCGATGATCAACTCGCGGCGGTCGACCAGTACAAGCGCGCATTCGAGGCCATGGTGCAGGCCGGCGCCAACCGGGAAAACGCCCGCAGCAAACTGGGCGACACGGCCGACAACGCAGTGGCCAACGTGAGTGAGATCGAAAAAGCCCTGCTGCAAGGCGACAACGTGAGCCAGTTCAACAGCGTTGTCGATTTGAGCAAGCTGATCCAGCAAGCCCGCTTCCAGGTGCGTGGCTACACCTATAGCGGCAAGGTCGAGGCCGAGCAACCAGCGCTGGACGCCATCGACAACGCCTTGAAGAAAATCACCGCCCTCGATAGCCAGCTACCCGAGCAATATACAAAAAACCTGCAACAGGCCGGCGTTTCGCTGCAAGCCTACCGTGCAGCGGTGAGCCAATACCGTGACTCTCAAGTCTCCAGCGCCGGGGCCTTGAAAATCATGGTCAGCCAGGGCTCCCTAATGCTGGACCGCAGCAACAAACTGACCGCCTCGCAAACGGTTGTGCGCGATACGGACGCCGCACGCGCCAAACAATTGTTGCTGTTGGCCGCGACACTCGCGCTGATCTTTGGCCTGGCCGCCGCGTGGGCCATCACCCGTCAGATCATCCTCCCGCTGAACGAGACCCTCCAGGTGGCCGAGCGCGTGGCCTTGGGTGACCTGAGCCACAACCTGAACTCCCTGCGCCAGGACGAACTGGGCCAACTGCAACGCGCCATGCAAAGCATGACCGTCGGCCTGCGTGAGCTGATTGGCGGGATCAGTGACGGCGTCACCCAGATCGCCAGCGCCGCCGAGCAACTTTCTGCCGTTACCGAGCAGACCAGCGCCGGGGTCAACAGCCAGAAGATCGAGACCGACCAGGTCGCCACTGCCATGAACGAAATGGCCGCCACCGTGCAGGAAGTCGCACGCAACGCCGAGGAAGCGTCCGAAGCCGCCGTGGCCGCAGACCAGCAAGCCCGTGAGGGCGATAAAGTGGTCGGTGAAGCCATCGCTCAGATCGAACGCCTGGCCACCGAAGTCGGCAACTCCACCGCTGCCATGGGCGACTTGAAGCGCGAAAGCGACAAGATCGGCAGCGTGCTCGACGTGATCAAGTCCGTGGCCCAGCAAACCAACCTGCTGGCCCTCAACGCCGCGATTGAAGCCGCGCGTGCCGGTGAAGCCGGGCGCGGCTTTGCGGTGGTGGCCGATGAAGTGCGCAGCCTGGCCCAACGTACGCAGAAGTCCACCGAAGAGATCGAAGAGCTGATTGTCGGCCTGCAAAACGGCACCCAACAGGTGGCGACCATCATGGATAACAGCCGTGGCCTGACCGACAGCAGCGTTGAACTGACCCGCCGTGCCGGCAGCGCCTTGGCGAACATCACCCGCACGGTCTCGACCATCCAGGCAATGAACTCGCAGATCGCCACCGCCGCCGAGCAACAAAGCGCCGTGGCTGAAGAGATCAATCGCAGCGTACTGAACGTGCGCGATGTGTCGGAACAAACCTCCTCGGCCAGTGAAGAAACCGCCGCGTCCAGTGCTGAACTGGCACGTCTGGGCATCTACTTGCAGACGCTGGTCGGACGTTTCCGTATCTGATCGGTCCTACGCGGCGGCCAGTCGAGGCCGCCGCAACTTGTGAAACTTCCTACGCAGTTATCAGCCCGCCATCACCTCAAATCGATTTAGCGTTGGTCTAGGCGCTTTTTCAGATTTGGAGGTTCACCATGTTTCCTCGGCTGACCCGCTTGCTGGTCAACGCCAGCGTCCGTATCAAACTCGCCCTGGGCTTTGGCCAGGTGCTGGTCCTCAGCCTCGTCATCGCCGTGACCGGCTGGCAGGCCCTGAATGACGTACTTCTACGCTCAAGCAACTTGTCGACACTGGGCCAACTGGCGGCTGTCGCGGAGGCGATGCGCGCCGACCGTATCGTTTACCGCACCCTCACTGACACCGCCAGCCTGGGCAAGATGGCGCAACAGATTGAAACCATCGACCAGCATTTGCGCGACCTTGCAAACCACCTTGAGGACCCGGCGGAACTGCGGCGCATCCAGGAAGCGGAACGCCTGGTGGCCAGTTTCAAAGCCACGCTCGTAGAACTGCCGCCCTTGATCGAACGGCGCGACAATACTCGCCCCCCGCTCCACGCGATAGCGCTGCAGGCCAGCGACACCCTCGCGCAACTGGCCAGCGAACTGCCTGACCAGCAAGACCAGCAAGCACTGGATGCGATTGAAAACCTGCGCCAAGTCATGGAGCAGGCCGAGGATCGCGCCCAGAGTCCCGCCTGGGCGGCCGAAACGTTGCAAGCCTACGCCGACGACGTCAGCAACACCCTCGACGCGCTGGACGTTGCTCAGGCCGCCGTGACTCGCCTGCCTGTCGATTCGGCCCTGCTCAAAACAGACCTGGCGAACTACCGTGCGCAGCTCCTCACGCTCAAGGAAGCCCAGCTCACCACTGAGACCGTACAGAACCGCTTTGAACAACAACTCAACCAGTTACTGGAACACAATGAATTGCTGAGCCAAAGCCAGACCATCCAGCGCGACAGTGAGGCTGACCATACCCGCACCCTGCTCTCGGGTGTCACGGTGGCCGCCTTGTTGCTGGGTTCATTTGCCGCCTGGTGGATCGCCCGGCAGATTGCCGTGCCGCTGCGAGAAATCCTCACTGCCGCCCACCGTGTCGCCGACGGCGACTTGAGCCACGACATCCAGGTGGAACGTCGCGACGAACTGGGCCAGTTGCAACAAAGCATCGGGCAAATGACCCGCAACCTGCGCAGCCTGATCAGCAGCATTGGCAACAGCGCCCGGCAGATCGCCAGCGCCGCCACGCAGCTCTCAGCCGTCACCGAGCAGACCCGCGCCGGGATCAATGATCAGAAAGACGAAACAGACCAGATGGCCACAGCGATGAATGAAATGCTCGCCACCGCCCAAGAAGTCGCACGACATGCCGAACAAGCATCGGCGGCGGCCAATGAGGCCGATCAACAAGCCAGCACCGGGGACAAGGTCGTCGGGCTGGCGGTGGAGCAGATAGGCCATCTGGCCCATGAAATGGCGCGCTCCAGCCAGGCGATGATTGCATTGCAACGCGAAAGCCAAAAAATCGGAGGTGTGCTGGACGTCATCAAGTCAGTGTCTCAACAAACCAACCTGCTGGCCCTGAACGCGGCCATTGAAGCGGCGCGTGCGGGCACGGCAGGCGAAGGGTTTGCCGTGGTCGCCGATGAAGTCCGCAGCCTGGCCTTGCGCACGCAGGCATCCGCTGAAGAAATCGAAGGACTGATCTGCGGCCTGCACACCGGCACCCAACAGGTGGCAGACATTATGGACGGCAGCCGCGCGCTGACCGACAACAGTGTCGACCGGAGCCGCGACGCAGGCGATGCATTGGCAGCCATTATCCGGACAGTCTCGATCATCCAGGAAATGAACCCGCAGATTGCCGCTGCCGCCGAGCAACAAAGTGCCGTGGCCGAGGAAATAAATCGCAGCGTGATGAAAGTGCGTGACGTGTCGGAGCAAACAGCGGCCGCCAGCGAGGAGACGGCGGCGGCCAGTGTTCAGTTGACGCGGCTGAGCCTGGATCTGCAGACACTGGTCGACAAGTTCCGGCTCTGACCTGTGGCTCGCGACATCAGAGGACTTGGCGCAGGAATGCCTGGGCCCTAGGGTCTTTGGGCGCAGCGAAGAACTCGGCCGGGGCCGCGTCTTCCAGCAACTTGCCATGGTCGAAAAACAGCACGCGGTCGGCCACTTCACGGGCAAAGCCCATTTCGTGGGTGACGCAGACCATGGTCATGCCTTCCAGGGCCAGGGTCTTCATCACGTCCAGCACCTCGCCGACCATTTCCGGGTCGAGCGCCGAGGTGGGCTCATCAAAGAGCATCACCTTGGGCTCCATCGCCAGGGCTCGGGCAATCGCGACCCGTTGTTGCTGGCCGCCGGACAATCGGGATGGAAACTCATTGGCCTTTTGCGCGATACCGACCTTCTCCAGCAGCGCCAGGGCCTTGGCCTCACGCTCCGCCTTCCCGCGCTTGCGCACGACTTTCTGCGCCAGGCACAGGTTTTCCAGCACAGTCATGTGAGGGAACAGATTGAAGTGCTGGAACACCATGCCAACTTCACGGCGGTAGGCGTTGACGTCGGTTTTCGGATCAGCCAGTTGCAGGCCGTCGATGCTCACCGAGCCGGAGTCGAACGCCTCAAGGCCATTAAGACAACGCAGGAAGGTCGACTTGCCGGAGCCCGACGGGCCGATCACCACCAGCACTTCGCCCTTGGCCACCTGGGTGGTGACGTGGTCCACCGCGCGCACCACTTGGCCACGGGTGTCGAAGACTTTTACCAGATCGCGGACTTCAATCACTTTGCGCGAGCCTCCGCTCAAGCCGACTGGCGATTTTCGACAGCGGCAGGTTGATCAGCAGGTACAGGCCTGCGACGCAGAACAGGATTTCAAACGGCGAGAACGAAGTGGTGATCACCTCGCGGCCGCTCTTGAGCAGTTCGGTAATCGCGATCACCGACACCAGGGAAGTGTCCTTTACCAGGCTGATAAATTGCCCGGCCAACGGCGGCAGCACGCGCTTGAACGCCTGCGGCAATACCACATGGCGCATCGACTGGCTCGCGCTCAGGCCCAGGGAGCGAGCGGCTTCGTTCTGGCCACGGGTGATGGACTGCACGCCAGCGCGCACGATTTCCGCCACATACGCGCCAGTGAACAGCGACAGCGCGGCGATCCCGGCGAATTCCCGGGACAGGTTGAGTACCGTGCCGATAAAGAAATAGAAAATGAAGATTTGCACCAACAGCGGCGTGCCGCGCACCAGCTCGACGTAGATCGTCGACAGATCGCGTAGGGTCGGGTTATTGGACAGTCGGCACAAGCCGGTCGCCAGCCCGATCGCCAGCCCGAGGATGCCGGATACCACCGACAGCCACAGCGTGGTCCACAACCCCCACATCAAAGGGCCCAACGCCCAATGCCGGGTCACGCCCACCACGTCGCCTTCGGCCACATCGTCGCCACGCGCCACTTGCAGGCTGTTGTCGGCAACGGTCAGCCTTTGCTCGGCACCCGCGTCGTTGCGCAGGGTCACTTCAGCCACATCGCCTTTGCGCACCAGTTCGACAACCGTGGAGATGTCGGCGGCACGCTGGGACGTCTCAGCCTGGTAGACGAAGTATTGCGGCACGCGGTTCCAACGCCACTCGTAGGACATCAGCGAGGTGGCGTAGTACAAGGCGCCAGCCAGGCCGACCAGCACGACCACGGTCAGCAGGTGCCAGGGCCATTGGGCTTTTTTCTGTTTCATTTTACTTTCCGGGTTTTGTGTCGCCTGTGAGGCCGCCTTCGCGAGCAAGCCCGCTCCCAAATTTGACCGAGTTCCAACATGAGAATGCGGTCGAATCTGGGAGCGGGCTTGCTCGCGAAGGACGCGACTCGGTATTCAGCCTGGCTTATTCCATATCCTTGAGCCACTCGGAGCGCTTGAACCACTTGTCATGGATACGATCGTAGGTGCCGTCGTTGCGGATCTGGTGCAGGAAGTTGTTGATGAAGTTGATGCTGTCGTAGTCGCCTTTTTTCAGGCCAAACGCCAGGGGTTCGAAGGTGAACGGTTCTTCGAGGAACACCAGCTTGCCGCTACCGACTTTCTTCTGGGCAACCACGTTGTACGGTGCGTCATACACAAAGGCATCGGCCTTGCCGTTGACCACGTCCAGCACGCCTTCCTGCTCGTTATCGTAGCCGTGGTACTTGGCCTTGGAGATCAGCTTCTTGGCGACCATCTCGCCCGTGGTACCCAGCTTGGAGGTCAGGCGGTATTTCTCGTCGTTCAGGTCTTTGTAGGACTTGATGGTGCCTTCCAGCTCCTTGCGAATCAGCAGGGTCTGGCCGACCACGATGAAGGGCTCGCTGAAGTTCAGGCGCAGGTTGCGTTCCTGGGTCAGGGTCATGCCGCTGCCGATCATGTCGAACTTGCCGGTCAGGAAGGCCGGGATGATGCCGTCATAGCCAGTGGATACCAGCTCCAGCTTGACGCCCATGGACTTGGCCATGGCCTTGAGGATGTCGACTTCGAAGCCGATGATTCCACCGCGCTTGTCGGTCATTTCAAACGGCATGTAGGTCGGGTCCATGCCGACTTTCAGCGTGCCGCGCTTGACCGCATCATCGATTGCGCCGGCCTGGGCCGCGTTGGCCGCGACCAGCGCGGTGACGCCAAGCAGCAGCATCGAAAGATACTTCTTCATCATCAAGTCCCCTGAACGATTCTTGTAAGGTCGGCGCGCAAAAGGGCTGCACCATTTCGGGGTGCGATCCTAACCCACTCGCCTCCCGCCACAAAGGTTTCACGGCTATTTGTTATCGGCGTATCTCGGAAAAGCCCAGCAACGCTACGGCAAAGCGCACGCATAGCTACTTGGGCAGAGCGCAGCAGTAACGGACTGATGTGTAAAGAGTTATAACTTTCAGTCGATTTCCGCCATCCAGGCCGTTTCCTTAAACCACTTGTCGTGCAAGCGATCGTAGGTCCCATCCAGGGCAACCTGGTTGAGGAAGTGGTTGATCCAGTTGAGGCTGTCGAAATCGCCTTTCTTCAAGCCAAACGCCAGGGGTTCAAAGGTGAAGGGTTGCTCAAGCGCCAGCAGCGCGCTGTTTTCCGGGCGACTCAAGGCGATGAGGTTGTAGGGGGCGTCATGAATAAAGGCATCGGCCTCGCCTTGCACCACTTGGCGCACGCCCTCTTCCGGCGTTGCAAAACTGCTGAGCCGGGCCGCCCCCAGAAACCGTCGCGCCGCTGACTCGCCGGTGGTGCCTTCGGCGGTAGCGATTCGGTAGCTGGCGTCGTCCAGGTCTTCGACACTGGCGACCTTGCCCATGAGACGTGGATGCAACAACACTGACTGACCGACCACGATGAACGAATCGCTGAAGTTCAGCTTAATGTTGCGTTCCTGGGTGACGGTCATACCGCTGCCGATCAGGTCGAAATTTTTCGCCTGCAGCCCCTCCACCAACTCGTTGTAAGGCACTGCAACCAATTCAAGATCAACCCCCAAGGCTTGGCTCATGACCTTGAGCAGGTCGATTTCAAAGCCGACGATGCGCCCTTGTTTATCGGTCATTTCAAAGGGCATGTAAGTGGGCGTGGTGCCGACTTTCAGCACACCGCGTCGAACCGCGTCGTCAATCGCGCCTGCCTGTGCCAGGCCTATGTGAATCAATGCGACAGCGCCTATCAACAGCGCCGAACAATAGCCTTTGCTCATGAATACCCCAGTGGCCGAGTCAAATCCGGGGGCGATGCTAACTCAGCCACGGGCACGGCAATACGCCTTGGACGAGGGTCTTTTGTTTCGAAATAACAGGAGGTTAACGAGAGAAGGAAAAGCTTGGAAACGCTGTAGGATCAGCGCTTCGAACGCCCCCGAGGTGAGCCCTCGGGGGCGGCTGAATCAGGCCGGTTGGGCCTGGGACGACAGCGGTTGCAGGGGTAGCAACGGCGCGTGCGGATCGGCCTTGAGCGAGTCCCGCCAGGCGGCGAGCCACTCGGCATGGCCTTCGCTCCACACCTGCTCGTGCAGGCGAGCCAGGGCTACCGGGTCGCTGAGCAATGCCACGCGTTCGCCGTTGTTAAGGCCGGCTGGGCCGACTTTCAACGCATGACGCACACGCTCGGTACGCAGGTACTCGATCGGCTCGGACTCGCGGTGACGTGAGGTCGCCAGGGCACACGCCAGGGCGTTTTGCTGTGGATCAACCACCGAGCGTACAAAGCCGTCGTTCAGCGCGTGCCAACGGTTTTCGTGAGTGTACTGTTCGGTCAACAGCAACGCCTGCGGTGGATTGTATTCCTCAGGGATCAGGAACAGGCTCTCGTCGCGGGACTTGAGGCCCAGGTTGACCCGACTGGAAATCACCGACACCGGAATCGACAGCATCAACGAGCCGACAATCGGCACCAGCCACCACAGGAAGCTTGGATTCAACCACACCACCAGCAAGGCCCAGAGGAAGCCGAGCAAGGTTTGCGTACCGTGGCGTTTGAAGGCTTCACCCCAGGTAGTCGAGTCATCATCACGCTTGGGCGAGTTCCATGTCGCGGCCCAGCCGAGGAAGGCGGCAAGCACGAAACGCGTGTGAAAAATCATCCGCACCGGCGCCAGCAGCATAGAGAACAGCATCTCCAGCAGCATCGACATCGTCACCTTGAACTTGCCACCGAACTCTTTCGCGCCCTTGGCCCAGATCAAAATGATGCTCAGCAGCTTGGGCAGGAACAGCAGCACGATGGTGGTGGAGAACAGCGCCACCGCCTTGTCCGGATGCCATTGCGGCCACAGCGGGTACAACTGGCGTGGCGCCATGAAGTACTGCGGCTCCATCAGCGTGTTCACCGCCAGCAGCGCCGTGGACAACACCAGGAACAGGAACCACAACGGCGCCGACAGGTAGGACATCACGCCGGTCAGGAACACCGCGCGGTGCACCGGGTGCATGCCTTTAACCAGGAACAGGCGGAAGTTCATCAGGTTACCGTGGCACCAGCGACGGTCACGCTTGAGTTCGTCCAGTAGGTTCGGCGGCAGTTCTTCGTAACTGCCCGGCAGGTCGTAGGCAATCCACACGCCCCAGCCGGCACGGCGCATCAGCGCTGCTTCAACGAAGTCATGGGACAGAATCGAACCGGCGAACGCGCCCTTACCTGGCAATGGCGCCAAGGCGCAGTGTTCGATAAACGGCTTCATGCGGATGATCGCGTTGTGACCCCAATAGTGGGATTCACCCAGCTGCCAGAAGTGCAGGCCGGCGGTGAACAGCGGACCATAAACACGCGTGGCGAACTGCTGCATGCGTGCATACAGAGTGTCCATGCCCGACGCACGTGGCGCGGTCTGGATAATCCCCGCATCCGGCGTGGCTTCCATCAGGCGCACCAGGCTGGTCAGGCATTCGCCGCTCATCACGCTGTCAGCGTCAAGCACGACCATGTATTTGTAGTCACCGCCCCAACGACGGCAGAAGTCGTCGAGGTTGCCGCTCTTGCGCTTTACGCGACGGCGACGACGGCGATAGAAGAGCTTGCCGAAACCACCGGCTTCGCGGCACACGTCGAGCCAGGCTTGCTGTTCGGCGATGCAGATGTCGGCGTCATTGCTGTCGCTGAGCACGAAGAAGTCGAAGCGATCCAGGTCACCGGTGGCGGCGACCGACTCGAACGTAGCGCGCAGGCCGGCAAATACCCGGGGCACATCTTCGTTGCAGATCGGCATCACCAGCGCGGTGCGGGCGTCTTTAGGGATCGGCTCATCACCGGCACTTTTACCGGAGATGCGGTATTTATCGTGGCCAGTGAGCAGTTCCAGGAAGCCCATCAACGCGGTCCAGAAACCGGCCGACACCCAGCAGAACAAGATCCCGAACATGATCAGGATGCTGGTTTGCAGGGCGTAAGGGAGTACCTGGGTAGCGGTTTGCAGCAGGGTCTGGTTGCGGATCTCGTCGAAGTCAACGAGCGACCAGCCCTGGTACGGCATGATGCCTTTCATGTACCAGCCGGCCACGATGGTCTGGCCGAGCATCAGCACCAGTAGGATGTAACGGCGGATCGAGCCGACGGTACGCCAGCGGGCGGCCGGCAGTACGCGTTCATCCTTCGCCGGTGCCGGCGGATTGCTGCGGCCGGTGATACGGCGCCAGCCGCGCACCAGGATATTGGTTCGCCACGGCTCCGGAACCACACGGGTACGACGAATCGGCGGCGTGGCCTTGAGGCACACGCGACCGCTGGCGTCGAGCACCAGCATTTCGGCGTCTTGCAGCTCTTCGGCAGTGTTGAGGGTCAACCGGCGGCCAACCGACGCCTGGGCGGCTTCGATGGGCGCGTCGAACGTCGACGATGACAAGCGCTCGTGCAACTCGGTGAAGGATGTGCAGCCCGCCAGTTCGGCGCGCTGCTCAGCGGTCATCGGTAGATGCGCCAGGTACTCGGACAGAGTCTCGGGCATGGCTTGAGAATTACTCATCGGCAGGCAACTGATAGCTCCAGGTTTCGGTCAGGACTTGCTCGGTCTTGATCGGCTCCGGTGTGGCTGGGGCAGCTTCTGGCTGCTTGGCGTCCTTGTTTTTTGCGTCTTTCTTGGCCTGTTTCTCGTGTTGCTTGGCCAGAACCTTGTCGGCCTTGAGCACGTGGCTCGAGTCCTGCTCTGGGGCAGGCGGGGCAACGTCCTGCACCAATGCCGCACGCATTTCGGTCGGCTTGCCTGCGTCCTTGATCTTCATGCGCAAGGTCAGGCGCCAGCCTTTGGTGTGCTCGTTGTAGCGCACGCTGTTTTCAACCAGTTCGGCGTTGTCGCTGACACTGACCTGGCTGCGAACCGCGGCGTCCGACGGCAGAGCCTTGAGGGACGGGCCCTCGAAGTCGACCAGGTAGGCCACGCTGCCATCCGGCTGGCGGATCAGGTTGGACTGCTTCACGTCACCGGTGGAACGCAGGGTCTGCTTGACCCAGGCGCTGTCGGCCGGGTGCAAGGCTTTCTCGTCCATGGTCCAGTGCATGCGATAGGAAACGTCCAGCGGCTGGCCCACTTCCGGCAGTTTTTCCGGGCTCCAGAAAGCAACGATGTTGTCGTTGGTTTCATCGGCAGTCGGAATTTCTACCAGGTTGACGGTGCCTTTGCCCCAGTCGCCCTCAGGCTCGATCCAGGCGCTTGGGCGCTTGTCGTAGTTATCGTCAAGGTCTTCGTAGTGGCTGAAGTCGCGACCACGTTGCAGCAGGCCGAAACCTTTCGGGTTCTCGACGGTGAAGTTGCTGACCGACAGGTGTTTAGGGTTGTTCAGCGGGCGCCAGATCCACTCGCCGTTGCCGGCATGGATCGACAGGCCGCTGGAATCGTGGAGCTCACGACGGTAGTTGAGCACTTTGGACGGCTGGTTCGCGCCGAACAGGTACATGCTGGTCAACGGGGCAACGCCCAGTTTGGTGACCTTGTCGCGCAGGAACATCTGGGATTTCACATCGACAATGGTGTCGGTGCCCGGACGCAGGATCAGGCGGTAAGCGCCGGTTGCGCGTGGCGAGTCCAGCAAGGCAAAGATGACCAGCTGTTTTTCACCCGGCTTAGGACGCTCGATCCAGAACTCGGTGAAACGCGGGAATTCTTCGCCGGAAGGCAATGCAGTGTCGATCGCCATGCCGCGGGCAGACAGGCCATAGACCTGACCTTTGCCGACCACGCGGAAGTAGCTGGCGCCCAGCATGGTCATGATTTCGTCTTGCTTGTCGTTCTTGTTGATCGGGTAAAGCACACGGAAACCGGCATAACCCAGCTGATCGGTGGCTTTAGGATCAAATTTCACGTCACCGAAATCGAAACGCGTCGGGTCGTACTTGATTTCATTGACGCTGTCGGCGGTGACTTCGTTGATTTTCACCGGTGTATCGAAGTGCATACCCTGGTGATAGAAGGACAGCTTGAACGGGGTGTTCTGATCGGCCCACTCGGCCTTTTCGTTACGGAAACGAATCTTCTGATAGTCGGCGAATTTCATTTCGCGGAATTCGTTCGGCAGATTGCTGCGCGGAGCTTCGTATTTCTGCCCGGCCAGCTCTTTTGCCTTGGCCGACACATCATCCAGACTGAATGCCCACAGTTGACCCGCGCCGAACAGGCAAAACAGGGCGGAGCCCGTCACCAGTGCGTTTCGTAACCGTTTGGCAGACAATTTTGGTGCATTACAGGGACTAACAATCACGAGCAACCCTCGCCGAAAACAGATCAAAAAACCAACGGCCAGCTATCTATATGCCAGGTTGGCGAGCATTGTTCCGACTCCCCTGGGACAAAATGATTCCCCATGGGTTGTCGGACAAGTCTCTACCTAAATCAAAAATGGACCAAACAACGCTGATCCCCGTAGCGCGCGATTATCTAGTAGCCCGCGAGACAACGCATCAGGGACAACGAAGTATTTGTAGCGAAACCCTGCGTTTTTAGGCATTAAAAGTCGTTTTTAATACATTCACGTCTGCAAGAGGAAGGTGACAGGCCCGTCATTGACCAAATGCACCTGCATATCGGCGCCAAAACGCCCCGACGCAACCTTGCCATGCAATTGTTTCGCTTGTAACAGCAAGTGATCAAAAAGCGCCGCTCCCAGTGCCGGTGGGGCCGCTGTGGAGAAGCTCGGTCGCAGCCCGCTCTTGGTATCCGCCGCCAGCGTGAACTGCGACACCAGCAACAACCCACCGCCGATGTCCTTCAACGACAGGTTCATCTTGCCCTCGTCATCGCTGAACACCCGGTAGTTCAACAGCTTGTGCAGCAATTTGTCGGCGCTCTCGGGGGTATCTGAAGGTTCGACGGCGACCAGCACCAGCAAACCCTGATCGATTGCGCCGACGACTTCGCCCGCCACCTCTACGCGGGCGCTACGCACCCGTTGCAACAGGCCCTTCATGCTTCTTCTGGCGGCAGGTCGAGCAAGCGCCGTGCCATTTCGCTGGTCGCACGCACCAACGCATCGGTGATCCCGGGTTCGGACGCCGCATGACCGGCCTCGCGAATCACCTGCAGTTCACTGTTGGGCCAAGCCTGGTGCAGCTCCCAGGCGTTATCCAATGGGCAGATCATATCGTAGCGTCCATGAATGATGACGCCAGGCAGATGAGCGATCTTGTGCATATCACGGATCAGCTGATTGGGCTCCAGGAAGGAGTTGTTGGTGAAGTAGTGGCACTCGATCCGCGCGATGGACAGGGCGCGTTGCGGTTCGGAAAACCGCTCCACGTGCTGCGGGCTCGGGCACAGGCCCAGCATGCGCCCTTCCCAGCCGGACCAGGCCTTGGCCGCGTGCATCTGGGCGATCTGGTCGTTGCCGGTGAGGCGCTTGTGGTAAGCGGCGATCATGTCGTGGCGCTCTTCCGGTGGGATCGGCGCGATGTAATCCTGCCAGTAATCCGGGAACAGCCGGCTCGCACCGGCCTGGTAGAACCATTCGATATCCTGCGGACGGGCCAGGAATATGCCACGCACGATCAGACCAAGCACGCGCTCCGGGTGGGTTTGCGCGTAGGCCAGGGCCAGGGTAGAGCCCCAGGAACCGCCGAACAGCACCCATTTGTCGATCCCCAAATGTTCGCGGATACGCTCGAGGTCGGCGACTAGATCCCAGGTGGTGTTGTTTTCCAGACTGGCGCGAGGCGTGGAGCGACCGCAGCCACGCTGGTCGAAGGTCACAATATGGTAAAGGTTCGGATCGAAATAACAGCGGCTCTGGGCGTCGCAACCGGAACCTGGGCCACCATGGATGAAGACGACGGGCAAGCCTTCGGGGGAGCCACTTTCATCGACGTACAGCGTGTGGGTGTCATCGACTGCCAGATCGTGCCGGGCGTAGGGTTTGATCTGCGGGTACCAAGTCTGCATTGCGCGCTCCGTAAGGGGTCGGGTTCATCCCTGGGGGGACGTCTTTTATTCTGCCGTCTGGCACTATAAACCCGAATTGTGCAATGAGCATGTCCTTGCGCGCTTAGACCTGTGTCAGCCCTTCTCTCCCCAGGTACTGCAACAGGCAATCGTAGAGCTGATCCACCTCCGGCGCCTGCCGCCGCGCCCGCAGGCAGCCGTGGACCAGGCCCTTTCCTGGATAAAGTACGCTGACCACGCCCGCCGCTTGCAGGCGTTCGGCGTAGAGCAGGCCGTCGTCACGCAGTGGGTCGAACTGGGCCACAGCAATGAATGCCTTGGGCAAACCGCTGAGATCTTCGGCCAACAGCGGCATGGCGTAGGGCGACGGCTTGCCACTGCCCCGCAGGTACAGCGCCAGATAGCTCTCGGTGTCGGCGCTGCTGAGCAGCGGCGCGTCCATGCAGTCGCGGCGCGACGGCAGGTCGGATGGGCCACCCAGGCCCGGATAGATCAACACTTGGGCGCGCGGCAGCGGTTGCCGATCATCACGCAGCCCCAGGCATAACGCCGCTGCCAGATTGCCGCCCGCGCTGTCACCGATCACCACCAGTTGTTGCAGATTGATAACGTGCGGCCCTTGCCCCGCCTGGATCGCCTGCCACACCGCACGACAATCTTCGTACGCGGCCGGGAACGGATGCTCAGGCGCCAGCCGGTAATCGATGGCGATCACCAGCACCTGCAGAGCGCTGGCGAGTTCAAAACAGATGAAGTCATGGGAATCCAGGCCGCCGACGACCCAGCCGCCACCGTGTATATAGAGAAGACATGACCAACCACCCGCTGGGGCCGGCGTGAAGGGCATGTAACTGCGCACGCCCACGCCGGCCAGGGAAAAGTCCGTGATGGATAAGTTGTCGGGCGCCGGCGGGGTGAATGCCTGGCACATACGGTCGTAGGCCTGGCGCAATCCAGCAAGCGATGAGTCATCGCTGGCGAAGGACTCGGTTTTTGCGACGAACGCGGCAAGCTGTGGAGAAATCGGATACATGCGCCAATATCCCTGACACAGTTGATCGGTGCAGGTTCTCAGAGCTCCAGGCTGACGTGTACAGCTGCCACTGCGTCCGTGCCATCAAACGCCGTGACCCCGACCAGCCAGCGCTGCAGGTCCTCGGGATGATCGCGCAACCATTGCCGGGCCACGTCCTGGGGCGATTCGCGCGCCATGATCGGCACCATCAACTGGCTTTCCTGGGCGGCAGTGAAGGTGAGGTTTGCCAACAAACGGTTGGCGTTGGGGCAACGTTCGGCAAAGTCTGGCGAAGTAACGGTAGAGACGGTGGCGCGACCTTCGCTGGGGCCGAACACATCTTCACTGCCAGTGAGGTAAGCCATTTTCATGTTGATGTTCATCGGGTGCGGCGTCCAACCGACAAAGACCACGAACTCCTTGCGATTCACCGCGCGCTGCACCGCCGCCAGCATCCCCGCTTCGCCAGAGGCAATCAGCTTGAAGCCGCCCAGGCCGAAGCGGTTGGTGTCGATCATTTTCTGGATATCGGTATTCGCGCCACTGCCGGGCTCGATGCCATAGAGCTTGCCGCCCAGTTTGTCCTTGAAGCGAGCAATGTCGGCAAAGGTTTTCAGGCCGGCATCCGCTACGTATTGCGGCACGGCCAGGGTGGCCTGGGCGTCGGTGAGGCTGGGTTTGTCGAAGACTTTGACCTGCTTGGCCGCCAGGAACGGCGCGATGTTGTTGTCCATCGCCGGCTTCCAGTAGCCGAGGAAGATATCCAGGCGCTTGTCGCGGATGCCGGCAAAGATGATCTGCTGCACGGCGCTGGTTTGTTTGCTGTCGTAGCCCAGACCGTTGAGCAGCACGTCAGCCATGCCGGAAGTGGCGACCACGTCGGTCCAACTGACCACGCCCATGCGGATGTTTTTGCAGGAGGCCGGTTCGGCGGCCATGGCGTTGGCACCAATCAATAGGGCGCTGGTGAGGGTCAACAACAGTCTTTTCATGGATAAGGGCTCACTCGGCTGTTTTTAATGCACAACCCTACCCAGTGAAGCCTTGGTTGACACGACCTGTGGCGACCGGCAATTGCACTGCGGCGACTGTAAGGCCGCCTTCGCGAGCAGGCCCGCAGGTTGACCGAGTTGCAGCATAAAAATGCGGTCAAAATGTGTGTGGGCTTGCTCGCGAAGGCTATTGCTGCAGCACCGAAAATTTACCGGTAATGCGCTTGCCCCCAAGCCAGGAACCCTTCCAGCAATTGCTTCAGTACAACGTGCGTCGGCTCGGCCAGATCCGGGCGATAGCGGAACGGTTCGAACTCCTCCATATAGGTGCTCTGGCACAACTCCAACTGCACCGCATGAATATCCTGCGCCGGATCCCCGTAATGCCGAGTGATATGCCCGCCCTTGAAACGCCCATTGAGTACATGGGTGTATTGCGGATGTTGGGCGCAGATGGCTTCCAACTGGCTGGCCAGCTCGGGATCACAGGCAGCACCGTTGAACGTGCCGAGGTTGAAGTCCGGCAGCTTGCCTTCGAACAGGTGCGGGATGACCGAGCGAATCGAGTGCGCATCAAACAGCAAGGCGTAGCCGAACTTGGCCTTGAGTCGCGCCAGCTCCTCTTGCAGCGTGCGGTGGTACGGGCCCCAGACCTTTTGCAGGTAACTGGCGCGCTCCGCCTCGCTCGGTTCCAACCCTTCGCGGAACAATGGCACGCCATCAAACAGCGTCGCCGGGTAGAGGCCGGTGGTGGCGCCCACGTACAACGGCTTGTCGTCGGACGGCCGGTTCAAATCGATGACAAACCGCGAGTACTCCGCCGCCAGGGTGCTGGCGCCCAGCTCTTCGGCAAAGTCATAAAGCGTGGGGATGTGCCAATCGGTATCCGGCAGGCTTTGCGCCTCGGGGATCAATCCGGCCTCCACGGCGGGCGTCAGGCGCAGGCCGGCGTGGGGCATGCTGATCAGCAGCGGCACGCGGCCTTGTTTGAAGTTCAGAACCTTATCCACAGCAGCAGTGCTCCTTATACGGTGACATCGACGCCGTGGCGCACGACGCGTTTATCCAGCTCGCCGCCCAGCCAGTAAGCCAGGTCGGCGGGACGATCAATCTGCCAGGCAACAAAATCCGCGACCTTGCCCGCTTCCAGGGAACCATGGGTGTCGCCCATGCCCAATGCGGTGGCCGCGTGTTGCGTGGCGCCGGCCAACGCTTCTTCAGGGGTCATGCGAAACAGGGTGCAGGCCATATTCAGCATCAAGCGCACCGACAGCGCCGGCGAGGTGCCGGGGTTGAGGTCGCTGGCGATGGCCATTTTCACACCGTGCTTGCGCAGGGCCTCCATGGGCGGCAATTGGGTTTCACGCAGGAAGTAGAACGCGCCTGGCAGCAATACCGCGACGGTGCCGGAGGCGGCCATGGCGATAGCGTCTTCTTCGGTCATGAACTCCAGGTGGTCCGCCGACAACGCGTGGTAACGCGCAGCCAGGCTGGAGCCGTGCAGCGACGAGAGTTGCTCGGCGTGCAGCTTCACCGGCAGGCCAAGTTGCTGGGCGACTTTGAACACGCGCTCCACCTGCTCGGTGGAAAACGCCAGGTATTCGCAGAACGCATCCACCGCATCCACCAGCCCTTCTGCCGCCAAGGCCGGCAGCATCTCGGCGCAGATGTGGTCGATGTAGTCGTCGGCGCGGTCCTTGTACTCCGGCGGCAACGCATGAGCCGCCAGGCACGTGGCACGCACGCTGACCGGCAGCGCTTCGCCAAGGCGACGGGCGACCCGCAGCATTTTGCGTTCGTTGACCAAGTCCAGGCCATAGCCGGACTTGATCTCTACCGTAGTGACGCCGTCGCGCAGCAAACTGCGCAAGCGCTTGTGGGCGCTGGCAAACAGTTCATCCTCGGTCGCGGCACGGGTAGCGCGCACGGTGCTGGCAATGCCACCGCCCTTGGCCGCGATTTCAGCGTAGCTCACGCCTTCGAGGCGCTGCTCGAATTCGCCGCTACGGTTACCGCCAAACACCGTGTGGGTATGGCAGTCGATCAGCCCGGGGGTGACCCACGCGCCTTGCAGGTCATGCACCTGGGCGTAATCCGCCGTGGGTACCTGGCTGCGGGGGCCGATCCACTGGATGAGCGAACCCGCGGTCACCATGGCGGCATCCTCGATGATCGAGTACTTGCCCTGGGCCATGGTTGCGACGTGGCAGTGTTGCCATAGCGTTTTCATCAACGCCTCCCTAAGTTATCGATGAGACAAAGCCGCGTCGTAATGGACCTTGGCCGCTTGCCTGCCGAAGGTTTGACCCACAGCAGGCACGCGACGACCAGCAGCACGGTCATCCACGGCACGCCGTGCTTGGACAATTGTGCAAAGCCCTTGGGCGCCTGCCCTTGCTGGCGGTGTATCAGTCACACATGTATCAACTGACAGATTGCTATCGCAGGCAAGCCAGCGCCCACAAGGGTCCGGTGTCGCGCTTAAAGGCTCGGCAGCAGGTTTGCCGGTACCAACTCATTCAGGCAACGGCTGGCGAGCAGTTCGCTGGCGGCATTGATGTCCGGCGCAAAGAAGCGGTCTTTTTCATAAAACGCCACTTTGTCGCGCAGAATGCCGCGCGCCTTTTCTAACTTCGGCGAGGTTTTCAGGCCTTCGCGCAGGTCCAGCCCCTGGCACGCCGCCAGCCACTCAACCGCCAGAACGCCACGGGTGTTCTCGGCCATTTCCCACAGACGCTTGCCGGCAGCAGGCGCCATTGACACATGGTCTTCCTGGTTGGCAGAAGTCGGCAGGCTGTCGACACTGTGCGGGTGAGCCAGCGCCTTGTTCTCGCTGGCGAGTGCGGCGGCAGTGACTTGAGCGATCATGAAGCCCGAGTTGACCCCACCATTGCCCACCAGGAACGGCGGCAATTGCGACATGTGCTTGTCCATCATCAGCGAGATACGGCGCTCGCTCAGGGAACCGATTTCAGCGATCGCCAGCGCCATGTTGTCAGCGGCCATGGCCACGGGTTCGGCGTGGAAGTTACCGCCGGAAATCACATCGCCTTCAGCGGCAAACACCAGCGGGTTATCCGACACCGCGTTGGCTTCCACCACCAGCACTTCGGCGGCCTGGCGGAACTGGGTCAGGCAGGCGCCCATGACTTGTGGCTGGCAGCGCAGGGAGTACGGGTCCTGCACCTTGTCGCAGTTCTGGTGCGACTGAGAGACCTGGCTGCTTTCACCCAGCAGGTCACGGTAGGCCGCTGCTGAATCGATCTGCCCACGCTGGCCACGTGCGGCATGAATACGTGCGTCGAACGGCGAGCGCGAACCGAGTACCGCCTCCACGGTGAGGGCGCCGCACGCGAGGGCGCCGGCGAACAGGTCTTCGCCTTCGAACAGACCACGCAAGGCATAGGCGGTGGACACCTGGGTGCCATTGAGCAACGCCAGGCCTTCTTTGGCGGCGAGGGTCAACGGCGTGAGGCCGGCGACTTTCAGCGCGTCGGTGGCTTCCAGCCATTCACCTTTGTAGCGCGCCTTGCCTTCGCCCAGCAGCACCAGGGACATGTGCGCCAATGGCGCCAGGTCACCGGAAGCACCGACCGAACCTTTCAACGGAATATGCGGGTACACCTCGGCGTTGATCAGCGCGATCAGCGCGTCGATCACCTGGCGACGAATGCCAGAGAACCCACGGCTCAGGCTGTTGACCTTGAGCACCATGACCAGCCGCACCAGCGCATCGCTGATCGGCTCACCCACACCGGCGGCGTGGGACAGCACCAGGGAGCGCTGGAGGTTTTCCAAGTCTTCGCTGGCGATGCGGGTCGAGGCGAGCAGGCCGAAGCCGGTGTTGATGCCATAGGCGGTGCGGTTCTCGGCGAGAATCTGCTCCACGCAGGCAACGCTGGCTTCGATCTTGGCCGAGGCGCTGTCATCCAGGCTGAGGGTTACCGGCTGCTGGTAGATGGCCCGCAGTTGGGCAAGGCTCAGTTGGCCTGGAATCAGATTTAGCGCAGTCACATTCATACTCCTTGTGAATTGTTCTTTTGAATAACGTGTTCAGTGCAAATTAGGGAAAGCGGTGTCTTTGATCAGCTGGGCAGCGCTCGCAATATCCGGCGCCAGCCAACGGTCCTGCTCATAAGCAGGTACAACGTCACGCAGCAGGCGCCAGGCGCGGTCAGTGCCTGCACCGAAACGCTGGTCTTTGAGGAACTCAAACGCCTGGGCCGCCAGCAAGTACTCGATGGCGAGGATCTGCGTCACGTTGGCCAACACTTGGTACAGCTTGAGCGCGGCGTTGGTGCCCATGCTCAGGTGGTCTTCCTGCAGGCCCGAGGTGACGAAGTTGTCGAGCACCGCCGGTTGCGCCAGTTGGCGGTTTTGCCCGCACAGCGAGGCGGCGACGTACTGCACGATCATCATCCCGGAGTTGACTCCGGGGTTGCTGACCAGGAACGCCGGCAAGCCACTGACGTGCGGGTTAATAAGGCGGTCCAGGCGGCGTTCGGCCACCGAACCGATTTCGGCCATGGCGATGGCGAGCATGTCTGCCGCCAATGCGACGGATTGGCCGTGGGGATTGGCCTGGGACACCACGCGGTAGTGGTCCGGCGTGCCGAGCAGCAGCGGGTTGTCGGTGGCGCTGTTGAGTTCAGTCTCAATCTGCCGCGTGGCGTGCTCCACCTGGTCGCGCGCCGCGCCGTGGATTTGCGGGATTGAGCGGATGCTCAGTGCGTCCTGGGTGCGAATGCCTTTGCTGCTGGCAATCACTTCACTGCCATCGAGCAAGGCGCGCAGGTTGATACCCACGTGTTGCATGCCAGGGTGCGGCTTGAGCGCGATGATTTCTTCATCGAAGGCATCGATCTGACCGCGCTGGGCTTCGAAGCTCATGGCACCGATCACGTCGGCCCATTGCAGCAAGTGATGCGCGTCGGCCAGGGCCAGGCAGCTCAGCCCGGTCATGCATGGCGTGCCGTTGACCAGGCACAGGCCGTCCTTGGCGCCAAGCACCACCGGCTGCAAACCTTCAGCCGCCAGGGCTTCTTGCGCCGAGACGATCTGGCCGCGATAGCTCACCGTGCCAACACCCAGCAAGGCCACACCGACGTGGGCCATATGGGTCAGGTAACCCACCGAACCCTGGGACGGCACTTGCGGTGTGATGCCGTGGTTGAGCAACGCCAGCAGCGAATGCACCACCTGCGGATGCAGGCCGGACTTGCCGTGGCTGTAGTTGATGAGGGCGGCACAGATGATCGCGCGCGTCTGTTCATCGCTGAGCACCGGGCCGACGCCACAGGCATGGCTGAGCAGGGTATTGCGCGACAGTTGGCTGAGTTGTTCGCCCTTGAGCGACACATTGCACAGTGCGCCCAGGCCGGTGCTCACCCCATAGGCGCGCTCGCCGCTGGTAACGATGCGCTGCACGATGGCCTGGGCATTGTCGATGCGCGCCCAGGCTTGGCCCGACAGTTCAAGCATCGCGCCGTGGCGGGCAACGGCGACTATGTCTTGCCAGCGCAATGGCGTATCGGCGATGGTGATTTGTGTTGCCTGGGACATCTTCATACCTTCTTCATTCTTGTGCAGCTTTGCCGGCCTCTTCGCGGGCAAGCCCGCTCCCACATTTGGAATGCGTTCCCCCTGTGGGAGCGGGCTTGCTCGCGAAGAGGCCTGCCAACTCACCACAAAACCCGGGTCAGACAACCGCCGCCCGCCGCTGAACAAACCGATCCACATACTCATCCGCCGGCGAATGCAAAATCTCGCGTGGCGTGCCGACCTGGATCAGCTTGCCGTCCTTGAGGATCGCAATGCGGTTGCCTATGCGTACGGCTTCGTCGAGGTCGTGGGTGATGAACACGATGGTCTTGTGCAAGGTCTTTTGCAGTTCCAGCAACTGGTCTTGCATCTCGGCGCGGATAAGTGGGTCGAGGGCGCTGAAGGCTTCATCCATCAGGATGATGTCGGTGTCAGCCGCCAATGCACGGGCCAGGCCGACGCGCTGGCGCATGCCGCCGGAAAGCTGGTGCGGGTATTTATTTTCGTAGCCTTTGAGGCCCACGGTTTCGATCCAGTGCAAGGCGCGCTCGGCGTACACCTGCTTGGTTTCGCCACGCACTTTCAGGCCGTAGGCAACGTTGTCGAGCACGCTCTTGTGCGGCAGCAGGCCGAAGCTTTGGAACACCATGCTGATCTTGTGCCGACGGAATTGGCGCAGGGCCTCCATGTCCAGTTTCAGAATGTCTTCGCCGTCCACCAGGATCGCGCCGCTGGTAGGGTCGATCAGGCGGTTGAAGTGGCGCACCAACGTGGATTTGCCGGAACCCGACAGGCCCATGATCACGAAGATCTCGCCAGTGCCGATACTCAGCGACAGGTCATTCACGCCGACCACGCAGCCGGTCTCAGCCAGGACCTGATCCTTGGTCTTGCCCTGGCCAACCATCGCCAAGGCCTCCTTGGATCGGTTGCCGAAGATCTTGAAGACGTTTTTAACTTCGATTTTGCTGACAGTAGTCATTTGCTCGCCTCATGCCGTGGACGACCATAGGCCTGGGTAATGCGGTCGATGACCACTGCGAGAATCACGATCGCCAGCCCGGCTTCAAGGCCACGACCAACGTTGAGGGTCTGGATGCCGACGAGCACGTCTTCACCCAAGCCACGGGCGCCGATCATCGAGGCGATGACCACCATCGACAACGCCATCATCGTGGTCTGGTTGATCCCGGCCATGATGCTGGGCAATGCCAGCGGCAGTTGCACGCCGAACAGTTGCTGCCAGCGGTTGGCACCAAAGGCGTTGATGGCTTCCATGACTTCGCCGTCGACCTGGCGAATGCCTAAGTCGGTCAGGCGGATCAACGGCGGCGCGGCGTAGATCACCGTGGCGAAAATCGCTGGGACCTTGCCCAGGCCGAACAGCATTAGCACCGGGATCAAGTACACGAAACTCGGCATGGTTTGCATGATGTCGAGCAGCGGCATCAGCACCGAACGCAGGCGGTTGCTGCGCGCCGACAGAATGCCCAGCGGAATGCCGATCAACACCGAGATCACGGTGGCGACCATCATCAACGCGAGGGTTTGCATCAGCTTGTCCCACAGGCCAACCGCGCCCACCAGGAACAGCAAACCGACGATCACCGCCGTGGTCACCACCTTGCGCGTGGCGTGCCAGGCCACCGCACCGACGATCGCCAGCATCAACCACCAGGGCGCCGCACGCAGCATCCCTTCCAGGTTGACGATGGCCCACAGCAGGGTATCGGAAATGTGCCGGAACACATCACCGTAGTTGGTGACCAATGAATCCACCCAACCGTTGACCCAGTCGGCGATGGAAAACGTAAAACTCTCAGGAAACATAACGTGCTCTCGATCCAGTGGGTTGTGGCCGGCTGTCCGACCAGCCCCTTAGGGTAGCCGGACAGGCTTGACCTACAAGGCCGCGTCGATTTTCTTGGCTGCGTCTTCGCTCACCCACGCATGCCAGACTTCAGGATGTTCCTTGAGGAATATTTTCGCCAGTTTCGGCGACTCAATTCGCTCCTTGGCCATACGACCCAGGTTCTGATTCAGCAGGTCGATCGGCAGGTTGACCTTTTCCAGCACGGCCACCAGTTCCGGCGCTTGCTCGTGGAAAGCCTTGGACAGGCCGACCTTGATGCTCACGCTCTTATCCACGCCGGGTTTTTCTTCCAGCTTGACCAGGTCGACCTGGCCCATCAGCGGCGTCGGCGACCAGTAGTAAAACAGGATCGGTTCGCCGCGCTTGTAGCTCGACAGCACCGCCGCATCCAGCGCCGGGCCGGTGCCTGGGCGGAAGTTGGTGTAGGTGCTTTCCAGGCCATAGCTCTTGAGCATTTCGCTGTTGTCCAGCTCGCAGGTCCAGCCAGCCGGGCAGTTGTAGAAGCGACCCTTGGACGGTTCTTCCTGGTCCTTGAACACCGAGGCGTACTTGGTCAGGTCGGCGATGGTTTTCAGGCCTGGGGCCTTGGCTTCCAGCTTGCGCTTGGCGTCGCCTTCGATCACATAGCGCGGCACGTACCAGCCTTCGATAGCACCGACAACAGGCGCACCGACACCGACGACTTTGCCGGCCTTCTCGGCCTTGTTCCAGACCTCGCTGCGGCCGACCCACTCTTCGGCAAACACTTGGATATCGTTGCTGCTCAGGGCGCTTTCCATGGTGATGGAGTTGCCTGGCAGGCTGTCGGTTTTGCAGTCGTAGCCTTTTTCCAGCACGGTTTGCAGGATGTCAGTAAGCAACATGCCGCTTTCCCAGTTCAGGCCGGCGAATTTGACCGGTTTGCCGGATTCGCACCAGCCCGCCGCCTGGGCGCCAACGCTCGCCAGCACGCCCGCAGAGAACAGTGTGGCCAACAGGGTCTTATGCATTTTCATTGTTGTGACGCTCCCAATCTTGAAATGGATTACGGCAGTCAGTAGGCGTCCTGCCCTGTCCACGTCCTATCAGGCTTGTGCAGCCAGCCCGTTTGTTGTTGGTATAGCGCCCTGCTCTGCTGGCAGGATCAATTGATCGGGCACCGTGCCGTGCCATTTTTTCGCACACACGTAGTACAAGGCTGCGGGAAGCACCAGCCCGATGATCCAAGAGATATCCACATCACCCAGCGCAGCCACCAGCGGACCGGTGTAGAACTGGGTGGAGATAAATGGCAACTGCACCAGCACGCCGAAGACATACACGCTGATACCGAGCAGGTTCCAACGGCCGTAGCGACCGTTAGGGTCGGCCAGCGCCGGCACGTCATAGCGCTCGCGGGTAATGCAGTAGTAGTCGACCAGGTTGATCGCGCTCCATGGCGTAAAGAACGCCAGCAGGAACAGGATGAAAGACTTGAACGCGCCGAGGAATGAGTGCTGACCGAGCAACGCGATCAGGGTCGCCGTACCGACAATCACCAGCACAAACACCAGACGCTGCAGGCGCGTGACCTCCAGGCGGCCACGCAAGCCGCTGATGATGGTCGCGATGCACATGAAGCTGCCGTAGGAGTTCAGCGTGGAGATGGTGACCTTGCCGAACGCGATGCTGAAATACAGCAGCGCAGCGGTGGCGCCGGTACCGCTCAACCCCACGATGTAGGCCACTTCGTGACCGGCAAATTGCCCATTGGACATGGCCGCGGCAAACACGCCAAGGGTCATCGCCACCTGCGCCCCAATCACCGACCCCGCGCCAGCCGCGAAAAACGTCTTCACCGAAGACGTCTTGCTCGGCAGATAGCGTGAATAGTCAGCCACATAAGGGCCGAAGGCGATCTGCCAGGAGGCCGCGAGCGACACCGCCAGCAGGAAGCTGCTCCAGCTGAAGTGGCGGATTTGCAAGAGCGCGCCAACGTCGGTCTGGCCTATCAGACGGCTGAACAGGTAGATAAAGGCAATCACCCCAATGACGCTGGCGACACGCCCAATGAAATGGATCACCCGGTAACCCAGCACCGTCACCAGCACGATGACACTGGCGAAGATCAGGATCCCGACGCTGTCGCTGACACCGAACAACTGGCCCAGCGCCTGACCGGACAGCACGGTGCCGGTGGCGGTAAAACCGAGGTACATCAAACAGACCAGCACAATCGGAATAGCCGCGCCATACACACCGAACTGCACCCGGCTGGAGATCATCTGCGGCAGGCCCAGCTTGGGCCCTTGCGCCGCATGCAGCGCCATCACGCCGCCGCCAATCAGTTGGCCGATCAGCAAACCGATCAACGACCAGAACACATCACCGCCCAGCACCACGGCCAGGGCCCCGGTGACAATGGCGGTGATTTGCAGGTTGGCACCCATCCACAGGGTGAACTGGCTCAATAGACGACCGTGTCTTTCCGCTTCCGGGATGTAGTCGATCGAACGCCTTTCGATCAACGGGGTGGTGCTTGCACGTGCGTCATTTGCAACCATGGATGTTCAACCTCTGATGGATTGTTCATAAAGCCTGTGTAAAACCGCTTTTCTGTGGGAGCTGGCTTGCCCGCTCCCACATGGGTTATTTGATCATCGGGAGATTGAGGCCCTGCTCCTTGGCGCAGTCGATCGCGATCTGGTAACCCGCATCCGCATGACGCATCACCCCGGTGGCCGGGTCGTTATGCAGCACGCGGGCGATCCGCTCAGCCGCTTCGTCGGTACCGTCGCAGACGATGACCATGCCGGAGTGCTGGGAGAAGCCCATGCCCACGCCGCCGCCGTGGTGCAGCGAAACCCAGGTCGCGCCACTGGCAGTGTTGAGCAAGGCGTTGAGCAGCGGCCAGTCGGACACGGCGTCGGAACCGTCCTGCATGGCTTCAGTTTCGCGGTTCGGGCTGGCGACCGAGCCGGAATCGAGGTGGTCACGACCAATCACCACCGGTGCAGACAGCTCGCCGCTGCGTACCATTTCGTTGAACGCCAGGCCGAGCTTGGCGCGCTGGCCCAGCCCAACCCAGCAGATACGCGCCGGCAGGCCCTGGAAGCTGATGCGCTCGCGGGCCATGTCCAGCCAGTTGTGCAGGTGCGCGTCGTCGGGGATCAGTTCTTTGACTTTGGCGTCGGTCTTGTAGATGTCTTGCGGGTCGCCGGACAGTGCAGCCCAACGGAACGGGCCGATGCCACGGCAGAACAGTGGGCGGATGTACGCCGGTACAAAACCTGGGAAATCGAAGGCATTTTCTACACCTTCTTCCTGGGCCATCTGGCGGATGTTGTTGCCGTAGTCGAAGGTCGGGATGCCTTGTTTCTGGAATTCCAGCATGGCTTTGACGTGCACGGCCATCGACTGCTTGGCGGCCTTGATTACGGCAGCCGGTTCGGTCTTGGCGCGGGCGCGGTATTCGTCCCAGGTCCAGCCGGCCGGCAGGTAGCCGTTGAGTGGGTCGTGGGCGCTGGTCTGGTCGGTGACCATGTCCGGGCGCACGCCGCGCTTGACCAGTTCAGGCAGGATCTCTGCGGCGTTACCCAACAGGGCGATGGAGATGGCCTTGCCTTCCTGGGTGTATTTGGCGATGCGCGCCAGGGCGTCGTCGAGGTCCGTGGCTTGCTCGTCGACATAGCGGCTGCTGAGGCGGAAATCGATGCTGACCTGCTGGCACTCGATGTTCAGCGAGCACGCGCCGGCCAGGGTTGCAGCCAGTGGTTGGGCGCCGCCCATGCCGCCGAGGCCGGCGGTGAGGACCCAACGGCCGGTCAGGTCGCTGTTGTAATGCTGGCGACCGGCTTCGACGAAGGTTTCGTAGGTGCCTTGGACGATGCCCTGGCTACCGATGTAGATCCAGCTGCCGGCGGTCATCTGGCCGTACATGGCCAGGCCCTTGGCATCCAACTCGTTGAAGTGCTCCCAACTGGCCCAGTGCGGCACCAGGTTG
Organism: Pseudomonas sp. RA_5y_Pfl1_P24; assembly: GCF_963970945.1. Lineage (NCBI taxonomy): Bacteria > Pseudomonadati > Pseudomonadota > Gammaproteobacteria > Pseudomonadales > Pseudomonadaceae > Pseudomonas > Pseudomonas sp. RA_5y_Pfl1_P24. The sequence continues at coordinate 9,403 of NZ_CAXAOJ010000007.1, read as the reverse complement.
GAGTTGGCGATCAGCACGCGCGGGGCGTTGCTGTGGGTCTTGAACACGCCAACCGGCTTGCCGGATTGCACCAGCAGGGTTTCGTCATCATTCAGGTTGGTGAGGCTCTCGACGATCTGGTCATAGCACTCCCAGTTACGCGCCGCACGGCCGATACCGCCGTATACCACCAGTTCTTTAGGGTTCTCGGCCACTTGTGGGTCGAGGTTGTTCATCAGCATGCGCAGCGGCGCTTCAGTCAGCCAGCTTTTGGCGGTGAGCTTGTTACCGTGGGCGGCGCGGATTTCTACGTCACGGTACTTGGTTGGCTTAGTCACAAAAAACTCCTCGGCGATTGATGCGCATACTTTGTTGGTGCGAAGTTGACTCTTACGCACACATCTCTACTTGTACATACAAGCATATGCAATCAAGCGGCCAACTTTCTAAGAGAGCTGTCGATAATTTTTGGTGATGCGTGCGCGAGCCTTTGAAATTAAGCCTTAGAGGCTTGATGAAACTTCTTACGGAAGGCTTTTGCTGCGAGGGAGGTTTGTCACGACAATGTAGTTTTGCGCCACACTGGGGCATTCAGTAACAAACTGGTGCAGGGACTGGAAACAGATTTAATGTTCCCCACAAAACAATTGTGGGAGCTGGCTTGCCAGCCCCCACATTTTTTAACCGCGTGCGGTCAGTTCGATGATGCAGCTACGGCCGGCGACGGAAATATCCAATAGGCCAGTGTTACCGTCGATTTGCAGGCAATCGTGATGCCCCAATTTCTCGTCCAGCACCTTTACCTCATCGGCAACGCTGAACACCAACACCGTCTGCGCGGTACTGAAGAAACGCTGCACACCGTCGGTCCATTGCAGCCGCGCGTGGTAACGCTGCGGCGAATAGATCAGGTTGAAATCGCGGATGGGCCCTGTGATCAATCGGCACTCCACCTGGCTGTCACCCTTGAACGCAAAAGGTTGCAGCGGTAACAACCCGCGCTGTTCTTCGCCATCCACGGTCAGCACCATGCCGGCGCCTTTGATCACGGTGATCACCCGATGGTAGCCGGCGAAGATGGAAAAACCGCCCGATTCCGCAATATCCGCAATCGACAGGCGCCAGCCAAAGCCATCCAGGTCTGCGCCGGCATCACGGGCAATTTCTTCGGTACTGCCGCCGCCGTTTTTCCAGGGCATGCGTACATAATCGGCAGCGCGCCAGACTTTTACGGAACTCATTTACTGAAACGTCCTTCCAGGCTGTGACGGGAACCGGGGTGGATCAAACGTGCGGCCGTCACCGGCTGGCGGCCCGACCAGGTGCGTCGACGGATCAACAGGCACGGTTCGCTGGGCTCGATCTGCAGCAGCTTGCATTCGGCGGCGTCAGCGAGGATCGCTTCGACCACGTGCTCGCCTTCGGTCAACGGTGCAACCTGGTTCAAGTAGGCGTAGGGCGTTTGCTGGGTGAAATCCTGTTGCAGGTATTCCGGGGCGACCAGTGCATTGACGAAACGGTCTTCGATTTGCACGGGAATATCATTCTCGAAGTGCACGATCAACGAGTGGAACACCCGCCCGCCTTCGCGCATTTCCAGCGCGACGGCGCGCTCGGAACCGGCAGCTTCTTCGCCCAAGGTGATGACTTGGCAGGTGTGTCGATGACCGCGAGAAGCGATCTCATCGGCAATGTTGTGCACTTCAAACAGCGCGGACTGGCTCTTGGGCTCAGCGACGAAGGTACCGACGCCCTGCATGCGCACCAACAAGCCTTCGGCGGTGAGCTCGCGCAGGGCGCGGTTGATAGTCATGCGGCTGAAACCCAACTGGCTGACCAGTTCGCTCTCCGACGGCACACGGTAGTGAGGCGGCCAGTTGCCGTTGAGGATCTGCTGGCTGATCATTTGTTTGACGCGGGCATACAAGGGCGCCGGACTTTCGTCCATGTGGGCAGCCAGCGAAGACTTGGCAGGCGGAGTCGGCACAGGGAATCCTTGCAGGGGAAAAAGATGCATAGATTGCCGGAGTTTACCGAGCAGGCAAACGTCTGTATATGTATATACAAATAAACACACGACCGGGGTGCCTTGATCATGTCCGCTTTCTTTGCCGAACGCGCGCTGCTGCCTAATGGATGGGCCAACGATGTACGCCTTGAAATCAGCGCAGATGGGGTGGTGACAAGAGTTGAGGCCAATGCCAGCGCAGACGCTGCAGAACGGCTGAGAGGCCCGGTGTTGGCGGGCATGCCGAACCTGCACTCCCACGCTTTCCAGCGCGCAATGGCAGGTTTGGCAGAAGTGGCCGGAAACCCGAATGACAGTTTCTGGACCTGGCGCGATTTGATGTACCGCATGGTCGGCAAGATCAGTCCGGAGCAATTGCACGTCATCGCGCGCCAGCTGTACATCGAGATGCTCAAGGCCGGTTACACCTCGGTGGCCGAATTTCACTATGTGCACCACGATGTCAACGGCCAGCCGTATGCCGACCGCACGGAGCTGTCGCGGCAGATCAGCCAGGCAGCGACCAGCAGTGGCATTGGCCTGACATTGGTGCCTGTGCTTTACACCCACTCCGGGTTTGGCGGCCAGGCACCGAATGAAGGCCAGCGGCGGTTTATCAACAGCACTGAAAACTATCTGGACCTGCAGGCGCGGCTGAAACCGATCCTGGCGGCACAGCCGGCGCAGCAGTTGGGGTTGTGTTTCCACTCGCTGCGCGCCGTCACGCCCGAGCAAATCCATGCAGTGCTGGCCGCCAGCGACAAGGCGTGCCCGGTCCACATCCACATTGCCGAACAGCAGAAAGAAGTCGACGACTGCCTGGCCTGGAGCGGAAAGCGCCCGCTGCAATGGCTGTATGACAATGTCGAGGTGGATGAACGTTGGTGCCTGGTGCACGCCACGCATGCAGATCCTGAAGAGGTCACGCGCATGGCCAAGAGCCGCGCAATTGCCGGTTTGTGCCTGACTACCGAGGCTAACCTGGGTGACGGGATTTTCCCGGCCGTGGATTTTCTCGCCCAAGGCGGACGCATGGGCATCGGTTCCGATAGCCATGTGTCACTGAGCGTGGTGGAGGAATTGCGCTGGCTCGAATATGGCCAGCGCCTGCGCGATCAAAGGCGTAACCGCCTGTATCGCAGTGATCAACCGATGGTGGGTCGCACGCTGTTTGACGCGGCGCTGGACGGCGGCGCCCAGGCATTGGGGCAGCCGATTGGCCGATTGGAAGTGGGTAAACGTGCGGATTGGCTGGTACTGGATGGCAATGATCCGTACCTGGCGACGGCAAGCGAAGACGGGATTTTGAATCGCTGGTTGTTTGCCGGTGGGGATCGGCAGGTGCGTGATGTGCTGGTGAACGGGAAGTGGGTGGTGCGGGATGGGCGGCATGCCGGCGAGGAAGAAAGTAGCCGGGCGTTCACCCAAGTCTTGAGAGATTTGCTGAGTTAATAACCCCCTAAAACACATATGGGAGCTGGCTTGCCTGCGATGCAGACACCGCGGCGCGTCTGTCACACCAGGCTGATGCTATCGCAGGCGAGCCAGCTCCCACATTTGAAAAACGGTGTTTTCGGGTTACTGCGAAGTCTTCGCCATCTGCTTGTCCGACGTGCGCCAGATCAACCGCGTGGTGTCATACCCCTGCTGCCGCGCCCTGCTCAACAGGTCTTCGCGAGTGTCGGCGCTCACCGTAGGCGTGCGCGACAAAATCCACATGTACCGCCGGCTCGGGCTGCCAACAATCGCGGTCTTGTAGTCATCGCTGACATACAGCACCCAGTAATCGCCCTTGGCAACGCCCGGCAACAGTGCGGTAAACCAGTTATTGAATTCCACCCAAAGCTTGTCAGTCTTGCCCGGCACTTGCGGCGTAGCCGTGCCCTTGGCTTCTTCCCACTTCCACTCGGTCGTCAGGCAGCGGTTGAACACCGACATGTCGCCATCAGGCAGCAATGTGTAGCGGGCTTCGGACTGCGCGCAGTTGCGCTGGAAGTACATCGGCAATCGGGCCAACTCATACCAAGTGCCCTGATAACGCTTGAGGTTGACGTTGTTCGCAGTCTTGGGTTGCAGATCATCGCCAGAATGGCTGGCGCAGCCCGCCAAAAACAGGCTGGCGCAAAGGAACAAAACAAAACGGATCATTCTTCTTCTCCCGCAGGCTCTCGCCCCGGTTTACTTCAGGCCTTGCCCGGAAAACATCAGAACCTTGTCACCGGCATATTGCACGCTGATAAAGCTGTTTTTATCGCCCCAGGTGCAGCTGGACATGCCCAGTGCGCCGGAACAGTCAGTCGGCTGACCCAGCAGTGATTCCACTTCAGCCTTAGGCATGCCAGCGGAAAGCTTCGCGTAATTTTCTTGGTTGACCTTGCTGCAAGCGGCCAACAGCACGCAAAAGGTCAGCAAGGCGAGACGACGTAACGACATGGAAAAACTCCTGGAGGGACTAAGCAGAATGGGGGTCTGCCAGAAGCTTAGAAGGGAAAAGGGGTTTCTGGTTCCCGACGAACGAAAACAAAAAAGCCCCGAAAACGCTGAAACGTTTCGGGGCTTCTTTAAGGGTGAACCGGCGCCCAAAAACGCCGATCACTTATCGCCGCAACTTACTGCTTGTGGTAAGCCGTCACACGCTCAACTTCTTCTTTCGAACCCAGGAACACCGCCACACGCTGGTGCAGGCCTTCAGGCTGAATGTCGAGGATACGCTGGTGGCCGTCGGTGGACGCGCCGCCTGCCTGCTCAACCAGGAAGGACATCGGGTTGGCTTCGTACATCAGGCGCAGTTTGCCTGGCTTGGACGGCTCGCGGCTGTCGCGTGGGTACATGAACAAGCCACCACGGGTCAGGATGCGGTGCACGTCGGCCACCATCGCGGCGACCCAACGCATGTTGAAGTTTTTCTTCAACGGGCCTTCTTCGCCGGCCATCAACTCGCCCACGTAGCGGGTCACAGGTTCTTCCCAGTGGCGCTGGTTGGACATGTTGATCGCGAATTCCTGGGTGGACGCAGGAATGGTGATGTCTTCGTGGGTCAGTACGAAACTGCCCATTTCTCGGTCCAGGGTGAAGCCTTTGACGCCGTCGCCCAGGGTCAGTACCAGCATGGTCTGCGGGCCATAGATCGCGTAACCCGCCGCGACCTGTTCGGTGCCTGGCTGCAGGAAGGCCTTTTCGTTCAGGGCCTCGTTCTGGCTCAAGTACTCGTTAGGGCAACGCAGTACCGAGAAGATGGTGCCGACGGGAGCGTTGATGTCGATGTTGGACGAGCCGTCAAGTGGGTCGAACACCAGCAGGTACGCGCCTTTCGGGTATTTGCCCGGGATCTGGTAGGCATTGTCCATTTCTTCGGACGCCATGCCGGCCAGGTGACCGCCCCATTCGTTGGCTTCGAGCAGGATCTCGTTTGAGATGACGTCGAGCTTCTTCTGCACTTCGCCCTGCACGTTTTCAGTGCCCATGCTGCCCAGGACACCACCCAGTGCGCCTTTGGACACGGCGTGGCTGATTTCCTTGCAAGCACGCGCCACCACTTCGATAAGGAAGCGCAGATCGGCAGGCGTGTTGTTGCTGCGGGTCTGCTCGATCAAATAGCGACTCAAGGTAACGCGGGACATGTAAGGCTCCGGAGAATGGGGGGCTTGAAAACCCGCGCAGTTTAGCGCGAGTCGGGGCGTATTTCCTCCTATCAGAGGATTTAAACCCAATAGAGTTCATGGACTTTATTTAACGTGCCACCGGCGGCTTGCGCAGCAAACTGTAGGCCATGGCGCCCAGTGCCGCCACGCCGAGCAGTAACACGGCCCAAAGCCCGAGTTTTCTCCAGTTCGTGCCGGCATCGGCAGCCGCTACGATCGGCGGCGATGTCACGGCGACTTCCCCGGCGACTTTCGCTTGTCCCAATGTCTTGAGACGCTCGGCGCTGTAGTCAGGGATCAGGGTCGAAAGCGCAAGGTTCGCCGCCTTGACCGACGCATTCCCCAGCGCCAGTGTAAACGGCGGCTCGCCCCGGGCCAGGAACACCAACTGCGTGGCGCGCACCGCAAAACGCAGCGCTGGCGCTTCAATGCCCAGGCCGCCGCCGCGTTCATCCACTGCCAACTTGAGTTCGGCGACCGTTTGGCCCGGCAGCTGCAATTCATCCTGCACCACGTCCTGGCCATTCTGGGTCAGGCGATACAGCACGCCATTGCTCAGGGGCTGCCACGCCTGTTTGCTGTCCCTACGCCCCGCCAGCGTAACGGGCGCCAGCGTGTTGGCTTGCTTCAATTCGATGCGCAGCCGCTCGATGCTCAGCCCCGCGGGCAACTGCCAGCTGTATTCCCCAGCCTTTAACCGTGTACCCGCCAAGGGTTGCGACCACACCAACGGCATCGGCAGGCTGCTGCTGGTCGCGCTCACCAGCTTTGCCGAGGTCAGCAGCGGCGCCGCCTGGCCTTGCCAGACAAGGCGCAGGTAACGCGCCGATTGCCCAGGCAAGTTCACGTCATGCTGCTCGACCCGCTCGTCGGCGAATGACAAGCGCGCCACCTGCCCATCGCCCCAGGCTTGCCAGTGCTGCAAGTCATCACTGGCCTCAATGCTGAAACGCTGGAAGCCCTCTTGCTCGCGGCTCCAGTCCAGACTCAATTGCTGCAACGGCGCCTTGATCGCACTGGCGTCCAATACCCAGCCGCGCAGCACTTGCTTGCCGGGTTTTGGCGCAGCGGACGGTTTTATTTCCACCAGGGTGCCTGTGGTGGAGGCTTTCATCACCACGTCGGGCAGGGCTTGCTGGGTGTCGGCGGCGTACAGCGGGAACCACTTAACGTCGGTGACGTTGCGGCTTTCGGTGCGCTGCGAAGATTGGCGCGACAACGCATAGGCCTGCGGCTCGCCGGCGGCGTTGAACACCCGCATATCGCTGAGATCAGCCTGGCGCGCGCTCAATTGCACGGCCAGTGGCAGTTCCAGGCGATACCAGGGCCCGCTGCCGCTCACGGCCAGCGGCACATGGGTGGTGAAGTCGGACGGACCTTCCTGTGCAAAGGCTGCCGAACACGCCATCCATACCGCCAAACCACTCAGTTTCAGCTTGCCCATCAAGAAGACGCTCCCTCGGTTTCAGTCACAGGTTCAACGCGTTTTGGCGGCAGCGGCGCAAAGTAGCCCACCACCAGCAACAACCCGCCCACACCGATAAACGACACAATCCGCGCCAGGCCGCCACGGTTGCTCAGTTCGACAAAGAACAGTTTGGCCACCACCACCGCAATCAGCGCCGCGCCGATCAGCCACACTTCGCGACGATGGCGCAGGTGACCGCCGATCATCAGGCCAAGGGCAATCAAGGTCCAGACGATCGATAGGCCGGCCTGCACCAGCATCGACGCCAGCAACGCATCCAATTGAAACGGCACGCCGCCCCAATGATGAGCGGTGCGCATCACCAACGCCGTAAAGAAGGCGAACAGCGAGACACCCGCCACGCCCTGGGCGATCAATTCAATACGCGGCCCACGCTCAGGCGCCGCACTGCGCGACCACAGGTAAATGCCCAGCAGCGCGAACAACAAGCCCAGATCCAACGGGTTGAGCAGCGGAACATAAGGCAACGGCTCGGCCGTGCCGTCGCTGAAGCTGTTCGCCAGCCAGAACCACCCCAACATCAGCACTGCCAGCGGTAGCGCGGCCAGCACACGGTATTCCCTTGGGTACGCCGACACCGGCCATGGCCAACGGCGTGGCGCGGCGGCCAGCACCAGGTACAGGCTTGGCAGAATCGCCCAGCCCAGCCAGCGCCAGGCGTTGTACTCGCTCGACAGCACCAGCAGGCCGTAACGCACCTCCAGCGCCATCACGCCGATCAGCATCCAGCAGCCCACTACGTGCGCCGCGCTCAGTACCTTGGCCGGAACCACCGCCGCCAAACGCCGCAGCGAGATGAAATGCACCACGAACACCGCTAACCAAGCCAGCCAACCGTACTGCGCCGCCGGGTGGTAATAGGTATGCGCAGACACCAGCAACACCGCACCGGCCGCCGGCATCAACAAAGTGCAGAGCATGCCCAACGACGCCCAGCGCAGTCGCTCGGACAGAAACGCCCAGATCGCCACGCTTACCGCTGCGATGCCCAACAAAAACGAGCCCTGCAGTGCTTGCGGGATAAACCGCAACACTTCACCGACCAATGCCAGCGTCCACCAGGCCGCGCCCCACACCAGCAGCACGTCGGACAGGCGCTGCAGTTTCAACACGGCAAACACCGGCGCGTGGGGTTTGCGCTGCAAGCGCCAAGCACCGACCAGTGCCGCCAGGCCCAGCACCATCGGCGTCCAGAAACCGCTGTGGGCCAACGGACGCAGGCCCTCACGGGTCAACGGGCCAAGCAACTCCGGCACCGCCAACAGGAACGAGCCGCCGCCGATCAGTTGCAGCAGCAAGCCGAACACAAAGCTGACGCGCTGTTGCAGGTGCAGGCTCAGCCAGATGATCAACAAACCGCTGGCCGCCCATACGCCGCTCGCGCGCTCCCAAGGCAAGACGAACAGCACCGCGAGATTAATCAGGACAAGACCCGCCAGCAGAACCACCGACAAACCACGTAACAGCCGTACATCGGCGCGCACCCTCTCATCGCGCGCCGCCAGGAGCATGCCGCCAATCAACGCCAGGCCGATCAGCGAGGCCGTGAGCAAGCCACTCCACCCCGCATTAAATACCGCCGCCCCGTCACCGCCCTGCAAGCGCAGCAGGAACAACGCGCCGCCCAGCAACTGCACGGCGAATGCGCTGAACAGGAAGGTCCGCGAACCAATGCGCAGGCCGACGAACAGGGTCACCAGGCCGGCGATTGCCCAACTGACAGCCGTGCCTTGAGTATTCAGCAGCAAGGGTGCGAGCAGGTACAAAAAGCTCAAGCCAAGGCTCGCCAGCACGGGCAGGCCTTTGCGCTCCAAATCAGTCGCCTGTTCGGAGGGTGTCTTGCGCAATTGATCAAAGCTGAACAGCAACGCCGCGCCCAGCAACAGCGCACCCAATGGCGCGCCGGCGAGCAAACTATGTTCGCCGAGGTGCAGCTCACGGAGAAAAGCCAGCGCCGAACCCAATTGCAGTAACACGCCAAATGCTCGCGCCAGTGGCCGCTGTTGACGCAAGCCGAGCCAGAAAATCCCAGCGCCCTCCACCGCCCAGGCCGCAGCCGTCCAGCGCGCATCCAGCCCGAGGGGAATCGCCAGGCTGGCGAAGATCACACCCAGGGCCAGGCAGGTCTCCGCCAACAGCAAGGCGCGCCCGCCGCTCAGCAGCCGAGCCAACCCCATGTAGATGACGCCCAAGCCCAGCGCGCTGAAGGCGGCGGCGAATTCCACGCGCTGCACCAGCGCGAACTGCAAGCCAAAACCTACCAGCGGCGGACCGAACAACATGCTG